>NZ_JAAFKF010000036.1 GCF_013299175.1 Sphaerotilus sp.
CGACTCGATGCTGTCGTCCACGAGCAGGTGGTGAACCTCCACCAGCCGCACGCGGTCGGTGCGGTGGACGCGGCTGAGCCGCTGCAGCAGCAGCGCGGGGTTCCACGGACGGTCGAGGTGAACGATTGCCGTGGCCGCGTGGCGCAGACCGAGCTGACCGCCGCGCTCGTCGTCGCTGCACAGCAGCACGCGCAGCGCGGGCGTCTGCTGGAACTCGCCCACCAGTGCCCGCCGGGCGTCGCCCACCAGTGCGGGGCCGAGGTGGCGGAAGTCGGTGCCGCGAGCCTGCAGCGCGGCCCCCAGCCGCTCCAGCGCCTCGGGCCACTGGCTGAACACGACCACCTTGGTGTCGGCGGACTGCAGCGCCGTGTCGATGGCCAGCAGCGCGGCGTCCGACTTGCCGTCCTGGCCACACTGGCGCAGCGTGTGCAGCGTCCGGACCAGTGCGCGCTGGTCGCGGCTGCCGATGAACTGGCTGCGCTGCCACCGTTGCACGCCGCGCTGGAGCTGACCGAGCAGCGCGTCGTGCTGCGCTCGGGCTTCTGGCGCGAGTCCGACCCGCGCCGTCTGCTCGACCGTTTCCGGCAACTGGCGCAGCACCAGCGTGCGCGTGCGGCGCAGCATCCACGGCGCCAGCGCGTCGAGGTGCCCGCCCTGGAGTGCCGCCACGGCACCGAAATGGCCACCGTCGAGCCAGTCGAGCATGGCCTGCCAGGCGTCCGGGCGGTCGTCCAGCGGCGCGCGGGCCAGCACGAGCGCCCACGGGCTGGCGAGCTGCTGCAGCGCCGCCAGGCGGGCGGGCTGCGACCACGGCGAGGCGGCGGGGTCGTTCGGCTCGTCGATGAGGACCACGTCGGCGTCGAGCGTGCGCAGGCCCTCCAGCCCGAGCGCATCCGCCAGGGTGGCGAGATCGGCGAACACGGGAGTGATCGGCGTGTCGGCACCGGCCCAGGCCTGCCACTGCGCTTGCCAGTGCGCCAGCCGCTCGGGCGGACACAGCACCAGCGCCCGCTCCACCCCGAAACTCTTGCCCATCAGGCACAGCGCGGCGATGGCCTGCACCGTCTTGCCCAGGCCCGCGTCATCGGCCAGCAGGCTGCGGCCGGCGCAGGCGGCGTAGAGCGCGGCTTCGGCCTGGTAGGGGCGCAGCGGTTGCCGGACCAGCGCAGCCAGCCCAGGGCTGAGCGGGCCGAGCGGGTGCTGGCACTCCAGGTGCTCGACGCGGGCGCGCATGTCGCGGGCCTCGGCCAGCCAGTCCCACACCGCTGCCTCGACCTGCAGCGGGTGGCGGCACTCGCGGGCCAGCCGCACCAGCTCCGTCAGGGCCAGGTCGTTGACCAGCGGGGCGGCGTCGGTGGGGTGGCCCAGGGCGTGTGCGGCGGTCTCCAGCGCGGCGGGACACGCGCGACCGGGCGTCCACTGCAACTGGTGGCGCACCCCCCGCAGCAGCGCCACGGTGCTGTGCAGCGGGCGCAGGTCTGGCGGTGGCAGCGGCGGTGCTTCGACCACGGGTTCGGCTGCGGGTTCAGGCTCGGGTTCGGGTTCGGGCAGTGGCACAGGGGCTGGCTCCTCCACCGGTGCCGGCATGGGAAGAGGTTCGGCTGGCGCTGCTTTCTTGCGTGCCGGTGCGCGTCGGCTGGGCTTCTTGGCGGGGACGGCCGCGGTGTCAACCTCGGTGTCGGCCAGCACGGTCACTTCCGGCACCTCCGGGACCACTTCGGCGGGTTTGGGCTTGCGGGGTGCCCGTTTGCGTGCCGGTGCGGTGGCCGCGGGGACCGTGGGTGCAGGCTCGGCGACCACGTCTGGCGGCACCACCACCGCGGCTTCGACGAGATCGGGCGCCACCGGGCGGGCAGCCGCACGCGTGCGGGCAGAAGGGGTCTTGCGGGGAGAGGAAGTAGACGCCATGGGAAAGGGTCGTGCAGACCGTGATGCGAAGTCCTGGAAATTGCCGGGACTGTAGCCGGTATGGCGCGCCTGCCGGTGCTGCGGTGGCGGGGCGGGGTCGGTCGGGCGTCTAAGATGCGCCGCATCATGAAAACTGTCCTCAAGCTGCTGCTGCTCGCCGTGGCGGCCCTTGCGCTGTCGGCCGTTCTGGTCGTCTGGCTGGCGCTGAATGACCGTCCGCTGGTTGATCGCGACTCGGCCATGACCGCCACCGACGTGGCCCGCGTGCGGGATCTGGTCAGCGCCGCCGATCCACGCAAGCACCCGCAGGAAGGCGAGGTGATCCGGACCTTCCATGCCGACGGCCACGACCTGGACCTGGTCCTCCACGACGCCAGCCGGCGCTTGCTGCATGGCGCCGGCCGCGTGGTGCTGGCCGACCAGTCCGCGCGGGTGCAGTTGAGCGTGCAATGGCCGCGCAGTCCCTTTGGCCACTGGCTGAACGTCGAGGCGCAAGTCCGCCAGACCGCCGGCTGGCCCGAACTGGAGCGGCTGCAGATCGGCCGCGTGCCGGTGCCGGCGGGGTTGGCGCGCTGGCTGCTGGTGCAGGTGGCGGCCCACTACGGCGCCACCGAGCAGGTGCAGACGGTGATGGGCATGGTGCAGCGGGTGACGCTGCAGCCGGCCGAGATCGTGCTGGACTACGTCTGGCGCCCGGAGGGGCTGCGCACCGTGATGCTGCCGCCGGGGGACCAGCAGCGGCTGCGGGCCTATGTCGATCGGCTCGTGCCGCTGGTGCGCAAGGCGCAGGACACGGTGCCGCTGGCTGCGCTGTTGCCACCGATGTTCGAGCTGGCGCGGCAACGCACCGACGCTGCCGGCAGCACCGACGAAGTCGCCGCCCAGGAAAACCGCGCCGCCCTGATCGCGCTGGCGCTCTACGCGACCGGCCAAAGCCCGTCGCGCTTCGTGCAGGACGCCAAGCAGTGGGCGCACCCGGTGCCGCACCCCGTGCTGCTGCGCGGACGGGAGGACTTTTCGATGCATTTCCTCATCTCGGCGGTGCTGGCGGCCGAAGGCGGCGGGCGGCTGGCCGACGCGATCGGGCTGTACAAGGAAATCTCCGACTCGCGCGGCGGCAGCGGCTTCAGCTTCAACGACATCGCCGCCGACCGTGCTGGCACCCGCTTCGGCCAGATCGCCACCCACAGCGCCAGGCACCTGCAGGCCGAGCTGGCCAAGGGCGTGACCGACGAGGATTTCATGCCCGGCGTGGCCGACTTGCCCGAGTTCCTGAGCGAGGCCGAATTCAAGGCCACCTATGGCGAGATCGGCGCACCGGCCTACGAGCGCATGAAGGCCGAGATCGAGCGCCGTGTCGCGTCCCGGCCGCTGTTGCGCTGAGCCATGCACGACCTGAACGCCCTGCGCCGTGGCGACCTCGCGGGCGCGCGCCGCCTCGACCTCGCTTGCGGACTCACTGAGCTGCCCCGCGAAGTCTTCGAGCTGGCCGACACGCTCGAAGTCCTGAACCTCTCGGGCAACCAGTTGTCCACATTGCCCGACGACCTGCCGCGGCTGCACCGGCTGCGCGTGGTCTTCTGTTCGGACAATGCCTTCACGACGCTCCCAGGGGTGTTAGGAAGCTGTGGACAACTGGAGATGGCGGGCTTCAAGGCGAACCGGATTGCCCATGTTCCGGCCGAGTCGCTGCCCCCGCGGCTGCGCTGGCTGATCCTCACCGACAACGCGGTCGAGACCCTGCCGGACAGCCTCGGTGCGTGCCCGCGGCTGGAGAAACTGATGCTCGCCGGCAACCGCCTGGCGCACCTGCCGGACCTGTCTGCCTGTGGACAACTTGCCCTGCTGCGGCTGGCGGCGAACCAGTTGCAGACGCTGCCGGACTGGCTGTTGTCGCTGCCCAGACTGGCGTGGCTGGCGGTGGGCGGGAACCCGGTTTTCCACAGGCTGGCTGCGCGCGGAAATCGCTCCCGCATTCCACAGATTCCCTGGGAACATCTGCGTCTGAACAGCGTTCTCGGTGAAGGTGCATCCGGGGTTATCCACAAGGCGGATTGGCACCGCGATGGGCAGTTACCCACAGCCGTGGCGGTGAAGTTGTTCAAGGGTGCCATGACCAGCGATGGCCTGCCGGACAGCGAGATGGCGGCCACCCTGGCTGCAGCGGGACACCCAGGGCTGGTGGGTGTGGAAGGTGTTATCCACAGCCCGACCCGCAGCGCCACACCCGGCCTGGTGCTGCCGCTGCTCGACCCCTCGTTCCAGCCGCTGGCGGGGCCACCGAGCTTCGCATCGTGCAGCCGGGATGTCTATCCGGACGGCTTTTCCATGCCTGTGGACAAGCTGTTGATCATTGTCCGGTCAGTGGCGGATGCAGTGGCGCATCTGCACGCCCGCGGCCTGGTGCATGGCGACCTCTACGGCCACAACCTCCTGTGGAATGGCGTGGACCGTGTCTTGCTCAGCGACTTCGGCGCAGCGTCGTTCTTCGACCCGGAGGACCGCAGCACGGCCGAGGCGTTGCAGCGGCTGGAGGTACGCGCCTTCGGGTGTCTGCTGGAAGAGTTGCTGGAGGCTGTGGATAACTTGACCGATCCCCGCTGCACATTGCTCGCTGGCGTGCGCGATGCCTGCCTGCAACCGCAGGTGGCGGACCGTCCGCTGTTCTCAGACCTCGTCGCCGCGCTCGCCACTGTCGGCTGACGCGGCCTCTGCGGTCTCGGCCGTGGCCGCGAGGTGGCCGATGAACGCGCTGAACGCGGTCAGCAGCGGGGCGTAGCGGGCAGGGGCCTGTTCAAGCTGCGCCAGCGCGAGGCAGGTGGCTTCGAGTGTGGACAACTGGTCCGGGCGGTGCGCCTTGCGGATCGTGTATTGCGATGGCGGCGGCGCCACCAGCGCGAGCCGCGGCAGGCGCTGCAGGGCCGGGTTCAGGTGCAGCAGCTTGCGGCTCTTGCGCCAGGTGCCATCGAGCACGACCAGTCGCAGCCGCTCTCCCGTGGTGGGGATGTTGCGTATCGGCAGGTTATCCACAGCCTGATCGTCTCCCGCTTCATCCGGATACAGCAGCACGCAGGTCCGGCCACCCGCGTGCAGCAGCGTTTCCAGCGCGGTGGCGTCAAACTGCTCGCCTGTGGATAACTGGCTGTTTCCCAGACTCCGCTGCAGCAGCACCGCACTGCCCTTGGCCTGCCCGACTTCGAGCGGATGCTGCAGGATCAGCACGTCGACCCTGTTATCCACAGGCGTGACCCAGCGGCACAGGCAGGTGCGCAGCGGGCGCGCGCACTGTGGACAAGTCGGGCGGCGGGGGTGTTCCATGGCGGACAGCAGGCGAAGGCGGATTGCGCGAAGATGTCCACATGATCGCCGTTTCCGTCCTCGACCTCGCCCCCATCGCCCAAGGCAGTGATGCCGCGACCGCGCTGCGCCACGCCCTCGACCTGGCGCAGCACGCCGAACGCTGGGGCTACCGCCGCTACTGGCTGGCCGAGCACCACAACATGGCGGGGCTGGCCTGCTCTGCCACCGCCGTGCTGGTCGGCCACATCGCGGGGGGCACTTCGACGATCCGTGTCGGCTCCGGCGGGGTCATGCTGCCGAACCACGCGCCGCTGGTCGTGGCCGAACAGTTCGGGACGCTCGCCACGCTCTACCCTGGCCGCATCGACCTGGGCCTCGGCCGCGCCCCCGGCACCGACCAGGCCACGGCGCGGGCGATGCGCCGCCACCTGCACAGCAGCGACGAGGACAGTTTTCCACAGGACGTGGTGGAGCTGCAGCGTTACCTCGGCGAGCCGGACGCGGGGCAAACCGTGCAGGCCATCCCCGGCACGGGTACGCACGTCCCGATCTGGTTGCTCGGATCGTCGCTCTACGGTGCGCAACTGGCCGCCTATCTGGGCCGACCGTTCGCCTTTGCCTCGCATTTCGCGCCGGACATGCTGATGCAGGCGCTCGATGTCTACCGCAGCACCTACCGGCCGTCAGCGAGTTATCCACAGCCTTACGCGATGGTTGGCACCAACGTGATCGCGGCCGATACCGATGCGGACGCGCAAAAGTTATTCACATCGCTGCAGCAACGCTTCCTCGGCATGGTGCGCGGCCAGCGCGGGCCGTTGCCGCCACCTGTGGATAACATGGACGCGCTGTGGAGTCCGGTCGAGCGGCGGCAGGTCGAGCGGATGCTGGCGGTGGCGGTGGTCGGCTCGCCAGCGACGGTGACGGACGGTCTGCGGGCCTTGGTCGAACGCACCGGTGCGGACGAACTCATCATCGCCGGGGCCACGCACGACCACGCGGCGCGGCTGCGCTCCTACGAACTGATCGCGCAGTGCGCCGCCGACGTGGTGCCCGCGGTCAGACCTTGAGCGGCACGTCCTCGATGCGCTCGTAGACCGGCAGGCCGCGCGCACGGGCGCGGGCCACGTCCTGGTCCGCCCCACGCGATGCGCCGGGAATCCGCAGCACCGCATCGCAGCGCGACAGCAGCCGCTCGGCCACCGGGTATTGGTACTGGTGGAACACCGCGTCGCCGTGTTCCTGTCCACCTGCTGCGTGGATGATCGGCAGTGCGACCCACTCGCCGATCATCGCCAGGTGCCCGCGCGCGTAGAGGGGCAGCGCCGTGGCTTCCATTCGGGCCATGTTCGCGGCGATGCGCTGCGGGTCGCCGTCGGTGCCGGAGAGGTAGGGGCCGGCGATCAGGATCAGCAGCGTGCGGTCGGTGGTCGGGGTGTCTGACATCGTGCAGCCTCGTGCATAAATGTTGATGTTCGTGCAATCTACTATGATCCTTGCCCCATGTCCACGACCCTCCTCACCCGCCAGCGCCAGCAACTCATCCTCCAGCGCCTCGCCCGCGACGGCCAGGTCATCGCCAAGGCGCTGAGCGAAGAACTGCAGATTTCCGAGGACACCATCCGCCGCGACCTGCGCGAACTCGCACGCGAGGGGCGGCTGCAGCGGGTGCATGGCGGAGCGTTGCCGGCGTCGGCGGCGATCGGCGACATGGCGGTGCGCCGGCAGGTGGCGCCGGATGCGAAACAGGCGCTGGCGCGGCGGGCGGCGGCGCTGATCCAGCCGGGGCAGGTGGTCTTGCTCGACGGCGGCACGACCACGACGGCGCTGGCCCGTGCCCTCCTGCCCGAGCTGCGCGCCACGGTCGTCACGCACAGCCCGACCATCGCGGTCGAACTCGGCGAGCGCGGCGACCATCCGCACATCGAGGTGATCCTGCTCGGCGGCCGGCTGTTCAAGCACTCGATGGTCACGGTCGGCGCGACCACGATCGAGGCCGTGCGCCACCTCCGCGCCGACCTCTACTTCATGGGCGTCACCGGCATCCACGCCGAGGCGGGGCTGAGCACGGGGGATTTCGAGGAGGCGGCGATCAAGCGCGCCTTGCACGAACGTGCAGCCGAGACCGTGGTGATGGCGTCGCCGGAGAAGCTCGGGGCCGCGTCGGCGTACGTCATCGCGCCAGCGGCGGAGGTGGCGACGCTGGTGGTCGCCGCCGACACGCCGGAGGGGGTGTTGGCGCCTTTGCGGGCGCTGGGGATGGATGTGCTGTTGGCGTGAGGGTCAGTCGCTCAGGCCATCGGCCTTGAACATGGCCTTGATCCCCCGCACCGCCTGCCGGATCCGCCCCTCGTTCTCGATCAGCGCGAACCGCACATGGTCATCGCCGTGGTCGCCGAAGCCAATGCCCGGCGACACGCAGACCTTGGCCTTCTCCAGCAGCCGCTTGGCGAATTCGAGCGACCCCATCGCCGCATACCGCTCCGGAATCTTCGCCCAGATGTACATCGACGCCTTCGGGCACTCCACGTCCCAGCCGATCTCGCGCAGGCCCTTCACCAGCACGTCCCGGCGCTTCTGGTAGGTCGCGGCGATGTCCTTCACGCACTGCTGATCGCCCTCCAGCGCGGCGATGGCAGCGACCTGCAGCGGCGTGAAGGTGCCGTAGTCGTGGTAGCTCTTGATGCGCGCCAGCGCGGCGACGAGGTCCGGATTGCCGACCATGAAGCCGATGCGCCAGCCGGCCATGTTGTAGCTCTTGCTCAGCGTGAAGAACTCGACCGCGATGTCCTTGGCGCCCGGCACCTGCAGGATCGACGGCGCCTTCCAGCCGTCGAAGCAGATGTCGGCGTAGGCGAGGTCATGCACGACGAGGATCTCGTGCTTCTTGGCCAGCGCGATGACGCGCTCGAAGAACTCCAGCTCGACACACTGCGCCGTCGGGTTGCTCGGGAAGCCGAGCACCATCATCTTCGGCTTGGGGTAGCTGCCGCGGATGGCCTTTTCCAGCTCGGCAAAGAAGTCCACGCCGGGCACGTTCGGCACCGAGCGGATGTCTGCGCCCGCGATCACCGCGCCGTAGATGTGGATCGGGTAGCTCGGGTCCGGCACGAGCACGGTGTCACCGCGGTCGAGCGTGGCGAGCATCAGGTGCGCCAAGCCCTCCTTGGAACCGATGGTGACGATGGCTTCGCTGTCCGGGTCGATGTCCACGGCGTAGCGGTCCTTGTACCAGTGGCTGATGGCCCGGCGCAGGCGCGGGATGCCCTTGCTGGCCGAGTAGCCGTGGGTGTCGGGGCGCTGGGCGACCTCGGTGAGCTTGGCGACGATGTGCGCGGGGGTGGCGCCGTCGGGGTTGCCCATGCTGAGGTCGATGATGTCCTCGCCACGGCGGCGGGCAGCGAGCTTCAGCTCGGCCGTGATGTTGAAGACGTAGGGGGGAAGGCGATCGATGCGCGCAAAGCGGCGCTTGCCCGAGGAGGAGCTGGAAGACATTTGGCAGTGGCTTTCACGTGAGCGCCCGGAACCGTCCGAGCGACGTTGGCTGCTGGGCAGCCGGAGGGCATGGTAGCAGCCCGAAAGGCGGTGGACGTGCGTGCGCGGAAGCCGCAGTGCCTGCCACCACACCCCCTGTTGGTGGATTGACGGATGCGATTGCAATTGTTACCTTCGATTCAAATGGTAACAATTTAATCCATGTTCATTTCAACGACAGCGTCCTCTCCGCCGCGCCGACCAACGGGGTCTCACCGACCGGCTGCGCCAGCGGACAACGCCAGCAAGCTGTCCGGGCTGGAACTCATCCGGTTCATCTCCGCCATCGCTGTTCTGGTCTGGCATTACCAGCATTTTTATTATGTTGCCGACCTGCCGGTCGGCTTTGTCCGGCAGGACCAGCCGTTCTATGCGGTACTCCGACTTTTCTATGCGTATGGGTTCAGCGGCGTGCAGGTATTCTGGTGCGTCAGCGGGTACATTTTCTTCTGGAAATACGGACAGTCGATTCACGAAAGAACACTTGATTTCCGAAAATTCCTTCTGTTCCGGTTTTCGCGTCTTTATCCCCTGCATTTGGTGACATTGCTGCTGGTGTGGGCAATGCAAGGCATTTATTTCAACACCCACCAAAGCTATTTTGTCTACCCGGACAATGACCTGTATCACTTTGTCTTGCAGTTGTTCATGGCCAGTGACTGGGGGTTTCAGAAGGGCTACAGCTTCAACGGACCCATCTGGTCGATCTCGCTGGAGATCCTGGTCTACCTGTTGTTTTTCCTGACGGTGAGGTGCTTCGGACCATCGCCGCTGGTCAGCGTGGTGCTGGTGGCCGTCGGTGGTGCGGCCGTGGTGGCGAAGGTGGCGCACCCTGTGTTCGGCTGCATGGCCTCGTTCTACCTCGGGGGACTCACGGCGACAGGGAGCCGGTCTGTTTTCGCCAAGGCACACCAGACACTGCTGAAAATCATGCTGCTGACGTTTCTGGTTGCCGCTCCTGTCCTTGCGATGACGACCGGATTGGGCGATTCAAAATACATCAAGCATCTGTTCATCCTGCTGTACACGCCGGCCCTGCTGTATTACATGGCCGAGTTCTTCAAGGTGCCGAATCGCCTTCAGAAAACGGTCCTCATGTTGGGCAATGTGACGTATTCGAGCTACTTGGTTCATTTTCCGATCCAGTTATCGACGGCGTTGGTCTGCTTTTACATCGGGCAACCTGTTCCTGCTGGAAATCCACTGTTTTTTCTGGCCTTCATGGGGTTCACGCTGTGTCTCGCCGTGCTGACCTACCAGCACTTCGAGATGCCGGCACAGAGTGAACTCAGAATTTCGCTTTCCACCCGACGAACACCCCGTCACCCGTCAGCGTCAGCACCAGCGGCTGCGTGCGCTGGTGGGCGTGATGGCCCATGACGGCGCCGATGCCCGCGCCGACAAGCACGTCGCTGAGCCAGTGCCCCTGCGAGGCCATGCGCGCCGCCCCCATGTACAGCGGCAACGCGGCCAGCCCCCACGCCGCTGGATGCTCCTCGTGCAGTTCGAGGATCCACGGCGTCACGAACGCGGCCACCATCGCTGTCTCGCCGCTGGGAAAACTCTTGTGGCCCGAGCCGGCAAACCAGACATTCGGGTCGGGGTTCTGCGCCGGGCGGGTCCGGGAGAAGGTGTTCTTCAGCACCTCGGTGGTCGCCATGGTGGTGAGCATGGCGTCGAGCGATTGCCAGCCCAGGCGGCCCGTGCGGCTGTCGGTGCCTTCCCACAGCGCGGTGCCGAGCGTGCCGGCGATGAGCACCGCATCCAGCCGCTTCTGGTTGGGTCGCGAGAGCAGGCCGGTGTCGCTGCGGGGGCGGTAGTGGTCGATGCCCAGCGGGCCGCCGCTGTCCTGGGCGAACGCGGGGGAGAGGGTGAGGCTGGCGATGAGGGCAGCGAGCCGCATGGCGCGGGTTGTGTGGCGAACAGCAATCGGCAAAGCAGGCACCCTGTGAGACGTTGCGGCGAGAAGACCGCACCGGGTGCGCAGTATGGTGGGTGAAACAGAAGGCCCGCTGCCCTTCCGTGCGGCACAACAGCCCCAGAATCCACCCCGCGCGTCCTGCCCTGCCCTGTTGCGCGTTGCTCACCCGGAGAGTTGCCCATGTCCCGCCGTTTCTTGTTGGCCGCCTGTGTGCTGGCGCTGGTTGCCCCCCTGCCCCTGACGGCCCAGGCCGCCGATCCCTACCCCACGCCGGGCAAGCCGATCAAGTTCATCGTCCCTTACCCGCCGGGCGGCCCGACCGACCTGATGGCGCGCCTGCTCGCGCCGGGCCTGCAGCAGCGCCTGGGCGTGCCGGTCATCGTCGAGAACCGCGCCGGGGCGGGCGGCAACCTCGGCACCGACAACGTCGCCAAGTCCGCCCCCGATGGCCACACGCTGCTGCTCGCCGCCAGCGGGCCGATGTCGGTCAACCAGACGCTCTACAAGTCGCTGCCCTACAACCCGATCAAGGATCTCGCGCCCGTGATCCAGATTTCGGCGTTCCCGCTGGTGCTGGAGGTGAACCCGGCCTTCCCGGCGCGCACGATGAAGGAGTTCCTCGCCGCGATCAAGGCACAGCCGACCGCCTTCAATTTCGCCTCGGCCGGCAACGGCACGCCGCAGCACCTGGCCGGCGAGATCTTCAACAAGCACGCGGGCGTGAAGATGCAGCATGTGCCGTACAAGGGCGCCGGGCCGGCGCTCAACGACGTGCTCGGCGGGCAGGTGCCGGTGATGTTCGACATCCTCGCCAGCTCGGTCCAGCACCTGCAGGCCGGCAAGCTCATCCCCATCGCCGTGACCACCCCCCAGCGCAGCCCCGCCCTGCCCAAGGTGCCGACCATGGCCGAGCTGGGCATCCCCATCGACTTCTCCGCCTGGCACGGCATCGCGGTCGCCGCCGGAACGCCCGCGCCCATCATCAAACAGCTCAACGAAGCCCTGAACGCGATGTTTGCCGAACCAGCGATGAAGCAGCGGTGGGCAGAGATCGGCTCGCCCATCATCGGCGGGACTCCCGAGCGGTTCGGCAGTCTGGTGCTGACCGAATCGGTGCGGCTCGGGCGGATCGTCAAGGAATCCGGCGCGGTGGCGGAATAAGGGAGTTCAGCGACATGGCCCGTCTTCCTTTTGTCGATGCCGACACGCCCGGCGTCGATGCCGACCTCGTCCACGCCGTGCAGGCGCGCCGCGGCGGCACGCTGCTCCACCTGGACCGTCAACTGCTGCACAGCGCCCCGGTCGCCCGCGGCTGGAACGCCTACCTCGGCGCGATCCGCACGGGCGGCTTGCTGGACGGCGGTCTGCGCGAGCTGGTGATCCTGCTGGTGGCGGTGCTGAACCGGGCGCCTTACGAGTTTCTGCAGCACGCGCCGGTGGCCCTGGCGGAAGGGGTGCCGCAGGAGAAGCTCGACGCGCTGCCCGGCTGGGTCGATTCGACGCTGTACACGCCGTGCGAGCGGGATGTGCTGGCCTACGCGCAGGCGATGACCTTGCAGGTGCAGGTGCCGGCGGCGGTGTTCGACGCGGTGCGGGGCCGTTTCAGCGACCGCGAAGTGGTCGAACTCACCGCCACGGTGGCGGCGTACAACATGGTGTCGCGGTTTCTGGAGGCGCTGCAGATCGAGCCGGAGGACGTGCCTCCGACCCTGGCCACGCCGGCTTCGCCGCAGCCGCCTATTTCGTGATCACCACGCAGGCGGCCGCGTTCGCCGTGCTCACATAGCCCAGACCCGCTGCGACCACGCCCGAGACACAGAACTGTGCAGAGCCGGTCTTGGTCGAAAGCGCCGAAGGGATGCCCACGTTGCCGCTGGCGTCGGTCAGGCCCTTGACGGTGCCGGTGATCGCCCCCGTCCAGGTGCCGGTCACGGCCGCGCTCTGCACCGGATTGCCCAGCCCGTTGTGGACCAGCACGCGCGCTGTCGCCTGGGTCTTGGCGGCGTTCAGCGTCAGCTCGATGCCCTGCACATGGACATCGGCCGCGGTGGAACCGGCGGCGGGCAGGCTGACCGCGCAGGTCTCGCCGGCCGTGTAGCGCACCCAGTCGTAGGTGGACGACAGCGGCGTGCCGGGATAGCTGAAAGCACCCGCCCAGCCCGCCGCCGTGGCATCGACCGGCCAGAGGTTGACCATGATCTTCTGCAGCGAGTCGCTGGCCTTGGGCGTGGGCTTGCCCGCCGAGTCGAGCACCTTGTAGACCGAGACGCCATCGACGAACCACTCGATGCCCTTGGAGGTCCACTTGAAGGCGTACTGGTGCAGACCCTGGGCGGCGTCGAAGGGCAGCGCGACGGTGTATTCATTGCCTGCCTTGGGCGCGCCGTTGGCCCAGAAATTGGTTTGCAGGCGCCGGGTGTTGGCGCCGACGAACTCGATGTCGATCTCGTTGTGCAGGCCGTTGCCGCCGTTGTCGTACGGGCCAGCGAAGGTGAAGAAGGAGCTGACCACACCGGATGCGGACACGGGCCGCATGCGCGCCTCGTAGCAGCCGTAGCCGTGGTAGCCATTGCTCTGGTACTGGCCCGAGCTGTAGGGCTTGCCCAGCGCGACGACGTTGTCCAGCCGCAGCGACAGCAGGCTGGTGCTGGTGGTGATGTGGTCGGCTTTCCAGGCACTGTTGAAGGGGGTGCCGTTGGTCCAGCCGTCGGCACGCATCCAGCGGGCGGGGTCGATCGTGGTGAGGTCGTCGCGGAAGCTGCCTTGGGCGACGGGCGCGGCCTGGCTGCTGGCAGCGGCCAGTGCGAGGGTGAGCGCGAGGGCCGGCACCAACGCGCGGGGGATCATCGGAACATTGCGCATGGCGGTAGGCGGTGAGGCTGCAAATGAAAGAAGCGACTGTGCCGCATCCGCCCCGAATTGCACAAGCTGTAATCACCGGGTCTGTGGCGCTTCACCAATGCTTGGGCTCGCGCCCGTGCCCGTCGCAGCCTGCCCGAGCCGCCAGCGCCCGACTTCCCGCCGCACCTGCCCCAGCGCGTCCAGCATCACCACCCCCGGCACCCCGCGCCGCAGCATCGCCGGTTGCGGCGTGCCCGCCCAGATCTCGACCGTGTCGGGCAGCCGCGCCCGCAGATCGGCCAGGTGGTCGAGCGCCGGCCCGGTCGGACTGAGCGACGAGAAACTCAGTGCCACCACCTGCGCCCGGTGCGCGCGTGCGGCCAGCACCATGTCCTGCAGCGGCGTCTGGCGGCCCAGGTTCATGCAGGCGCAGCCCTCGACGGTGAACAGCGCCTCGGCCATCAGCAGCGCGAGACCGTGCTGCTCGTCGGGAAAGGTGGTCAGCAGCACGCGTGGCACGCCGTCGGCCGTGGCTTCGGGGGCAGACCCGATGGCCGAGCGCAGCACGGTCTCGATCGCCTCGCTGCACAGGTGCTCCTCGAAGATGGCGAGCTGTCCGCGCGACCATGCCTGCCCGATCTCGACCAGCAGTGGCACCACCACCTCGCCGACGAAATGCCCCAGCCCGCGCCGCAGCAGCGATTGCATCAGCGTCCGGCGCAGCCCCACGACGTCGTGGGCACGCAGCAGGGCGTAAAGCGCCTGGGGTTCGGCGCTGAGCGCGGTCTCGTCGCGCATGGCGTCGGCCAGCCCGGCACTGGCGGTGGCCGATGGGCGGGTGAGTCCGCCGATGGACTGCAGGTCTTCCAGCGGCAGCCCGACCACGCGCCCCGGCCGCCAGCCCGCGTCCAGCAGGCGCTTGATGTGGCGCAGCCGCTCGACCTGCTCGGGTGGGTACAGCCGCTCGCCGTTGCTGTCGCGCAGCGGCAGCGGGAAGCCATAGCGGCGCTCCCACACGCGCAAGGTGTCCTTGCCGATGCGGGTGTCGCGTTCAACGGCGGCGATGGTCAGCATGGGCGGTGCAGTGGGTGCGCGGGCGCTCATCAGGGTCTCCGAGTGTGCCTTACACCGAAACGGCGGCTTCGACAGCCTCCGTCAGTGTCCACCTTGTGATCTTCATGTGTCTTGGACAAAAGCTTGTTAAATCCGATGTGTCGGCCTAATATAAGCCGGTATCCACTATTTGACCAAGACAAATCATGTCCAAGTCATCGCTTGTCGGACTGTTGATGGGGTGGGGTGTGTTGCTGGGGTCGGCGCAGGCGGCGACCTGCCCCGCGCTGCTGGACCGCACGGTGCCGCGCCTGCAGGACGAGCAGCCGCAGTCGCTGTGCCAGTACGCCGGCAAGGTGGTGCTGGTGGTCAACACGGCCAGCCAGTGCGGGTTCACGCCGCAGTACAAGGGACTGGAGGCGCTGTACGAGCGGTACCGCGCCGAGGGGCTGGTGGTGCTCGGCTTCCCGTCGAACGACTTCGGCAACCAGGAACCAGGCAGCAGCACCGAGATCGCCGAGTTCTGCGAAAACCAGTTCGCGGTGAAGTTCCCGATGTTCACCAAGGTGGTGGTCAAGGGCGCCAAGGTCCACCCGCTCTACGCCGAGCTGGCGCAGCGCACCGGCAAGACGCCGCTGTGGAATTTCCACAAATACCTCATCGGCCGCGATGGACAGACCGTGCGCAGCTACACCAGCCTCACCGCCCCGGACGACGCCACGCTGCTGCGCGACATGCGGGCGATGCTGGGGGCGCGCTGAACCATGCGCATGCCCACCCGCCGCGTCGCGGTCATCGGCTCCGGCATCGCCGGCCTGTCCACCGCCTGGCACCTGAGCGCCCCCGGCCAGGACTGCCACGTCACGCTCTACGAAGCCGGCAACTACCTCGGCGGCCACACCCACACGGTCGATGTGACGCTGCCTGGTGCCGACGGGCGGCTGCACACGCACGGCGTGGACACGGGCTTCCTCGTCTTCAACCACCGCACCTACCCCGAGCTGCTGAAGCTCTTCGCCGAACTCGGCGTGGAGACCGCGGCGTCGGACATGTCGTTCTCGGTGCAGGCCGAGCAAGGCGCGCTGGAGTGGAGCGGCTGCAACCTCGACACCGTCTTCGCGCAGCGCAGCAACCTGTTCAGCCCGCGCTTCCTCGGCATGCTGCGCGAGCTGATGCGCTTCAACAAGCGTGCGACCGCACTGGCCCGCACCGGCAGCGAGGCCCAGCTCGCCCAGTCCATCGGCGATTTCCTCGACACCGAGGGCTACTCCGACACCTTCCGCCGCTGGTACTTCCTGCCGATGATCGGCTGCATCTGGTCCTGCCCGACGGCGCAGATGCTGCAGTTCCCGGTCGCCACGATGGTCCGCTTCTGCCACAACCACGGCCTGCTGCAGGTGAGCGACCGGCCGCAGTGGTACACGGTGGCGGGCGGGGCGCGGCAGTACGTCGAGAAGATGCGCCCGCGCCTGCCGGACGTGCGGCTGAACACGCCGGTGCAGGCGGTGCGGCGGCTGGCGGGCGGTGGAGTGGTGGTGATGGCGTCCGACGGACAGGTGCGCTACGACGAGGTGGTGCTGGCGTGCCACTCGGACCAGTCGCTGCGCCTGCTCGGTGCCGACGCCTCGCCCGACGAAGCCCGCGTGCTGGGCGCCATCCGCTACCACCCGAACCGCGCCGTGCTGCACACCGACGTGGCGCAACTGCCGCGCCGCCAGAAGGCGTGGGCGGCATGGAATTACGAGCACGCGGGCGACGTGGCCACCGAGGACGCCGGGGTCTGCCTGCACTACCTGCTCAACCGCCTGCAGCCGGTGCCGTTCGCGCAGCCGGTGGTGTTGTCGCTCAACCCGGTGCGGCCGGTGCGCGACGACCAGGTGCTGGCCGAATTCGACTACAGCCACCCCGTTTTCGACCGCGCCGCCATCGACGCCCAAGGCCGCCTGCCGTCGATCCAGGGGCGGCGCAGCACCTGGTTCTGCGGCGCGTGGACGGGCTACGGCTTCCACGAGGACGGCCTGAAGTCGGGGCTGAACGTGGTGCGCGGCCTGCAGCACCAATGGGCACATGCCCGCCCGCTGGTGCCTGCATGAACACCGACGCCGGCCCGGTGCGTGCGCTGATCGGCCACGGCGAGGTGCGCCACACGCGGCTGCGGCCGGTGCGGCGGGCGTTCCGGTATCCGACGTGGTTCTTGCTGCTGCCGCTGCGCTCGTTGCGCCACCGGCCCGATCCGGTGCTGCCGCGCAACCGGGCCGGCCTCGTCAGCTTCCACGACCGCGACCACGGCGACGGCGGCCCGGACGCGCTCGCGTGGTTCGAGCGCCTGCTGGCCGACGAGGGCATCGCCGACGCCGACGGCGAGGTCTGGCTCCACACCTACCCGCGCGTGCTCGGCTACACCTTCAAGCCGGTGAGTTTCTGGTACGCGCACCGGGCGGACGGGTCGCTGCGGGCCATCGTCGCCGAGGTCAACAACACCTTCGGCGAGCGGCATTGCTACCTGCTGACGGGCACGGCCGATGCGCCGCTCGGCTGGGGCGGCGAGCTGCGCGCGGCCAAGGTCTTCCACGTCTCGCCCTTCTGCGCCACCGAGGGCGGCTACCGCTTCCGCTTCTTCCGCACCACGGAGCGCACCGTGGCCCGCATCGACCACGACGACGCCACCGGCCAGCCGCTGCTGCAGACCAGCGTCAGCGGCCGGCTCGCGCCGCTGACCCGCGGTGCCTTGCACCAAGCCTGGCTCGGCAACCCGCTGCTCACGCTGGGCGTGGTGGCGCGCATCCACTGGCAGGCGCTGCAGCTCTGGTCGCAGCGCGTGCCCTTCTTCCGCAAGCCGGTGCCGCCCGCGGCGCTGGTCAGTCGCTGACCCGCAACCGACCCGATCCGACGCACCATGAACGCTCCCGCCCGATCCGACTCCGCTGTCTGTGCCGGCTTGCCGATGGGCCACACGCCCCCCGCGCTGATGCTGCCCGCTGGCGCCCCGGCCGCCGCCCGCGCCGTCTACCGCCTGCTGCAGAAACTCCCCTGCGGCACGCTCGACCTGCAGTGGCCGGACGGCGCGCACTGCCGTGTCGGCCACGGCGCCGCGCCCCATGCGGCGATCGTGGTCAAGGACTGGTCGCTGTTCTCGGCCGTGCTGAAGTCGGGCGACATCGGTTTCGCGGAAACCTGGATCGCCGGCGGCTGGCACACGCCCGATCTGCCGGGCCTGCTGCGCTTCCTGCTGGCCAACCGGGAGGCGGTCGATCGGCTGATTTTCGGCAACTGGTGGGGCTCGCTGCTCTACCGCCTGCGCCACCTGCGCAACCGCAACAGCCGCGCCGGCAGCCAGCGCAACATCCATGCCCACTACGACCTCGGCAACGCCTTCTACCGGCTGTGGCTGGACGAGACGATGAACTATTCCAGCGCGTGGTTCGGCGGCGACCACACGCAGCCACTGCCCGACGCGCAGCACGCCAAGGTGCGCCGCGCCCTGCAGCAAGCGCGTGTGCAACCGGGCGACCGCGTGCTGGAGATCGGCTGCGGCTGGGGTGCGCTGGCGGAAAAGGCCACCCGCGACTTCGGCGCCCATGTCACCGGCGTCACGCTGTCCACCGAGCAGCTCGCCTGGGCCAACGGGCGCATGGCCGCCAATGGCACCGCCCACCAGGCCGACCTGCGCCTGCAGGACTACCGCGATATCACCGACCCGCCGTTCGACGCCGTGCTGTCGATCGAGATGTTCGAGGCGGTGGGGCGCGCCTACTGGCCGTCGTACTTCGAGACGGTGGCGCGCTGCCTGAAGCCGGGCGGGCGCGCCTGCATCCAGAGCATCACGATCCGCGACGACCTGTTCGACCGCTACGTGCGCTCCACCGACTTCATCCAGCAGTACATCTTCCCCGGTGGCCTGCTGCCCAGCGATGCCGAGTTCCGCAAGGCGGCCGAACGCGCCGGGCTGGTGGTGGAAGAGGCCATGGCGTTCGGCCCGGACTACGCCGAGACGCTGCGCCGCTGGCGGACGGACTTCCACGCGCAGGCGGAGAAGGTGCAACGCCTGGACTTCGACACGCCGTTCATGCGGACGTGGGATTTCTACCTCGCCTACTGCGAAGCGGCCTTCGACACCGGCAACACCAACGTCGTGCAGTACACGCTGAGGCGGCCATGAGGACCACCCGCCGTCAGTCGCTGACCGTGCTGGCCGCGCTGCCGGGTCTGCTGGCGCTGGCGGCCTCGGCGCAGGGCACGAGCGAGCCGCCGGCGGAGGTCCGCGCGGCGCTGCCAGGGGCGCGGCTGCAGGGGCAGATGCGCTTTCGCTGGCTCGGCCTGACGGTCTACGACACCCGGCTGTGGGTGGCGGGCGAGCCGATCAGCGCGCAGGACTACGCCGGACGCTCCTTCGCGCTGGAGCTGCTCTACGCCCGCGCGCTGGACGGCGCCCGCATCGCCGACCGCTCGCTCGACGAGATGCGCCGCCTCGACCGCGTCGAGGACCGGCAGGCCGGCGACTGGCGCGCGGCGATGGTGGCGGCCTTCCCGGACGTGGTCAGCGGCGACCGCCTCACGGGGCTGCACCAGTCGGGCCGCGGCGCCCGCTTCTTCCACAACGCCCGCCCGACCCGCGAGGTGGCGGACACCGAGTTCGCCCGCCTGTTCTTCGGCATCTGGCTCTCGCCGCGCAGCCCGGAGCCGGCACTGCGGCAGGCGCTGCTGGGCAGCGGGGCGGGATGACCACCGCTGCGGCGTCCGGCGTCCTGAAGGGGGCTGCGTATGGCGCGCTCGGGCTGCCGCTGGCGTTTGTGGCACTGCCGCTGTATGTCGTGCTGCCGAACCACTACGCGGCGCAGTTCGGGGTGCCGCTGGCGGCGCTGGGCGTGTTGCTGCTGGCGGTGCGGGCGTTGGATGCGCTGGTGGATCCGTGGATCGGGCGCTGGGTCGATGCGCTGCTGGGTGGGGCGCTCGGGCGGGTCTGGGGTGTGCTCGGGCTGGCGGCGCTGGGGCTGGTCGCCGGGTTGACGGGCTTGTTCTTCCCGCCGGCGAGCGTGCGTGGGTCGTCCACGGCGCTGCTGGCGTGGTGTGGCGCGCTGCTGGTGGGAACGTACCTGGCCTACAGCGTCGCCAGCGTGCTGCACCAGAGCTGGGGCGCGCGCCTCGGCGGCGGTGATGCGGCGCAGGCGCGCTGGGTGGGCTGGCGCGAAGGAGCGGCGCTGGTGGGCGTGGTGTTGGCGAGCGTGCTGCCGTCGGTGGCGGGCTTGTCGGTGATGGTCATGGTGCTCGCGCTGGCGCTGGTCGTGGCGTTGCTGGTGTTGACGTGGGCGCCGCGGCCGGTGCTGCGCAGCCGGGTGGCTGCACCGCTGTCGATGGACGCGCCGTGGCGGGTCGCCGGGTTCCGCCGGCTGGTCGCGGTGTTCCTGCTCAACGGCATTGCCAGCGCGGTGCCGGCCACGCTGGTGCTGTTCTTCGTGCGGGACCGCCTGCAGGCGCCGGCGCTGGAAGGGGCGTTCCTCGCGGCGTATTTCGTCGCCGGGGCGGTGTCGCTGCCGCTGTGGGTGCGGGGCGTGGCACGCTGGGGGCTGGTGCGGACGTGGGCGGCGGGCATGGTGCTGGCCGTGGTCACGTTCGTCGGCGCGCTGGCGCTGGGCCGCGGGGACACGGGCGGCTTCTTTGCGGTGTGCCTGTCCAGCGGGCTGGCGCTGGGCGCGGATCTGGTGGTGCCCGGCGCGCTGCTGGCCGGTGTGGTGCGCCGCAGCGGGCAGGGCGGGGCGGCCGAGGGCGCGTTCTTCGGCTGGTGGAACAGCGCCACCAAGCTCAATCTGGCGTTGGCCGCGGGGCTGGCGCTGCCGGCCTTGCAGTGGGCCGGCTATGCCCCTGGCAGCCGCGATGCCGCCGCGCTGTGGTCGCTGAGCCTGGCGTATGCCGGGCTGCCGTGTGTGTTGAAACTGCTGGCGCTGGGGGCCTTGTGGCGCCTGCGCCGGGTGCTCGAAGGAGAGATGCCATGAACACCATGAACGTGACCCGATCGGTGCAGCGCCTCGCCGTGGCCGCTGCAGCCGCTTTGGCAACCCTGCTGGCCGCCTGTGCCGGACCCCAGGTGGACGACTACGCCCGCGAGACGCCCAAGCTCGTGCTGCGCGACTACTTCAACGGCCCGATGACCGCCCACGGTGTCTTCACCGACCGCTCCGGCAAGGTGGCACGCCGCTTCACTGTCCGCATGGTCGGGCGCTGGAGCGGCAACGAAGGCGTGCTCGAAGAGGACTTCACCTACAGCGATGGCCAGACCGAGCGCCGCGTCTGGCGCCTGACCGATCTGGGCGACGGCCGCTACACCGGACGCGCCGCCGACGTGCTGGGCGAAGCGCAGGGCCGTGCGGCGGGCAACGCGCTGCGCTGGCAGTACACGCTGAAGCTGCCCGTCGATGGCAAGACCTACGAGGTGCAGTTCGACGACTGGATGTACCTGATGGACGACAAGGTGATGCTCAACAAGGCGGTGATGAGCAAGTTCGGCCTCCGCCTCGGCGAGGTCACGCTGGCCTTCCACAAGCCCTGAACCCGCATCCGCACCTGCAGGAATCCCCATGTCCATCAACCAACCTCTGCGCGACTGGACCGGGCGCGTCGTCTGGATCGTGGGCGCCTCGTCCGGCATCGGGCTTGCCACGGCGGAGCTGCTAGCGCGGCGTGGTGCCAAGGTGGTCGTCTCGGCGCGCAAGGTGGAGCCGCTGCAAGCCTTCGTCGCTGCGCATCCCGGCGCGCTGGCGCTGCCGCTCGACGCCGCGGCTCCGGGGGCGCTGAAGGCCGGCATGGCGCAACTGCTGGCGCAGCACGGGCGGCTGGATCTGGCCGTCTACTGCGCTGGCCATTATCTGCCGGTGCGTGCCACCGCCTACGATCTCGACGAGGTGATCCGCCACCAGGACATCAACGTCACCGGCGCGATGCGCATGCTCGACGCCGTGCTGCCCACGCTGCTCGCCCAGCACAGCGGCCACATCAGCCTCGTCGCCAGCGTGGCCGGCTACCGCGGCTTGCCGCAGGCGCTGGCGTATGGCCCGACCAAGGCGGCGCTCATCAACATGGCCGAGGTGCTGCAGATGGACCTGAAACCCAGCGGCATCGACGTGTCCGTCATCAACCCCGGCTTCGTCGAGACCCCGCTGACCGCGCAGAACACCCACCCGATGCCTGCGCTGATCACCCCGGAAGTCGCCGCCGAAGAGATCCTGAAGGGCTGGGCGCGGGGTGCGTTCGAGATCCATTTTCCGAAGCGGTTCAGCCGGGTGCTCAAGCTGCTGGGGTTGCTCGGGGATCGGTGGTATTTCTCGCTGGTGCGCCGCGCCACGCGGCTGTGAGGACCACGCCATGACCTTGCCGACACTGCGCCATCCGGACCCCCGCGTCGCCCGCGTGATCACCTTCTTCGAGCAGCTCGCGCCCGCCGACCTGGACCGGCTGGGCGAGGTCTACGCCGCCGACGCGCGCTTCAAGGATCCGTTCAACGAGGTCCACGACATCCCCGGCATCCGCCGCGTCTTCGCGCACATGTTCGACAGCCTCGGGGCGCCGCGCTTCGTCGTGCGCGACGTGATCGCGCAGGGCGACCAGTGTTTCCTGACCTGGGACTTCCTGTTCGAGGCGCCGCGCCTCGGCCCCGGCACCGTGACCATCCACGGCGGCTCGCACCTGCGCTTCGGCGCGGACGGCCGGCTGGTGCTGCACCGCGACTACTGGGACGCGGCGGAGGAGCTGTACGAGAAGCTGCCGGTGGTCGGCGGGCTGATGCGCTGGCTCAAGCGCCGCGCGGCGGGGTGAGCGTTCCCACGGCGTGCGTCACTGCGGCGGATCGTCCGAGTTCGCCTGCCCTTCGGAGAGGGTATGGAGCTGGAACCTGCCGTCTGCCGTGACCAGCCAGACCTCCGGGTAGACCACGCTCTTCATGCCGCGTGGCGGCGGCGGATAGGGCTCGGCCGCGTAGACCATGCGCTGTATCCATGGCACGACTTCCTGCGCAGCGGCGGGGTAGCGCATGATCCGCAGATCCGTGACACGGCCACGGCTGTCGATGGTGGTGCGGAACGCGGCGATCGCGTAGAGCATGGGGGGCAGCTTGCCGTCGAAGACGTGCGGCCAGTAGCGCATGTAGAGGTGGCGTGCGCCTTCGATGCGGTAGTCGCTGGCGTTGCGGGCCGCGCCGGTGCTGAGGCTGGCGATGTCGTCGAGCGGCTGGGGTGCAGGTGCTGTCTGGAACTGGGCGAATGCCGGCAGGCAGGCCAGTGCCCAACCTGCCAGCAACCCCATCCCCCACACGCACCATGGCTGCTGCGGGCTTTCTTGGTGTTCTCGGCCGCGAGACGGCCGGATTCCACAGAGTCTAGCGATCACTTGCGCAGTTCCGGTGTGCATAGTTGGCAAACAGCGGTGCGGCCTGGGCGGCTTCAGCGCATCCAGCCCTTGCGCCGGAAGTAGATCAGCGGTGCCGCGACGGACGCCACCATCAACCCGAGCGCATACGGATAGCCCCAGGCTTGTGTCAGCTCGGGCATGTGCTGGAAATTCATGCCGTAGATGCTGGCGATCAGCGTCGGCGGCAGCAGCGCGACCGAGGCCACCGAGAAGATCTTGATGATCTTGTTCTGGTTGATGTTGATGAAGCCGACGGTGGCGTCCATCAGGAAGTTGATCTTGTCGAACAGGAAAGCGGTGTGCGAGTCGAGCGAGTCGATGTCGCGCATGATCTGGCGCGCCTCCTCGAACTGCTCCGCATTCAACAGCCGGCTGCGCATCATGAAACTCACCGCGCGGCGCGTGTCCATCACGTTGCGGCGGATGCGGCCGTTCAGGTCTTCCTGGTGGGCGATGGCCGAGAGTGCCTCGCCCGCGGCGCGGTCGTCCACGTCCTGCTTGAGCACGCGCGCGCTGACCTTCTCCAGCGAGTCGTAGATGCCTTCGAGCGCGTCGGCCGAATATTCCGCGTCGGCGTCGTAGAGCTTGAGCAGCACGTCCTTGGCGTCCTCGATCATGGCCGGGATGCGCCGGGCGCGCAGCCGCAGCAGGCGGAACACCGGCAGGTCTTCCGAGTGGACCGAGAACAGCACGTTGTGGTGCAGGATGAAGGCCACGCGGACGTTGCGCGGCGTCTCGCCGTCGTCGATCAGGAAGTCGGAGCGGATGTGCAGCTCGCCGTTGTCTTCCTCGTAGAAACGGGCGGATTCTTCGAGGTCGTCATCGACGATGTTCTCGGGGATGGTCAGATCGAAGCGCGCCTGGATCCAGCCCTTTTCCTGCGCCGTCGGGGCTTCCAGATCGACCCAGACCGGCGCGACATGGGCCAGTGCTTCGAGGGCGTCGATCTCTTCCTGGAACAGGCGGCCGTTGGCCAGTGTGAAGACGTTGAGCATCGGAACCAATTATTGCACTGCGGAAGAGGGTGTGTCTGAATGCTCGAAAACCCGAGGGTCGGACGCTAATCTGGTGGCTCAGGGCAATTCCACACAGGGCTTGCAGGGTGTCACAGGGAGGGCTTGTCAGCCCTTCACGAAATGGTCACACTGGACTCAACAACTCTCCCAGACTCCCCACCCAACCTCTCGAAAGGAGGCCCCATGAATCTCACGATCAGCGGTCATCATCTGGAAGTTACACCGGCTCTGCGCGAATACGTGCTGACCAAGCTGGACCGGGTCACCCGACACTTTGACCAGGTAGTGGATGTCAACGTGCTGCTCACCGTGGAGAAGCAGAAGGAGAAGGAACGCCGACAACGCGCCGAAGTCACGCTGCACGTCAAGGGCCGCGACATCTTCGTGGAAAGCGCCAGTGAAGACCTGTACGCCGCGATCGATCAACTGATGGACAAGCTCGACCGCCAGGTCGTGCGCCACAAGGACAAGTTGCAGGACCACCACCACGTCGCCTCCAAGCGCCTGGAACTGAACGGCGAGATGGTCTGACCCCTTGGCCACCCCGCACACGGTGAACCGTGTTGCGGTGGTGCTTCAGGCGGCCCCCGAGCGGGGCCGCTGTCGTTTCTGCGAACATCGCGCCACCGGGGCCGATATGCTGACCGCAGCCCGCGCCGCGATTCCTATAATCACTCCCCCGACCACCTCCCGAACCGCGCCTCGATGAACCGTCTCGCCGCGATCCTCCCTGCAGGCAATGTGCTGGTGAACGTGGACGCTTCCAGCAAGAAGCGTGCGTTCGAGCAAGCTGGCCTGCTGTTCGAGAACCAGCACGCCATCGCCCGTGCCACCGTTTCCGACAACCTGTTCGCGCGCGAACGTCTCGGCTCGACCGGACTTGGGCACGGCGTGGCGATTCCGCATGGCCGCATCAAGGGCTTGAAGAATCCGCTGGCCGCCGTGGTCCGGCTGGCGCAACCGATCGCCTTCGAAGCGCCGGACGACGAGCCGGTCGTGCTGCTGATCTTCCTGCTGGTGCCGGAAGCGGCCACGCAGCGCCACCTGGAAATCCTCTCCGAGATCGCCGAGCTGCTGTCCGACCGCGAGCTGCGCGAGCGGCTCAAGGTCGAGACCGACCCGGCCAAGCTGCACGAGATGATTTCCCGCTGGGAACCTCTGCGCTCGGTCGCCTGAGCCCGAGCACCACCAGGACCATCCGGCCATGAAAGCCACCGTCATCAGCGCGGAGGCATTGTTCGATGCCCACCGCAACATGCTCAAGTGGGAGTGGATTGCTGGCCACGCCCACCCCGAACGCCGTTTCGACGAGGTGGCGGTGCGCGACGCGCAGTCCGCGGCCGATCTGGTCGGCTACCTCAACTACATCCACCCGTATCGGGTGCAGATTGTTGGCCGGCGTGAAATCGCCTACCTCGAAGACGCAAGCGAGGTGCAGGAACGCCGCATCTCGCGCATCGTCGCACTGGAGCCGCCGGTGGTCGTGGTCGCCGACGGTTGCACGCCCCCCGACCGGTTGGTGGCGATGTGCGAACGCGCCGAGATTCCGCTGTTCTGCACCCGTGAATCGGCCGGCCATGTCATCGACGTGCTGCGCGGCTACCTCGGCCAGCACTTCGCCGAGCGCACTTCGCGCCACGGCGTGTTCATGGACATCCTCGGCCTGGGCGTGCTGCTGACGGGCGAGTCCGGCCTGGGCAAGAGCGAGCTGGGGCTGGAGCTGATCTCGCGTGGCCACGGGCTGGTGGCCGACGACGTGGTGGACCTGTTCCGCGTGTCGCAGACGGCGATCGAGGCGCGCTGCCCCGAGCTGCTGCGCAACCTGCTGGAAGTGCGCGGCATCGGCCTGCTCGACATCAAGGCCATCTTCGGCGAGACCGCGGTGCGGCGGAAGATGCGGCTGAAGCTCATCGTCCACATGGTCCGCAAGGAAACGCTGGAGCGCGATTTCGAGCGCCTGCCCCACGAGCCGCTCTATGAGGAGGTGCTCGGGATGCCGGTGCGCAAGGTCATCATCGCCGTGGACGCCGGGCGCAACCTGGCGGTGCTGGTGGAGGCCGCGGTGCGCAACACGGTGCTGCAACTCCGTGGCATCGACACCTACAAGGAATTCATCAAGCGCCACCGCGACCTGATGGACCGCGGCGAGCCGGGACTCTGAGGCGTCGGCCTGGCGGTCTTACTTGGCGGCGCGGTGGCTGCAGTCCGGCTTGGTGCAGTGGGCGTAGAGCGCCAGGGTGTGTTCCTGCAGGGCGAAACCGCGTTCCTGGGCGATCGCGTGCTGGCAGGCTTCGATCTGGGCGTCGAAGAACTCTTCCACATGGCCGCAGTCCAGGCAGACGAGGTGGTCGTGGTGTTCGCCCGCGTTCAGCTCGAACACCGACTTGCCGCTCTCGAAGTGGTTGCGGCTCAGCAGCCCGGCTTGCTCGAACTGCATCAGCACCCGGTAGACCGTGGCCAGCCCGATGTCGGCGCCTTCGAGCAACAGCACCTTGTAGACATCCTCGGCCGCCATGTGCCGCTGCTGGGAACGCTGGAAGATTTCGAGGATCTTGATGCGCGGCAGGGTGGCCTTCAGGCCCGAGCTTTTGAGTTCTTCGGCGTTCGTCATGGGATTGCCGGGTCGGCGGGTGGTGGCTCGCTAGAATGGCCGGATCATATCGGGATGTGCCGCGACCGGCGGTGTCCACCACCAAAACCACATGGCTGCTCCGACCCGTTTCCCCTGCTCCCTGTCGCCGCTCCTGCTCGTGGCCTGTGCCGCGCTGGCGGGGTGTTCGACCATTGCGTCCGACGGCTCGCTGCTCGGTTTCATCACGCCCTACCGCATGGAAGTCGTGCAAGGCAACGTCGTCACGCAGGACATGGTGGCGCAACTCCGCCCCGGCCTGTCGGGTGACCAGGTGCGCACGCTGCTGGGCGCGCCGCTGCTCAACGACGTGTTCCACGCCAACCGCTGGGACTACGTCTTCACCATCCGCCGCCAGGGCACCGCGCCGCAGCAACGCCGCGTGACCGTCTTCTTCGAGAACGACCGCGTTTCGCGCTTCGAGGCGGACGCCGTGCCGACCGAGCGCGAGTTCGTCTCCGCCATCGATGCGACCAAACCGCCGTCGCGCAAGACCATGCTCGAACTTGACGAAGCGCAGTTGCGCGCCATCCCCGTGCCTGCGCCCAGCCGCGCCGCCCAGATGCCGCAGACAGCGGCCAGCGGCCCGGCCCGCTCCTATCCCCCGCTGGAAACCTCTGTCCGATGAACGCTCCCGCCGTGTCCACGTCCCCGTCCACCCCCGCACCGCTGCGCGTTGCCATCGCCGGTTGCACCGGCCGCATGGGCCACATCCTCATCGAAGCCGTCATGGCCGCGGACGACTGCCTGCTCGCTGGCGCGCTGGACCGCGCCGACAGCCCCGCCATCGGCCAGGACGCTTCGGCGTTTCTGGGCAAAGCCAGCGGCGTGGCGATCACCGCCGACCTGCACGCCGGCCTGCAAGGCGCCGATTGCCTGATCGACTTCACCCGCCCGGAAGGGACGATGGCGCATCTGGCCGCCTGCCGCGAACTTGGCGTCAAGCTCGTCATCGGCACCACCGGCTTCACGGATGCGCAGAAGGCCGAAATCGCCGCCGCTGCGCAGGACGTGTCGATCATGATGGCGCCCAACATGAGCGTCGGCGTCAACGTCGTGCTGCGCTTGCTGGACATGGCGGCGCGCGCGCTGAACGAGGGCTATGACATCGAGATCGTCGAGGCCCACCACCGCTTCAAGGTCGATGCCCCGAGCGGCACTGCGCTGAAGATGGGCGAGGTCGTGGCGAACGCACTCGGCCGTGACCTCAAGGACTGCGCTGTCTACGGCCGCGAAGGCGTCACCGGCGAGCGCGACCCGAGCACCATCGGCTTCGCCACCATCCGCGGCGGCGATGTCGTCGGCGACCACACGGTCCTGTTCGCGGGCATCGGCGAGCGCATCGAGATCACCCACAAGTCCAGCAGCCGCGCGACCTACGCGCAGGGCAGCCTGCGTGCCGTGCGCTTCCTGGCCAGCAAGCCGAGCGGCTTGTACGGCATGGACGACGTGCTCGGCCTGGGCTGACCGGCGATGGACGGGCTGGCGCGGATCTGGTCCGCTGGCGATGGCATCACGCGCATGGTCGCGGCGCTGCTGCTGGCGATGTCGGTGTCGGCCTGGGTGCTGATCCTGTGGAAAAGCTGGGGGCTGACGCGGGCGCGGCGCGATCTGGCGCGGGCCGTGCCCGTGTTCTGGGCGGCGCCGGACGTGCAGACCGGCCGCACCCAGCTCGCCGTGCTTGACCGCGAGCAGATCCTCGTGCCCATGCTCGACGCGCTGTTGCAGCCGACCGCTGCCGGCACGCTCGACGCCGGCAGCGACGCCGAATCGCGCCTGACCCGCCTGCTGCGCGACGCATTGCACCGCATCCTCGGCCAGTTGCAGACGGGCCAGGTGCTGCTCGCCTCGGTCGGCAGCACGTCGCCCTTCGTCGGCCTGTTCGGCACCGTCTGGGGCATCTACCACGCGCTGCTCGGCATCTCGGCGACGGGTTCGATCAGCATCGACAAGGTGGCCGGACCGGTCGGCGAATCACTGATCATGACGGCGGCGGGGCTGGCGGTGGCCATTCCCGCCGTGCTGGCCTACAACGTGTTCGGCAAGTGGGTCAGCGCCTGCGAGGCGGATCTCGAAGGCTTCGCGCACGACTTGCGCGAGATGGCGCTGCAACGGCGTGTGGCGGACGTGGACGATGGCCTTCGGTCGCCTTGAACGCCGCAAGGCCGAGACGCCGATCAGCGACATCAACATGACGCCGCTGATCGACGTGATGCTGGTGCTGCTGGTCATCTTCATGCTCGCTGCGCCGCTGATGACCTCCAGCCTCAAGCTCGACCTGCCCAAGGCCGACGGCGCCGCGCCCACCGAGCAGGCACCCGCGTCGATCAACCTCGGTCTGCAGGCCAACGGCGCGCTCTACTGGGGCGAGGAGCGGCTCGAACCCCCTGCATTCGCCGAACGGCTGAAGGCCATCGAGCGCCGCGGCGGCGAGCGGCCCGAGGTGATGCTGCGCGCCGACAAGCTGGTGCCTTACGGGCGCGTGGCCGAACTGATCGGGCAATTGCAGCAAGCCGGACTGAGCCGGATCGCCTTCATCACCGAGCCGATCTGAGCCGATCCGACCGCCCGGTCAACGGGGTTGGCGGGCCTGTGCAACACTGCGCGACCCCCTGAACTGCCGGGCCGTGCGCTGGCCCTGACCACCATGAAACTGCTGTTCGTTGCCGATCCGGTCGAGTCCTTCAAGACCCACAAGGACACCACGTTCTCGATGATGCGCGAGGCGGCGCGCAGAGGCCACACGCTGCAGGTCTGCGAACCGCGCGACCTCGTCTGGGTGCGCGGCAGCCGGGTCGTGGCGCGCCGCTGCCGCACCATCGTGCTGACCGGGCGCGAGCAGGCGGACTGGTTTGCCGTCGTCGCCGAAGGCGAGCAGGCGCTGGCCGACACCGACGCGGTGCTGATGCGCAAGGATCCGCCCTTCGACGCGGAGTACATCTATGCGACCCACCTGCTGCAGCAGGCCGAGCGAGACGGCGCCCGCGTCTTCAACAAGCCCTCCGCCCTGCGCGACCACCCGGAAAAACTCGCCATCCTCGAATTCCCCGAGTGGATCGGCCCGACGCTGGTGACGCGGGAAGCCGAGGCCGTGCGCGCCTTCCACGCCGAGCATGGCGACATCATCCTCAAGCCCCTCGACGGCATGGGCGGCATGGGCATCTTCCGCGTCGGCCCGGACGGCATGAACCTCGGCTCCATCATCGAAACACTGACCAGTGACGGCAGCACGACGGTGATGGTGCAGAAGTTTCTGCCCGAGATCGTCCACGGCGACAAGCGCATCCTCATCATCGCGGGCGTGCCGGTGCCGTACTGTCTGGCGCGCATTCCGCAAGGAACCGAGGTGCGCGGCAATCTGGCCGCGGGCGGCAAGGGCGTCGCGCAACCGCTGTCGGCGCGTGACCGCGAGATCGCCGAGACGCTGGGGCCTGTGCTGGCCGCCCGCGGGCTGCTGCTGATCGGGCTGGACGTGATCGGCGAGTGCGTCACCGAGATCAACGTCACCAGCCCGACCTGCTTCCAGGAGATCCAGCAGCAGACCGGCTTCGACGTGGCCGAGGTGTTCGTCAACGCGCTCGAAGCGGCGGTCGCGGCCAGCCGTCCTGCCTGAGCGGTTTCCGGCGGCTCAACGTTCCTTGAACACCGTGCTGATCAAGCCGTTGCCGGACGCCTGCCGGCTGTCGCCCAGCAGGAACACGCTGTAGACGCCGCCCGCGTCGAGCGTCTTGCCGGTGAGCTGGTAGACGCTGGCGGCGGTGAGGCTGTGCGTGGCGGACACGGTGGTGTCGTTGACGGCGGACACCGAGGTGGCGGGCGAGAACGCCCCTTGGCTGGCGGTGGCGACTGCAGCCCCCGCAACGTTGAGCGTCAGGTCCGCCGGGATGTCGGCCAGACCGTGCAGCAGCCGGATGCGGCTGGCACTGGTGCTGGCGGGCAGGCGGTTGTCGTCGCTGAAGACCGTGAACTGCGCGGCTGCGGCCGTGCCCCAGACGAACAGGGTGTTGTCGCTGCCCGGTGCGGCAGTCCAGGCGGCGGCGGTGAGCGTGCCGCCGTTGACGGTGATTTGTGGCGTGGACGTGCCGGCGGGGACCAGCGCGTAGCTGCCCACGGCGGGCGAGCCACCCAGCAGGGGCAGACTGGTGCCGTTGATCGCCCCGGCGACGGGCAGATTGGTCGGCAACGCGCTGACCACGCGCACACGGGCCTGCGCATTCGTCAGCGCCGCGACCGCCTTGGCGGGTTGCAGCAGCAGCGCATGGGCCAGCACGCCACCCGTGCTCGGCGTGACCACGAGGGCCACGATCCCGGCATCCGGCAAGGTCACGGTGGTGTCGAGCCGCACGTCGCTGGCCAGCACGCTCCCGGCTTTCAGCAGGCGCAGGCGGTGGCTGCCGGCGTTGACGGTCGAGTAGCCGCTGCTGCCGTTGCCGGGGCTGACGTTGCCCAGCAGCGGCGTGTCGCTCAAGGCTTCGGTGGCGGGGGTCAGGTGGACATCGAGCGTGCCGGCGTCGCGCGCCGCGTGGAAGACCAGCAGCTTGGCGCGGCCGCTGGCGGGCACGGCTTCGAGGTCGTTGAGGCTGAGGTACCTGACCACGTTGTTGTCGCCCGTCCAGGCGACCAGCGTGGTGGCGCTGCCGGCGGCGACGGTGGGCGTGGTGCTGGCCAGGGCGCTGCCACTGCTGTTGGCCAGGGCGATGGTGTGGCTGCCGGCGGTGACGCGGTAGGTGGCGCTGGCGGCGTCGCGCTCGATGCCGGTTTCGCGCGGCAGATCATCGACGAGCAGACCGACCGCAGCGCGCTGGGTGGTGGCGTTGACGAGGCGCAGCGTGCCGGTGGTGGCGCCGCTGCTGGTGTCGGTGTCGTCCCGGGTGCCGCAGCCGCCGAGCAAGCCGCCCAGCAAGGTGCTCAGCAGCAAGCCCGTGGCGGTGCGGGTGGCCCAGCGTCGGCGGGGCAGTGGGTGGTGCGGCATGGACAGGTTCCCCTCGGGTGTGGCGGTGTGCAGTCCGACACCTTCGGGTTCCGTGACACAGTTGTCAAGGGACGCGGGGCAATCCTCCCACCCTTGCACCTTGACTGGATCAGACCACCCGGCGACCGGTGTTCCAGACCCCACGCACCACCGGGTGTCCGGCGACGGCGCGCACACGCACCAGATCCGCCCGCAAGCCCACGGCCAGCGCGCCCCGATCGTCCAGACCAGCCGCGCGGGCGGGCTGGAGGGTGACCAGCCGGACCGCCGCGGGCAGGTCGAGCAAGCCCTCGTCGGCGAGCTGCCATGCTGCCGCCAGCAGGCTGGACGGCAGATAGTCCGACGACAGCGCATCCAGCACACCCTCGCGCACCAGCGTCGCCGCCGCCACATTGCCCGCGTGCGAGGTGCCCCGCAGCACGTTGGGCGCGCCGGCCAGCGTCAGCAGGCCGCGTGCGCGGGCGCGGCGGGCGGCGTCGAGCGTGGTCGGGAACTCGCTGATGACGGCGCCGAGATGGTGGGCCTCGTCCACGTGGGCGGCCGTGGTGTCGTCGTGCGAGGCGAGGGCCACGCCGGTGGCGCGGGCGTAGGCGGCGAACCACTCGCGGTTCGGGCCGGCGTGGTCGCGCTGGCGGGCGGGGGCAAGCTGCACCTCGTGGTCGAACTGCGCGTCGGTCCAGCCCTTCTTGCCGGTGTAGTAGACGCGGGCGTGGTCCATGTCCGACCACTGGCGCTGCCCCGGCGTGTGGTCCATCAGCGAGATCAGGCCCAGCCGCCGGTGGTGGGCAAACGGCTCGAACAGGGCGCGGGCGTTGGCGGCCGGCAGCTCGCAGCGGGCGTGGATGCGGTGGTCGGCGCGCAGCACGCCGGCGTCCTCCAGCGCATCCAGCACCGACAGCAGCTCGCCCTGGTTCTGCGCGCGGAAGCCCTGGCCGTAGGGATCACCCACGCCGACCGCGTCGAACACCGTCGTGATGCCGGCGCAGGCCACCTCGGCATCGTGCGCCTGCACCGCACCCCACATCGGGAAACGCACCTTGGGCCGCGGCATCGCGTGGCGCTCCAGGTTGTCCGTGTGCAGCTCCACCAGTCCGGGCAGCAGGTAGTCGCCGTCCAGGTCGATCGCCGACGGCAGCGCCGACACGGCATGGTCCAGATCGACGATCCGGCCACCCCGCAGGACCACCGTGCCCGTCACCACCTCCCCTGGCAGCACCAGCCGCGCGCGGGTCATCACCTGTTCTTGTTGCATGGCATCTTGCATGGCGGGAGTTTGCCTTGCGCAGCTTGTCCCCTCATGTGCAGTGTTCACAGCAGGGGGCAACGAACTGGCAGAGGCGCGCCGACCCGGCACTGGAAGCGGAAATCTTGCTGTGTCGAACTGCACGAAACCGGCTGGAACCCTGTAGGCTACGCCACAGCAGAAAGCCCGTCTTCTCTTCATGAGCGCCCGATACGCGATTTATCTCACCCCACCAGCCGACCATCCCTTGTGGCAAGCCGGCTGCACCTGGCTAGGGCGTGACCCGTCCAGCGACCTCGCCCCGTCCCCTCCCTCGCGGCGGGCGCTGCCATGGCGTTACGGCTTCCACGCCACGCTCAAGGCGCCGATGCGGCTGGCGGAAGGATCGTCGATGCAGGGCCTGCATGCTGCCCTGTGTACCCTGAGCCGCCAGCTCCAGCCCTTCGACATGCCAGTGCTGGAGGTGGGTCCGCTGTCCGACTTCATCGTCCTGCAGACCGCCGAGCCGCTGGCGGCCGACCATGCGCTGCACCGGCTGGCTGACACCTGCGTGCGCGAACTCGACAGCTTCCGCGACCCGCCCACCGCCGCCGACTTGCAGCGCCTGCAGAGCCGCAGCACGCTCGATGCCGACCAGTCGGCGCTGCTGGTGCGCTGGGGCTATCCGCATGTGCTCGACCGCTGGCTGTTCCACTGCACCTTGAGCGACCCGGTGGCCGACGACGGCGAGCGCCAGGTCTGGCTCGATCTGGCACGCACCTTCTTCTCGCCGGCGCTGGAGCGGCCATGGCGCTGCGACGCGCTGAGCCTGTACGTCGAACCCAGTGCCGGGGCGCCGATGCAACTGCTGCGGCGCTACCCGTTCAAGGGCTGATCGGTGGTCGATCGGCGGTCAGAAGTTGATGCCGACCTTGGCGCCAAACGTCAGCGGATCGTGGTCAATGCCGCCGCGTGACGTGGTGGCGTGGTAGCGGATGTCGAAGCCGGTGTAGAGCATCCCGGCGCGGTAGTTCATGCCCGCTGCCGCACCCAGGCCCAGCAGCGTCCGGTCGTTGCCCGGCGTGCTGACCTGGAAGGCGCCCACGCTCGGGCCGAACCCGGCCGACAGCCCGTCGCCCAGCGGCACCGTGTAGCGCGGTGACAGCTCGAAGGCGTTCACCGAGGTGCCGTTCTGGCTGGTGTGCGTGAAGTTGACGTGGCTGCGGATGCGCTGGTCGGGTGTCTGTACCAGGCCGCAGTTGAAGTTCAGGTCCAGCCCCCAGCCGCTGGCGCCGGTGCCCGGACCGACGCGGTTGCCGGTCAGCGCGAGCGAGGCTTCGGGTTTCCAGCCCGGATCGTTGGCGATGGGCAGCCACTGCCAGCCATCGGCGGCGTGCGCGGCCGGTGCGGTCAGGGCGGACAGCGCCAGGGTGAGGGCGGTGACGGCGAGTGCGGTGGTTTTTTGCATGGTGTCGGGGTCCGTGGAAAGACCGTCCGACTGTAGAGGCGCCCCGCAGTTCCCGGCATGACCTGGATCACTCAGCTCCGCTTCAGGCTGGCTGGGCCGCCCGCGTCTGTGCCTTGCCCGCGGCGGTGGCGAACCAGCGCGGCCGGCCATCGGTGCCTGCCAGCGGCAGCGCCCACCCCTTGTCCTGCAGATGGCCGAGCGTGGCCAGCACGGCGGACTCGCCGAGCCGGCTGTCCTGCGCCAGCCCGGCAACGGTGCGCAGCGCCGCGTGGCCCGCGGTCAGTGCCTGCAGGACTTGGGTTTCCTGTGCCAAGGCGGAGGGCGTCCCCGTGCTGACCGGTGGTGGCGCTGAACGCGGGGGCGGGCTGGATCCGCCCGCCGTGTCGTCGATGGACTCTTCCGCCACCTGCGCCCGTGCCAGCGCCTGCGCGGTGTCGGCATCGGCCTGGGCGATCAGCGCCGCCTGGGTGGCATCGGCGGCGCGCTGGCGGGCTTGCTCGGCGGTGGCGGTGGCGGCGTCGGCCTGGGCGCGGGCGTCGCGCACCTCGCGCAGCAACCGGTCCGTGAGCGAGCCGATGAAGGCCCGCGACGACACCGAGGCCACCAGACAGAACCCCGCCAGATTCAGCAGCAGCGCCGGATCACCGCCATGGCCTGCCGTGCCGCGGATCTTGTCGATCAGGTCCGCCGAGATCATGGTGAGGAACAGCGGCACCATGAACGCCGCCGTGACGCCGATGACGACATGCTGCCACCACGCCAACCGCGCCGCCTCGGGCGCCTCGGCCAGGAACCCGTTCACCAGGCCACCGACAGCGCCGGCGGCGAGCATGACCCCGGTGATGGTCAGAAGATCGGTTGGCATGCGTGTTACTTGGCGGCGGCCCGCAGCAGATGCGCCTTGTCGGTGCGCTCCCAGGTGAACTCCGGCTCCTCCCGCCCGAAGTGCCCATACGCGGCGGTCTTCGCGTAGATCGGCCGCAGCAGATCCAGCATCTGGATGATTCCCTTCGGCCGCAGGTCGAAATGTTCGTTGACCAGCTTGGCGATCTCCGCGTCCGGGATCACGCCCGTGCCCTCGGTGTAGACCGTCACGTTCATCGGCCGCGCCACCCCGATCGCATACGCCACCTGGATCTGGCACTGCTTGGCCAGCCCCGCCGCCACGATGTTCTTGGCCACATAGCGTGCTGCATACGCTGCCGAGCGGTCCACCTTGGTGGGATCCTTGCCCGAGAACGCGCCGCCGCCATGCGGGCAGGCGCCGCCGTAGGTGTCCACGATGATCTTGCGGCCGGTCAGCCCGCAGTCGCCTTGCGGGCCGCCGATGACGAAGCGCCCCGTCGGGTTGATCAGGTACTTCGTGTCCGCCGTGATCCACTCCTTCGGCAGCACCGGTTTGATCAGCTCCTCGCGGATCGCCTCGATGAACGACGCCTTCATCGTCGTCTGCGTGGCGCTCTGGTCGGGGTCGTGCTGCGTGGAGAGCACCACCGTGTCGATCGAGTGCGGCTTGCCGTCCACGTAGCGCATCGTCACCTGGCTCTTGGCGTCCGGGCGCAGAAAGGGCATGCGGCCGTCCTTGCGCAACTGGGCCTGGCGCTCGACGAGGCGGTGCGCGTAGTAGATCGGCGCAGGCATCAGCTCCGGCGTCTCGTCGCAGGCGTAGCCGAACATCAGGCCCTGGTCACCGGCACCGGTGTTCAGGTGGTCGTCGCAGGCGTGGTCCACCCCTTGCGCGATGTCGTTCGACTGCTTGTCGTAGGCCACCAGCACCGCGCAGCCCTTGTAGTCGATGCCGTACTCGGTGTTGTCGTAGCCGA
>NZ_JAAFKF010000037.1 GCF_013299175.1 Sphaerotilus sp.
CTCAACGGCCTGACCTGCGCACACGGCGTGGTGGTGCCGATGCAATGCGAATACTTCGCGCTGGAAGGGCTGTCGGACCTGGTGAACTCGATCAAGCAGGTCCACGCCAACATGAACCGCGACCTCGGCATCATCGGCCTGCTGCGGGTGATGTTCGATCCGCGCATCACGCTGCAGCAGCAGGTCAGCGAACAGCTCCAGGCACACTTCGGCGACAAGGTGTTCCAGACCATCATCCCGCGCAACGTGCGGCTGGCGGAGGCGCCGAGCTACGGCTTGCCCGGCGTGGTGTTCGACCCGAACGCCAAGGGATCGCTGGCCTTCATCGCCTTCGCGCGCGAGATGGTCGAGCGCGTCGGCGTGGTCCTGCCCAAGGCCAAGGCCGTGCGCAAGAAACCCGCTGCCAAGCCCCCCGCCGCCAAGAAAGCCACCGTGGCTCAGACCGCCGCGAAGCGCCAGACGCCATCGGCCTGACGCACCCTCTGCAGGTCGCCGCCCAGCCACAGCGCATGCAGGTGGGCCAGCGCCTCGCCGAGCGCGAAGGTGAGCTGGTGCAGGTCCAGCGGGCGCTTGAACAGCACCGGCAGGATCTCGAACGCAGAATGCGGCCGCACCGCGCAGGCCGCCATCACGTCGGCGAGGCGGTCGGTGTGGTGGTCCTGCAGTTGGGTGATGCGGGGATGCAGGCCGCGGAACGGTTTCCCGTGGGACGGCAGCACCAGCGTGTCCGCGGGCAGCTTGCGCATCCGCTCGATCGACGCCAGATACAGCGGCAGCGGATCGCCCTCCGGCTCGATGTCGATGACGCTGATGTTGGTCGAGATGCGCGGCAGCACCATGTCACCCGAGATCAGCACGCCGAGCGCCTCGCAGTGCAGGCTGATGTGCTCCGGGGCGTGGCCGTGGCCGGCATGGCAGGTCCAGACCTGGCCACCCAGCGTCAGCCGCTGCCCTTCCATCATCCGGCGGAACTGGCGCGGCACCTGCGGCACCATGCCGGAATAGTAATTGCCGCGCTGGCGCACCTTGTCGAGCGCGGTCGGGTCGGTCACGCCGTGGCTGGCGAAGAACGTCGCCGCCGCCTCGCCACCGAAGCCGGTGGTCGAGAGCGAGGCCATGCGCGCCGCGTTCCAGTCCGTCAGGCTGATCCACAGGCGGCACGGCCACTCCGGGGTACTCCAGCGTTCGGTCAGCCAGTGCGCCAGACCGATGTGGTCCGGGTGCATGTGGGTGACGATGACGCGCAGCACGGGCAGGCCGTCCAGCGCCTCGGCGAAGACCTGCTCCCAGGCGGCGCGGGTGCCGTCGTTGCTGATGCCGCAGTCCACGATGGTCCAGCCCTCGCGGCCGTCCAGCGTGTCGCGCACCAGCCAGAGGTTGATGTGGTCCAGCGCGAAGGGCAGCCCCATGCGCAGCCAGCGGATGCCGGGCGCGATCTCCAGCGTCTGGCCGAGTGCGGGCAGCGTGTCGCCCAGGGCGTAGGTGAGTTCGTGTTCCTGCGGGTTCGCCATGTCTGCTCCGGGGCGTGGACTGGGTAGACTGAGGGCCGACCCAGTGATCTTTACGTTGACGTTCACGTCAACACCGTCCACCGCAGTGTATCCATGACCACCCCTGACCGCTCGACCCCAGATGCCAGCGATGTCGCCCAAGCGACCTGCACCTACACCATCAGCGAGCTGGCGCAGGAGTTCGACATCACGCCGCGCGCCATCCGCTTCTACGAGGACATGGGCCTGCTCACCCCCGCCCGCGACGGCCGCAACCGCGTCTACACCGTGCGCGACCGCACCCGGCTCAAGCTCACGCTGCGCGGCAAGCGGCTCGGCCTGAGCCTGCAGGAGATCAAGCAGCTCGTGGACATGTACGAGTCGCCCTCGGACACCACGCAGCAGCTCACCGCCTTCCTCGCCATCCTGCAAGCCCACCGCGACCAGCTCGCGCAGCAGATGGAGGACATCCAGATCACGCTGGCCGAGATCCAGCAGCACGAGGAACGCGCGCTGGGCCTGCTCGCCGAAGCGGGACAAACCCGGATGCCACCGGTCTGACAGGGTCGCTATGATTGACGTTTACGTAAACGTAAACGTCAACGTAAACATCAACCGCCGACCATGCCGAACCTCCCTTCCCCCGACTTCCCGCCCGCCGATGCGGACTACGCCGCCCGCGTGCGCGAGTCGTTCGCCCAGCAGGCGGCGATGGCGCTGATCGGCGCCGAGCTGGTCGAGGTGGCCCCGGGCCGCATCGCGATGACCCTGGCGCACAGTGCGCGCGTCACGCAGCAGCACGGCTTCATCCACGCCGGCATCGTCTCCACCGCGCTCGACTCGGCCTGCGGCTACGCGGCGGCCACGCTGATGCCGGCGGACGCGGGGGTGCTGACGATCGAGTTCAAGGTCAACCTGCTGGCCCCGGCGCGCGGGCCGCTGCTGCGCATCGAAGGCCGCGTGACCAAGGCCGGCCGCACCATCAGCGTCGCCGACGGGCAGGCGTGGCAGCCCCACCCCAACCGCCCCGGCGAAGACCAGCTCGTCGCCACGATCACCGCCACCCTGATGACCATCACCGGCCGGAACGACGTGCGCGGCTGAAACCCGTTTGTCAGCCTGTTGCCTCGGCCGCTACGCAACAATCCGCCATGAGCACTGAACTGAACGAGCTTTTCGAAAGCAACCGCCGCTGGGCCGCCGAGGTCCAACAACGCGAACCCGGCTTCTTCTCCCGCCTCATCCAGCAGCAGACGCCGCAGTACCTGTGGATCGGCTGTGCGGACAGCCGCGTGCCGGCCAATGACCTGGTGAACCTGTTGCCGGGCGAGCTGTTCGTCCACCGCAACATCGCCAACGTGGTGGTGCCGAGTGACCTGAACGCACTGTCGGTGATCCAGTACGCGGTGGATGCGCTGAAGGTACGGCACATCATCGTGGTGGGCCATTCCAACTGCGGCGGGGTGAAGGCGGCGCTGAACAACCTGCGCGTGGGCCTGGCCGACAACTGGCTGCGCCACATCCAGGACGTGCGCAACACGCACCGCGCCTTCCTCGACCAGGTGCCGCCGGAGCGGCGGGTCGATGCGCTGGTCGAGCTGAACGTGCTGGAGCAGGCGCGCAACGTCTGCCGCACCACCATCGTCGAGGACGCCTGGCAGCGCGGCCAGGAGGTCGTCATCCACGGCTGGGTCTACGGGCTGCACAACGGCCTGCTCGAAGACCTGCGCATGACCGTGCAGCGCATCGACGACATCGAGCCCGCCCATGCCCGCGCCGTGGCGTCCGTGCATCGGCGCTATCTCGTTTCCCCTTCACCGGAGTCTTTCCATGGCTGATCCCATCGTCATCGTCTCGGCTGCCCGCACGCCCATTGGTGGCCTGCTTGGCGATTTCTCCAACCTCGCGGCCTGGGAGCTGGGCGCCGTCGCGATCCGGGCGGCCGTCGAGCGGGCGGGCATTGCCGGCGACGCCGTGAACGAGGTGCTCATGGGCAACTGCCTGATGGCGGGACAAGGACAGGCACCAGCGCGCCAGGCCGTGCTCGCCGCCGGGCTGCCGCAGTCGGCCGGCGCGGTGACGCTGTCGAAGATGTGCGGCTCGGGGATGCGCGCCATGATGTTCGGCCACGACATGCTCAAGGCCGAGAGCGCCGACGTGGTGGTGGCCGGCGGCATGGAGAGCATGACCAATGCGCCGCACCTGATGTTCGCGCGCAAGGGCGTGAAGTACGGCGCCACGCAGATGTTCGACCACATGGCGATCGACGGTCTGGAGGACGCCTACGAGCGCGGCAAGGCCATGGGCGTGTTCGCCGAGCAGTGCGTGGCCAAGTACGGCTTCACCCGCGAGGCGCAGGACCAGTTCGCCATCGCCTCGACCACCCGCGCCAAGGCCGCGAACGAAAACGGCAGCTTCCAGTGGGAAATGGCACCGGTCACGCTCAAGGGCAAGACCGGCGACACGGTGGTGCGCTTCGACGAGCAGCCCTTCAAGGCCCGGCTCGACAAGATCGCCACCCTCAAGCCCGCCTTCAAGCCCAACGGCACCATCACCGCCGCCAACGCCAGCAGCATCTCGGACGGCGCCTCGGCACTGGTGCTGATGCGCGAATCGACCGCCCTCGCCCGCGGCCTGACGCCGGTGGCGCGCATCGTCAGCCATGCGGTCCATGCGCAGGCGCCGGCGTGGTTCTCCACCGCCCCGGCCGGCGCGATCGAGAAGGTGCTGAAGAAGGCCGGCTGGCAGGCCGGCGAGGTCGATCTGTGGGAGGTCAACGAAGCCTTCGCGGCGGTGACGATGGCGGCGATGGTCGAGTTCAAGTTGTCGCACGAAATCGTCAACGTGCATGGCGGCGCGTGTGCGCTGGGCCACCCGATCGGAGCGTCGGGGGCGCGGATCGTCGTCACGCTGCTGGGGGCGCTGAAGCAGCGCGGGCTGAAGAAGGGCGTGGCGGCGCTGTGCATCGGCGGCGGGGAGGCGACGGCGCTGGCGGTGGAGATGCTGTGAGCCGGACGCGATGGACTTCGGCCTGCACGACCTGCCCCGACTGACTCCCGAGACCCCATGATGACCCCGACACCCCTGACCCCGTCCTCCTCCGTGCTCGTCATCGGCGCCTCGCGCGGGATCGGGCTGGAACTCGTCCGCCAGTACCGCACCGACGGGGTGCGCGTCACGGCGACGGCACGCGATGACACTGGTTTGCACGCGCTCACATCCTTGGGAGCCCAGGCATTGCGTGTGGATGTGGCCCGGATGGCGAGCGTGTCCGGGCTGGCGTGGCAGATCGACGGCGAGGCGTTCGACCTCGTGGTGGTCAATGCCGGCGTCTACGGCCCACGCCTGCGCACGCTCGACACCCCCACCGACGCCGACTTCGACCAGGTGCTGCACACCAACGTGCTCGGCCCGATGCGCGTGATCCCGCAACTGCTGGACGCGCTGGCGCCCGGGGCGCGGGTGGTGTTCCTGTCGTCGGTGATGGCCAGCCTCGGCGGGCGCCAGCAGACGACCGGCTGGCTCTACGCCGCGTCCAAGGCGGCGCTGAACTCGGTGATGAAGGACGTGTCGCTGGCGCTGGCCGACCGCGCCACCTGCATCGCCGTCCACCCCGGCTGGGTGCGCACGGCGATGGGCGGGCCGCAGGGGCAGCTCTCGGTCGAGGAAAGCGCCGCATCGCTGCGCAGCACCTTCGCCCGGCTCGGTCCCGCCGACAACGGCCGCTTCCTGAACCACGACGGCACGCCGCTGCCCTGGTAAGTCCACCGCCCACCCACAACAAGACCCCGAAAGACACGCCCCATGCTGCTCAGCGACGACCACCGCGCCATCCAGGACGCCATCCGCTCCTACGTCCAGGACCAGATCGCTCCGCACGCGGCGCGCTGGGACAAGGAGCACCACTTCCCTGCGGCGGAGCTGAAAGGGCTGGCCGCGCTGGGCTGCTACGGCGTGGCGGTGCCGACCGAGTACGACGGCGCGGGCCTCGACTACCTCGCGCTGGCGCTGATCCTTGAAGAGGTTGCGGCGGGCGACGGCGGCACCTCGACGGTCATCAGCGTCAACAACTGCCCTGTCTGCTCGATCCTGATGGCCTTCGCGAACGAGGACCAGAAGCAGCGGTTCCTCAAGCCGCTGGCGCGTGGCGAGATGCTGGGCGCGTTCTGCCTGACCGAGCCGCACGTCGGATCGGAAGCCGGCGGGCTGAAGACCACCGCCGTGCGCGACGGCGACGACTACGTGCTCCACGGCGTCAAGCAGTTCATCACCAGCGGCAAGCACGGCGACGTGGCGATCGTCATGGCCGTGACCGACAAGGCCGCCGGCAAGCGCGGTATCAGCGCCTTCCTCGTGCCGACGAACACGCCCGGCTACACGGTGGCGCGGCTCGAAGACAAGATGGGCCAGCACAGCTCCGACACGGCACAGATCCTGTTCGAGCACTGCCGCATCCCGGCCGCCAACCGCCTCGGCGACGAGGGCCAGGGGCTGAAGATCGCGCTGTCCGGGCTGGAGGGCGGGCGCATCGGCATCGGGGCGCAGAGCCTGGGCATGGCGCGGGCGGCGTTCGAGGCGGCGCTGCGCTACAGCAAGGAGCGCGTGGCCTTCGGCGTGCCGATCTTCGAGCACCAGGCGGTGCAGTTCCGGCTGGCCGAGATGGCGATGCAGCTGGAAGCCGCCCGCCAGCTCATCTGGCACGCCGCGTCGATGAAGGACGCCGGCATCCCCTGCCTGAAGGAGGCCGCGATGGCCAAGCTGTTCGCCAGCGAGATGGCCGAGAAGGTCTGCTCGATGGCGATCCAGACCTTCGGCGGCTATGGCTACGTCAGCGACTTTCCGGTGGAGCGGATCTACCGGGATGTGCGGGTGTGCCAGATCTATGAGGGGACGAGTGATGTGCAGAAGATCCTGATCGGGCGGGCGCTGGCGGCGGGGTGACGCTGCCGGGGCTGGGCGCGCGGCAGGAACGGCGCGGCGGAGCGTTGCCGGGCCTGCAGCGCCTGCAGCCGTCCACGCGCCGGCTCGTCGAAGTCCACCCATTCCAGCGACCACGGATGCTTGTCCTGCACGCAGAACACGAGGCACGGCTTGCCGTGGTCCAGCGCCTGCTCGTGCTCCAGCTCGGTGATCGACCACCGCAACGGATGAGCACCCCACCACCGACCGGGGAAATCCGCTCCTCTACACTCGCCCCACCATGAAAATCGCCCACATCGCCTTCGCCACCGTGGCTGTCGCCGCCCTCGCTGTCGCCGCCACGTTCGCCGTGGGCGGCAAGGAGATGGCGCCCACGGTCCAGTACACCCTGCTCGACGGCTCCAAGCAGAGCAGCGACGCGCTGCGCGGCAAGGTGGTGCTGGTCAACTTCTGGGCGACGAGCTGCACGACCTGCGTCAAGGAAATGCCGCACCTGATCGAGACGCACCAGAAGTACAAGGACCGCGGCTTCGAGACCCTGTCGATCGCGATGGCCTACGACCCGCCGGCCTACGTGCTGAACTTCGCCGAGACGCGCAAGCTGCCGTTCCGCGTGACGATGGACAACACCGGCGAGATGGCGAAGAAGTTCGGCCAGGTGCAGCTCACGCCGACGACCTTCGTGCTGAACAAGAAGGGCGAGATCGTGCAGCGGTACGTCGGCGAGCCGGACTTCGCGCAACTGCACGCGCTGCTGGAAAAGCTGCTGGCCGAAGCCGCTTGATCTTCACCCCCGGTTTCCCCAACTTGTGAGCCTCCCGGCGCCGGCCTAGACTGGCGCGACACAAGGGGGAGACACGCATGTCCGACAAAAACACGCCAGCCGAGGCTGGTCGCGCCGTGGTGCTGACGCTGTGCGGACAGCGCAGCGAAACACCACGGCTGCCCGCCTGTCTGACCGGCACGGGCGCACGCTTGCGCAGCGCGGATGGACCCGACGGCGACAGTGTGTTCTTTCCGCCGGGTTTTCTGGTTCCGCACCAGACCATCGAGCTGACGACCTCGGCACGGCGTCGAGGCGATCCGGTGCCCGTGGCGGAGCGAACCCTGTCGCTCACGGTGGCGCCTGGCGATCTGGTGGTGCTGGAGCTGGCGGACGGCGGGGTGTTCATCACGCTGGGCGAGCGGTTGCAGGGGCGCCAGCTCTCGACACTGCCTTTGGAGACGCAGGCCCCGGCGACCTCGGACACCACGCGCGGCCTTGTCAGCGATGCCGTGCAGGAGCAGATCCGTCGCCTGCATGTCCTGCGCCTGGGGCGAGACCCCTCGGACGATGGCAATGTCGAGTGGCTCGGTGACAAGGCCGAGAGCCTCTTCGATGGGTGCGTGGTCGGCCTGGCCACGCGCTGGCTCGCGAAGCCGGCCGTGCAGCTCAGCATGGCGGTGGTTGCGTGGGGGATCGAGCAGAAGCTGCTGAACGGCTACGGTCTGCGGCGATGGCGCAGCGACACCGGCCTGGAGGAATGGCCATTGCCACAAGGAGAGCTGGCCCGGCTGCTGCCCCGCGCAGGCCAGGACCAGCCTCTGCTGATCTTCCTGCACGAGCTGGGTTCGAACACGCTCGGCAGCTTCGGCGCGCTCCAGGGCACGCCGGAACTGGTCGAACTCGGGCGGCGTTTTTCCGGCGGGATCTATGGCTTCGACCATCCCACCCTGTCGTGCAGCCCGATCAAGAACGCGCGGATGCTGGTGGACCTGCTGCCCCAGGGCGCCCACATCAGCCTGGTCACGCACGGTCGCGGCGGGCTGGTGGGCGATGTGCTGTGTCTGCACAAGGCCGATGATGCGTTGCTGGACGAAGGCGACCGTGCCGATCTGGACGCGCTGCTGGACGAGGTGAAGGCCAAAGGTCTGAAGGTGCAGCGGTACCTGCGCGTGGCCAGCCCAGCGGCGGGCACGCAGTTGCTGGGCGAATCGCTGGAGGGATTCCTGTCGGCCGCCTTGTCGGTCGTGGGCAGCGGCGCCAATCTGCTTGGGCCTTGGGCGGGGCTGGCGTACGGGGCGTTCAAGCGGCTGGTCATCGAGATGGTGCGGCACCGGGCCGATCCCGAACTCGTGCCGGGGCTGGCGCCCTTGATGCCCGGCTCCAAGCTGACCGCCTTGCTCCAAAGCGCCAAGGTGCAAGACACGCTGCAGATGGCGATCCTCGCAGGGGACACGAATGCGCAGGAGGGATTGCTGCGCCGCCTGGGGCTGTGGCTGCTAGACAGGAAGGTACATGGCACGCCGTTCCACGATCTGGTGGTGGACGCCCCTTCGATGCTGGCCGGCATCGCCAAGCAGGCCAAAGCCCTGGCCCGGCTGGACGCCCGTCCCGAGGTCAACCACTTCCGCTACTTCCAGCATGCGCCGAACGTGCGGGCGCTGAAGGACTGGTTGTGCGAGGACAAGGAGATGGCCGCGCTGCCGGGGTTCGAGTCGCTGGAGGCGGTGCAGGGCCAGATGCAGTTGGCCGACCAGAAGGCCACGTCCACCGATGCGAGGTCCAAGCGCAGCCTGTCTGACGCCGGCGAGCCATCCGGATCGGACACGTCGGCGGAGACGCCCCGCCTCCTGCGCAGCACCTTGCGCCGCAAGTTGACGGTTTCCGTCCACGCCGCCGACCTGCGCTTCCTGCCGGGCGTGCTGATGGTCGGCCACTACGAGCAGGATCCGATCGCCGGCCCGCAGGCGGTGCTGGACCGCGAGCTGCTGCAGGGGTTGCTGACCGAGCGCCACAGCCTGGGGCTGTATCCGGGGCCGATCGGCTCGGCGCTGGCGGTGCTGCCCAAGGGCGGCGACACGCAGCGCGGCGCGGTCATCGTCGGCCTGGGGCGCTTCGAGGCGCCGCTGACCCGCGACGGACTGACCGAGGCGGTGATGGCCGGCGTGCTGCGCTATCTGCTGCAGGTGAGCGACTGCCACGGCCCGGCAGCGCGGGGGATGGAGCTGAACACGCTGCTGATCGGCACCAACTCGGCGTCCAGCCTGTCGATGGGCGCGTCGGTGGAGGCGCTGGTGCGCGGTGTGCTGGAGGCCAATGCGCGCTTCCACGACACGACGCGGCAGGATCTGCGCGTCGAGCGGCTGCGCATCGTCGAGCTGTACCTGGACACCGCCATCACCGCCACCTACGCGCTGAACGAGTCCGGCCGCCAGCAGGCGCTGCGCACGGCGGCGGCGCAGCTCGACACCCAGCTCGTGACCCTCCCGACGCTCCGACAGGACGAAGGTGCCCGCCCACGCCTGTTCGACGGCGCCGCAGCGGGCGGCAACTACTGGCCACGCCTGATGGTCACGGACGCCCGCCGCAGCGAGGACGGCGCCGAGACGGACACCCCGCCGACGCCCGCGCCGCCAGGCAAGCCGCTGCGACCCGCCCCGGTGGCCACGTGGCTGCGCTACCTGCACCTCGGCCAGCGCGCCCGCGTCGAGACGGTGGAGCAGCGGCGCCAGCCCGGACTGGTCGAGCAGCTCGTGCGCCAGCAGATCCAGGACAACCGCTGGAGTCCGGATGCCGGCCGGGCGCTGTTCCACCTGATGGTGCCGCACGCCCTGAAGGACACCCTGCGCCACTTCGGGCAACTGGTGGTGGTGGTCGATGACCAGACCGCCAACATGCCGTGGGAGCTGGTGGCGGCGGACGATCCGGGGCGTGCCGGTGCCCGGCCGCGTGCCTTGGCGCTGTGCATTCCGCTGGTGCGGCAACTGGTCACGGCCGAGTACCGCCAGCAGTTGCGCCAGTCCACCGGCCGTGCGGCGCTGGTGATCGGCAATCCGGCGCTGGACGGGTTCAGCGAGCACTTCGTGAACGAGAAGGGCGAGCCGCTGGGGCAGCCCGTCTCGCTGGACGGGGCCAAGGACGAGGCCGTCGCGGTCGCTGCCGTGCTGCGGGCGCAGGGCCACGACGTGACCTTGCTGACCGACGATCCACCGACCCGCGCCGCCGACGTGCTGAAGGCGCTGTACCGCCAGCCGTGGCGCATCCTGCATGTGTGCGCGCACGGCGGGTTCGCGCTGCGCACGGTGGACAAGGTGGAGCTGACGGGCGTGCTGCTGTCGGATGGCGCGGTGATCACCGCCGCGGAGATTGAGGCGATGGAGCTGGTCCCGGAGCTGGTGTTCCTGAACTGCTGCCACCTCGGGCAGATGACCACCTCGGTGCGGGCGGGCAGCGTGCAGCGGCTGGCGGCCAGTCTGGCGCGGGAGCTGATCGGGGTGGGCGTGCGCTGCGTGGTGGTGGCGGGCTGGGCGGTGGGGGACTGGCCGGCGCAGCGGTTCGGCGAGGTCTTCTACGAGACGCTGCTCGGGCCACAGGGGCTGGATTTCGGCCACGCCGTGTTCGAGGCGCGCAAGGCCGCGCAGGCTGCGGCGCCGCAGGACATCACCTGGGGGGCGTACCAGGCGTATGGGGATCCGGGGTGGCGGGCGAATCCGTTGGCGACGGTTGGCGGCCCGCGCCAGAACGACCATTTCGTGACACCGGACGAGCTGCTGGACAAGCTGGCGCAGTTGCGGGTGGAGGCCACGCAGTTGGCCAAGCGCCATGTCGCCACGGACGCGGAGCAGCAGGCGCAGTGGAACCGGGTCAAGGAGTTGGTCGAGCACAAATGCCCCGAAGAACAAGGCTGGCGCGATCGTCCGGAGGTGCAAGCCGCCTTGGGTCGCACGTGGTACGACCTGATGAATTTCGAGCAGGCGATCCCCTGCCTACAAGACGCGATCCATGGCGAGCAGGAGAAAGGAGCTGTGCCGATCCGGGCTGTCGAACTGCTGGTCAATGCGCTGGTGCGACGGGGACAGCAGCTTGCGCAGCTCGGGCAGCATGACGCCGCCGACGCGCAGGTGAAGTCGGCGCTGGACTGGCTGGATCGTCTCGATGCCTTGGCGGCCAGGCAGCCAAGCGGGACCACGGGAGAGCGCCGAAGTCTGCGCGGCAGCGCCCACAAACGCCAGGCCGATGTACTGGCCCGACGCATGATGGACACCATCGGTACCGCGCGCGAAACGGTGAGGCGCAAGCTGTACGCGGCGATTCGAAGGGCCATCGCGGTCTACGAGAAGAGTGCGGAAAACCCGGAAAGCCCAGAGAGTCCCAAAAAACCGTATCCCCAGCTCAATGCCTTGGCGCTGCGAGCACTGGAATGCAAGCTGGATGAAGCCGTCGCGCTGGCTGCACTGGCTGCGCAAGCGGGCAAGGTGGCGCAGGAGCAAGCCCAATCGGCCGATGGCTCCATCTGGGACCACCTGATGACCGCCGAAGCGGAGCTGGTGGCCTGGCTGCTGGCCGGGCCGGACCTGGCGAAGACGAGTGTCGGTCGGGACCGTGTGGCCCAGGCTTACGAGAAGGTGTTGAGCGCCCATCCGATCAATCCCGCGCAGTGTGATTCGGTGTGTACCCATCTGGAGCTGCTGGAGTGTCTGGCGAAGGCGCTCGGCAAGACCAGGTTGGTCAAACGCCTGGAGGTGGTGCGGGGGTTGGTGAAGGCTGGTGTACAACACGACTGAACCCGGCTGATGGAGAACCCCATGCCCGCCCCCCTGTGCGTCGTCCTCATGCCCTACGGCCGCCAGACGCTGCCCTCCGGCGTGACCGTCGATTTCGACACCGCCTACCGCGACACCATCGCCCCGGCCATCATCGGCGCGGGCCTGGACCCCGTCCGTGCCGCCGAGGACACCCGCCAGACGCTGGAAGCTGCCCGCAGCACGCACGATCCCGCCCGCGTGCGAGAGGCAGCGGCGGCGCTAGGCCCGGTCGAGACGCTGGACGCCGGCACGCTGGTCGATCTGCTGCTGTCGCACCGCGCCGTGAAGGACCACGCGGCGATGGTCGATCTGGTGGGGCAACTGCCCGAGCCGATCGCACAGACCAGGCTGGTGCAGGAACAACTCGGCTTCGCGCTCAACCGGCTGGGCCGCCGCGACGAGGCCGAGGCGGTGCTGCAGGCCGTCATCGCCCGCCACGGCCCGAGCGGCGAATCGAACGGGCTGCTGGGTCGCATCCACAAGGACCGCTGGGAAGCGGCGGTGCAGGCAGCCGATTCGGTCGCCGCACAGCAGTGGCTCGACAAGGCGATCACCACCTACCTGCAAGGCTTCGAGGCCGACTGGCGCGACGCCTATCCCGGCATCAACGCCGTCACGCTGATGGAGTTCACCACGCCACCCGACCCGCGTCGGCTGGCACTGCTGCCGGTGGTGGCCTATGCGGTCGAGCGGCGCATCGCAGCGGGCGCGCCCGACTACTGGGACCACGCGACGCTGCTGGAGCTGGCCGTGCTGCGCGAAGATGAAGCCGCTGCCGCCAGGCACCTCGCCGACGCACTCGCCGCGGTGCGCGAGCCATGGGAGCCGGAGACCACGGCGCGCAACCTCGGGTTGATCCGCGCCGCGCGTGCTGCACGCGGCGTGGTGCAGGACTGGCTTGGCGCGACCGAAGCCGCGTTGCGCCGTTAGCCGCTTTCAACCCTTCAACGCCCCGAACACCGACTGCAGGATCTTGCTCCCCGTCCCGATCGGATCCTGCCGGATCTTCTTCTCTTCCTCGCCGATCATCCGGTAAAGCCCGTCCAGCGCCTTGCCGGTCACGTACTGCTGGACGCTGGCCTGCTGGTCGTTGACGAGTCCGAACGCCTTGGCCTTGCTGGCGATGGCGTTGTACTGCTGGGCCAGTTGCACTTTCTCGGTCGTCGCGGTCACGATCGGCAGGAACTTCTCGCCCATGGGCGTGCGCGTGCGTTCGGCGAAGAACTCGGTCACGGAGGTCTCGCCGCCCCGCAGGATCTGCGCCGCATCCCGCACCGACATCGACTTCACCGCGTTCACCAGCAGCGGCTTGGCGGCGGGCACGGCCTGTTCGGCGGCGCGGTTCATCGCGGTTTCCAGCGCGTCGATCCTGGCGCCCAGCCCGAAGGTGCGCAACAACTGCGCGCCCTGGGCCAGCCAGTCCGGCAGCGCGATCCGCACCAGCGGGTTGTTCAGGAAGCCGCCGTCCCGCCCCAGCAGGCTCACCGCCGAACCCGCCCCGCGCTCCAGCGCCGCCCGCAAGCCCTGCGTCGCGTCGAGTTCGCTCAGCGCCCAGCCGGGCAGCGCGGCCGTGCCACCCAGCAGCGCCGCGGTGCGCAGCAAGGCCAGCCGGCGGGCGGCGTTCACGGTGGCGGCGGTGTGCGCGTCGAGGGTCATGCGGGTCTCCTGGGGGTTTGTCAGATCGGGTGAACAACGCGGGAATGCTACTCTTCGGTGACAGGGTCGCATGCGGTAGCCCTGTGGATAAGTTTCTGGATAACCTGGGAAAAGTCGATGTACCAGCCCGCCCATTTCGTCGAATCGCGGCCCGACGTGCTGCACGCGCTGGTGCGCCAGCACCCGCTCGGCCTGTTGATCACCCAGGGTCCGGACGGGCTGGAGGCGAACACGCTTCCCTTCCTGTTCGATCCCGCGGCGGGTGGTGCCTGTGGACAACTCGTGGGCCATGTCGCCCGCGCCAACCCCCTGTGGATAACTTCGCCAGGCGGTGCCGAAGTCGAACGCGAGGTACTGGTCGTGTTCCAGGGACCGCAGGCGTACATCAGCCCCAATTGGTACCCGTCCAAGGCGGAAACGGGCAAGGTGGTGCCGACGTGGAACTACGTGGTGGTGCAGGCGCGGGGCCGGTTGCGGGCTGTGGATAACCCGGCCGCAGCGCGGGCCATCGTCACCCGTTTGACCCAGACACACGAGGCGAACCAGCCCCGCCCCTGGTCGGTCGAGGACGCGCCGGCCGACTACGTGGACGCCATGCTGAAGGCGATCGTCTGCATCGAGATCGCTGTGGACAAGTTGGAAGGAAAATGGAAAACCAGCCAGAATCACCCGGCTGCCAACCGCGCTGGCGTGGTGGCCGGGCTGCGCGCCGCGGGTGGTGACGCAGCGCAGGCGATGGCACAGCTTGTGGATAACCGGGCTGTGGATAACTGACGATCACAGACCCGCAGGCTCAGCGCCCCAGCACCTTCGCCACTGGATTCGGCCGCAAGCGGAACGCATCCGGCATCCCCGACCCCAGCAGCGGGCGCAGGTAGAGCCGGAAGGCATCGGTCACGTCGGTGCCGCTGGCGGTGAGGAACTCGTCCTCCATCGTGCGGGTCTTGCCGGCGACGGCGTCCAGTGGCAGCAGCTTGTAGTCCGCGGCGTAATAACCGGCGCGCTGGATCGCCACCGAGCCATCGCGCCCGCCCCACATCGCGAACTGCACCGCCTTCTCGCCGACCTCGCGCGCCTCGCGCTGGTCCACGTCGCTGACGCAGCCGATGAAGCTGCGCTGCAGGTAGCCGAAGGTGTCGCCGCGCACGCGCTTGATGCCCAGCTTGCGCTTGATCTCCTCGCACAGCAGATCGGCCAGCGCCCCGGTGCCGGAGAGCTGCACGTTGCCGTGGTCGTCGAACTCCATGTCCTTGGCCAGCGTGGCGATGATCGGCGCGCCGGCGGCGTCGTGGATGCCCTCGCTGACGGCGATCACGCAGCGGCCGAGGCGGTCGTGGGTGGCCTTCACGTCGGCCAGGAACTGCGCGATGTCGAAGGTGCGCTCCGGCACGTAGATCAGGTGCGGGCCGTCGTCGTCGAACTTCTTGCCCAGGGCCGAGGCCGCGGTCAGGAAGCCCGCGTGCCGGCCCATCACGACACCGACGTAAATGCCCGGCAGCGCCGCGTTGTCCAGATTCGCGCCGGCAAACGCCTGCGCCACGAAGCGCGCTGCGCTCGGGAAGCCGGGCGTGTGGTCGTTGCCGACGAGGTCGTTGTCGATGGTCTTGGGGATGTGGATGCAGCGCAGCGCGTAGTTCGCCGCCTGCGCCTGCTCGCTGACGATGCGCACGGTGTCGGACGAATCGTTGCCGCCGATGTAGAAGAACTGGCCGATCTGGTGCGCCTGCAAGACCTTGAAGATCTCGCGGCAGTAGGCTTCATCGGGCTTGTCGCGGGTCGAGCCGAGCGCGGAGGACGGTGTGGCGGCCACCAGTTCCAGGTTGTGGCTGGTCTCCTGCATCAGGTCCACGAGGTCTTCGTTGACGATGCCGCGCACGCCGTGGCGCGCCCCATAGACGCATTCGACGCCCCGGTGCCGCCGCGCTTCGAGCACGACGCCGACGAGCGACTGGTTGATCACGGCGGTCGGGCCGCCCCCTTGGGCGACGAGGATCTTGGCGGGGTTCATGCGGGGCGGCTCCTTGGGCAAACGCGAACAGGTTCGTGCATGGACCGGGATCATCCTACGCCGAGGCCCTGGACCGCTCGGGGACAATCCCGCCATGTCCCGTGTCGCGTCGTTCCGTTCCCGTCCCGTCGGTGTGCCCAGTGAATGGGTGCTGCTGGCGGTGAGCCTGCTGTGGGTGCTGACCTGCCACCAGCCGTTTTTCACGGCGGCGCTGCAGGGCCGCACCTGGAGCGACCCCAGTGCCTGGGGCTTCGCGGCGGCGCTGTGCGTCGGGCTGGTGGCGCTGAACTTTGTGGTGCTGGCGCTGCTGTGCCATGGGCGGCTGCTCAAGCCGGTGCTGGCGGTGCTGCTGGTCGTGGCGGCCGGCTCGACGCATTTCATGCAGGCGTTTGGCGTCTACCTGGATCCGTCCATGCTGCGCAATGCGCTGCGCACCGACATGGGCGAGGCGCGCGAGCTGCTGAGCTTCGGGTTTGTGGTGCGGCTGCTGCTGCAGGCGGCGCTGCCGATCGCGCTGCTGTGGGGAGTGCGCTTGCGCGAGCGGACGTGGGGCCGTGTACTCGGGCTGCGGCTGCTGTGGACCATGGGCGGGGTGGCCGTGCTGGTGGGCGCAGTGATGGCGGTGTTCCAGCCCTTCTCGTCGCTGATGCGCAACCACAAGGCGATGCGTTACCTGATCACGCCGACCAATGTGCTGTGGTCGGCGGGCAGCGTGGTGGCGGAGGATTTGAAGGGCGCCGCCAAGCCGCGCCAGCCGATCGGCCTGGACGCCAAGCCCGGCCCGCGGATGCAGGCACGCACGCGGCCGACGGTGCTGGTCGTCGTGGTCGGCGAGACGGCACGGGCAGCGAACTGGGGCCTGAACGGCTACGCGCGCCAGACGACACCGGCGCTGGCGAAGATCCCCGCGCTGGTGAATTTCCGCCAGGTGACGAGTTGCGGGACGAACACCGAGGTGTCGGTGCCCTGCCTGTTCGCGCCGGTCGGGCGGCGCGACTATGACGAGGTGGCGATCCGGGGGAGCGAGTCGCTGCTGCATGTGCTGCACCGCGCTGGGGTGGGCGTGCTGTGGCGCGACAACCAGTCGGGCTGCAAGGGCGTGTGCGAAGGACTGCCCAGCGAGGAGATGGTCAAGCTGAACCCGCCCGGTTTGTGTGCCGATGGCCGCTGCCTGGACGAGGCGCTGCTGCTCGGCCTCGATGCGCGGCTGGCGCAGGCCCAGGGCACACAGGTGCTCGTGCTGCACCAGCTCGGCAACCACGGCCCGTCCTACTTCCGCCGCTACCCGGACGCCTTCGCCACCTTCCAGCCCGCCTGCCAGCACGACGATCTGCGCCAGTGCTCGACCGCGGAGATCGTCAATGCCTACGACAACGTGCTGCTCTACACCGACCATGTGCTGGCCACGCTGATCGAGAAGCTGCAGGCCCGCGCGGCGACGGTGGACAGCGCGGTGGTCTATGTCTCCGACCACGGCGAATCGCTGGGCGAGTCCAACCTGTTCCTGCATGGCCTGCCCTACGCCATCGCGCCGGACGTGCAGAAGCAGGTGCCGATGGTGGTGTGGCTCTCCGAGGGCCTGACACGCGCCACCGGACTCGATACCGACTGCCTGCGCCGCCGTGCCGCACAACCGGCGGCGCACGACCACCTCTTCCACACCGTGCTCGGGCTGGCGGGCGTGCAGACTGCGCTGTACGCACCAGCGTGGGATCTGCTGCAGGGATGCCGGAGTTCAACCCCGGTCTTACCGAGGTAAGTCGATAGAGACACGGCGCACCCCATCCGGTCGTCTCGGTGTGCGTGAAGTCCTACGCGGTACAGTGGCCCGATGGATGAAACGACCGCCCGCCAAGTGCTGCTGATCCAGGCGTTCGAGACCGCCGGGACCGACCACCCGCTCTGGACCGCCGAGGACCGCCGCTGGGCCACCCGCGTCGCGCTCGATGGCGCGGAACCGACCACCCGCCCCGACCGCTTCCTCGCCGCCCGCGCCACGGCGGCGCTGCAACGGCTGACGCCGCGGGAAAAGTCGGTGTCGGCCTGGCTGTCGCACCGCCTCTGGCACCGCCGCTGGGCGCTGGCGGCGCTGCTGCTGGGCGTGGTGCTCGGCTTCGTGGCGGACACGGTGGGTGCGGGGCACCGCATCAACCTGCTCGGCTACCCGGTCTGGGGGCTGGTGGCATGGAATGCACTGGTCTACCTGCTGCTCGTGCTGCCCTTGCCGGACGGCTGGCTGCGCCGGAGCCTGTCGCGGCGGATGCTGGACCTGCGCGGCCTGCTCAAGGGCGCCCGGCGCGAGCCGGTGCTGGAGCGGGTGGCCGAGACCTGGGCGGTGGCGAGCGCGCCGCTGTCGCTGGCGCGGGCCGGTGTGCTGATGCACCTCGGCGCGGCGGGACTGGCACTGGGGCTGATCGGCGGGCTGTACCTGCGCGGGCTGGGGCTGGACTACCGGGCCGGCTGGGCGAGCACCTTCCTCGACACAGCCACGGTGCAGCAGGCGCTTACCGTGCTGTATGGACCAGCGCAGCAACTTCTGGCATTCCTCCACCCCATCGCCCTGCCGGATCTGGCCGGCTTCGAGGCGCTGCACCTGGTCGGTGGCGAGCCGCCCGCGCCGACACCGGCCAACAGCGCCGCGCCGTGGATCCACCTGCAGGCGGCCACGCTGGCGCTGTTCGTCGTGGGGCCGCGGCTGCTGCTGGCGGCGCTGGGCGGGCTGCGGGCGCTGTGGTGGTCGAAGCGGTTTCCGCTGAAGCTGGAAGGCGCGCCGTATTTCGACGAACTGCTGCGCCAGCAACGGCGCGAGCAGGCGCGTGTGGCGCTGCTGCCCTATGCGCAGGAGGCCGCACCCGCCGCGAACGAGGCGCTGCGCGGCTGGCTGCAGCCGCTGCTGGGCGAGACGATGCAGTGGCAGGTGCAGCCGATGCGCGCCTACGGCAGCGAGGACGACACCGCGCTCGCGGCGGCGCTGGCGGGACGGCCGACGCTGGTGCTGCCGCGCTTCGACCTGTCCGCCACGCCGGAAACCGAGGTCCACGGCCGCTGGCTGCGCGCGCTGCAGGCGGCTGGCGCCAAGGCCGGTGCGCCACGCTGCGTGCTGGTGGTCGAGGAAAGCGGCTTCGTGCAGCGCTTCGGCCAGACCGCGCCCGAGCGCATCGAACAGCGCCGTGCCGCGTGGCAGGCGCTGGCGACGGACCTGGGGATGGCCGTGCTGGCGGTGCGCGACGGGGTGCCGGTCGAGCCTTCCGCCACCGCCGTGCGCCGGCAACTCGACGGAGCCGCCGCATGAGCCGCCGCGACCACACCCTCGCCCTGAGCCTGGTCTCGCACACCAACATCGGCAAGACCACGCTGGCGCGCACCCTGCTCGGCCGCGACATTGGCACCGTGCGCGACGCGACCCACGTCACCGACTTCGCCGACGAACACCGCATGATCGACACGCCGCAGGGCGAGTGCCTGACGCTGTGGGACACGCCCGGCTTCGGCGACAGCGTGCGGCTGGCCAAGCGGATGCAGCAGTCCGGCAACCCGCTCGGCTGGCTGCTCACCGAGGTGTGGGACCGCTGGCGCGACCGGGCGTTCTGGGCGAGCCAAATGGCGCTGCGCAATGTGCGCGACGAGGCGGACGTGGTGCTCTACCTCGTCAGCGCGGCCGAGGCGCCCGAGGCGGCGGGTTACGTGGCGCCGGAAATGGAGCTGCTGGCGTGGACCGGGCGGCCGGTGATCGTGCTGCTCAACCAGCTCGGTGCGCCGGGGCAGCCCGCGCAGGAAGCCGCCGAGATCGAACGCTGGCGCACCCACCTCGCCGCGCAGACACAGGTGCGCGCCGTGTTGCCGATGGATGCGTTCGCGCGCTGCTGGGTGCAGGAGCTGACGCTGCTGCAGGCGATCGAGGCTGCGTTGCCCCCGGAGCGCCAAGCCTTGATGGGCCGGCTGCGCGGCGTCTGGCAGGCACAGCGGCTGGCGACCTTCGACACCGCGATGCAGACGCTGGCCGACAGCCTCGCCCGCATCGCCCACGCCCGAGAAACCGTGCCGGAAGCGGGTTCGCTGCGGTCGGCGCTGCGGCAGGTGGGCACTGCGCTGGGCTTGCGCCGCGAGGACGGCGATCCGCGGCTGAAGGCGCAGGAGGCGTTGCTGGCACGGCTGGACAGCGAGGTGCGCAGCAGCACCAGCGACCTGCTGCGCCTGCACGCCCTGGAAGGTCAGGCAGCGGCGGAAGACATCCTCGCCCGCGTCGGCAGCCAGTTCGACCGGCGCGAGCGGGTCGGCACGGGCAAGGCGGCGGTACTCGGCGGCATGGTGTCGGGCGCGCTCACCGGGCTGGGCGCCGATCTGGCCACGGGCGGGCTGACACTGGGCGGTGGGCTGATCGCGGGGGGCGTGCTCGGGGCGCTGGGGGCCATGGGGCTGGCGCATGGCGTCAACCTCGTGCGCGGGCTGGAGGAATCCTGGCTTGGCTGGCAGCCCGAGGCGCTGGATGCAGCGGTGGAGGCGGCCGTGCTGCGTTATCTGGCGGTGGCGCATTTCGGGCGCGGTCGGGGGGCGTGGGCGCAGTCCGAGGCGCCGGCGCAGTGGCGCGCGGTGGTGGTCGAGGCGCTGGCGCCAAGCCGGCCGGTGCGCGCTGCGCTGTGGACGGAGCGCAGCGACGAGGCCACCACGGCCAAGGCGTTGCAGGCGGTGCTGACGCAGACCTGTCGGCAGGCGCTGGCGACGCTGTATCCGCTGGCGCCGGTGCCGGTGCCCGCATCCGTGGTCCAGCGCCACGGTGACCGCTGAGGCCAGGGCGCCGCGCTACGGTTCCACCAGCCGCATCGAGATTTCCCGCGCGGCGGCACTGAGTTGCGGGAGGTTCTTCTTGACCATCTCGGCGACGGTGGCCACCTTGTGCATCCACGTCAAGTTGATGGCCGCGATGACCTCGTCCCCGACCCAGATCGGCACGGCGATCGAATCCCGGTCATCGTTCCACTCGCGCCGGCTCTGGTCGAAATGGCCGCCGAAATCGGGCGTGCGGTGGCCATAGCCCAGGTGTCTGGTCTCGCCGAGCAGGCGCTCGACCATCTCCGGATTGCGCGCCATGAAGTTGCCCGGCTCGTGGCTGGCGGCCAGCCGCAGCAGCATGGCCTGGCGCTCGCTTTCGCTGCAGAAGGCGATGTAGGCGCGGCCCGTCGCCGAGCGCAGCAAGTTGATCCGGAATCCGATCGGCCCGACGGGGACGTGCGAGAAATAGGATTTCGGCCGGTTGGTTTCGATCACCTCCATGCAATCGAGCCGCGGCACGGCCAGCACGGAGGGCCAGTTGACCTTGCTGCACAGGCGCTCCATCACGGGTGACGCCACCTCGACCAGGTAGTTCTCGTCGCTGAGTTGCGGCGCCCGCGGCTGCAGCGTGTGGCTGGCCATGTAGGCGCCGTCAGCCAGGCGCTGCCAGACCATGCCGCGCTTTTCCAAGGTCACGATCAGCCGCGTGAGCGTGGCCTTGGGCAGGTGGGTCGCCAGGAACAGGTCGTGCAGGCTGGCGGCGCGCGCTTGGTGGAGATAGGTCAGCACTTCAAGACCACGGTCCAGTGCCCGGATCGTCTTGACCTTGTAGTCGCGCATGGGTGGGTTGCGGGTGGGTGGTGACGCGGTGAGTTTCACCAGGAGAAAACCTGGTGCGCGATGCTACCCGGCGGATCCGGTCGAAGCAAATACTTCGGCCACATCCGGAGACCGACCAACATGAGCTTTTCCCACGACGATGTCCAGCGGCTGATCCAACTGCTCGACCGTTCTCATTTCGACGAACTGCACCTCGAAGCCGAGGGGATCAAGCTGACCTTGCGTCGCAATGGCGCCCCGGCGGTCCCCGCTGCCGCACCGCCAGCACGCGCCGCGGCTGCGGTGCCCGTGGCACCGGTGACCGCCGCGCTGCCGGTCAGCGACCCGACCCTGATCGAGATCCGCGCCCCGATGCTCGGCACCTTCTACGGCGCCCCCAAGCCCGGCGCCAGCCCCTTCGTCGCCATCGGTACCCGCCTCACCGCCGACAGTGCCGTGGGGATCATCGAAGTGATGAAGCTGATGAACTCGGTTGCCGCCGGGGTCGAGGGTGTGCTGGTCGAAGTCCTGGTGCGCGATGGGGACCTGGTGGAGTTCGAACAAGTGCTGATGCGCGTGCGTCCGGTGTGAGTGCGACCATGCGCAACGCAGAACACATGATCGCGGACGGCCCGATTCGGCGTGTCCTGGTCGCCAACCGTGGCGAGATCGCCGTGCGCATCATCCGCACGCTCAAGCAACTGGGGATCGAATCGGTCCTCGCCGTCTCGGCGGCCGACCGTGACACGCTGGGCGCCCGTCTGGCAGACCGCGCCGTGTGCATCGGTCCGGCCCGCGCCACCGACAGCTACCTGCAGATCGGCACCCTCATCGAAGCGGCCAAAGGTGTCGGCGCGCAGGCGATTCACCCGGGCTACGGCTTCCTCTCCGAACGCGCGGCCTTCGCCGCCGCGTGCGAGGAACACGGGGTCATCTTCATCGGCCCCACCGCCGCGCAGATCGAGCGCGTGGGGGACAAGCTGGAAGCACGTCGTTGCGCCGAGGAAGCCGGTGTGCCGATCGCGCCCGGCGGCCCGGTGGACAGCCTGCCAGCGGCCCTGGCCCTGGCGGAGACGATCGGCTACCCGGTCCTCATCAAGGCGGTCGGCGGCGGCGGCGGGCGCGGCCTGAAGCGGGCCAACACGCCCGAAGAACTCACCGCATTGTTCGACATGGCCAGCTCCGAAGCCCTCGCCGCCTTCGGTGATGGTCGGGTGTTCGTCGAATGCTTCGTCACACAAGGGCGTCACGTCGAAGTGCAGATCCTCGGCGACGGCGACAACATCATTCACCTCGGGGACCGTGACTGCTCGGTCCAGCGGCGCTACCAGAAACTCATCGAAGAAGCCCCCGCCCCGTCGCTGGACGAAACCATGCGCCGCGACCTGCACGCGGCCGCCGTGCGCTTCTCGAAGCACATCGGCTACCGCAGCCTGGGCACGGTCGAGTTCCTGGTCGATATCGCGCGGCAACGCTTCTACTTCCTGGAAATGAACGCCCGGATCCAGGTCGAACACCCGGTGACGGAACAGATCACCGGACTCGACCTGGTCGCCGAGCAGATCGCCGTCGCCCAAGGCCAGCGCCTGCGCCTGACCCAGGCCGATGTCCGGTTGACGGGCCACGCGATCGAGTGCCGCATCAACGCCGAAGACCCGGTGCATGACTTCCGCCCGGCGCCGGGCCGTGTCACCGATGCGCACTTCCCGGTTCGCGAAGGCTTGCGCGTGGACACCCACATCGAGCGCGGCGCGATGATTTCGCCGTACTACGACTCGATGATTGCCAAGGTCATCGCGACCGGCCAGACGCGCGACGAAGCGCGGCGCCTGCTGCTGGCTTCGCTCGCGGACGTGCGCGTCGATGGTGTGCTGAACAACATCGCGCTGCACCGCGCCGTGCTGGCCACGCCTGAATTCACGGCCGGCGGTTTCGACACCGGATTCCTCGGCCGGTTCCTGGCCAGCCCCGACGCGGTGGCCTTCATCCAACCCGCCCAATCCGTCCAACCCGTGCAAGGAAAACGCTGATGAGCGCCCCCCTCGATTTCATCGACACGACGCTGCGCGACGGCAATCAGAGCCTGTGGGGCGCCGTCGGTCTGCGCACCGGGATGATGCTGGAGATCGCGGCCGACCTGGACCGCGTCGGCTACCGCGCGATCGACTTCACGACCAGCACGCACATGGCGGTCACGGTGCGCTTCCACAAGGAGAACCCGTGGGAGCGCATTCGCCTGATGAAGGCGCGCATGCCGCGCACGCCGCTGAGCTTCCTGTCCACCGGCATGCGCTTCATCTCGTGGGAGACGGCGCACCCGGAGCTGATGGCGCTGTCCTACCAACTGCTGGTCCGCAACGGCATCGAGCGGTTCATGGTGATGGACCCCATGAACAACATGCAGGCCGTGACCGACAGCGCGACGGCGATCGCGGCAGCCGGTGGACGCGAGATCGTGGGCGCCATCGTCTACACGGTCAGCCCGATCCACGATGACGCGCACTTCGCCGCGGCGGCGCGCCAACTGGCGGTGGTGCCGGCGATCACGCGGGTTTACCTGAAAGACCCGGGCGGGCTGCTGACCCCGGAGCGTGCCCGCACGCTGTTGCCGGTGCTGCGCGTGGCCCTTGGCGACAAGCCGCTGGAGCTGCACTCGCACTGCACGATCGGCTTGGCACCCTTCACCTACGCCGAAGCGCCGGAGCTGGGCGTGCAAACCCTGCACACCGCCGCACGACCGCTCGGCAACGGCAGCAGCCAGCCGGCGATCGAGAACGTGGTGGCCAATCTGCGCAGCAAGGGCGTCTCGGTCGATCTGGACATGGACGCGGTCGCCCGCATCAGCCGCTATTTCGAGCAGCTCGCGGCCGCCGAAGGTCTGGCGCCAGGGGTACCGCAGGAATACGACATGCGCTACTTCCAGCACCAGTTGCCGGGCGGAATGATCGGAACGATGCGGCGCCAGTTGCGCGAGATGCGCCAGGAGCACCGCCTGCCGGAGGTGTACGAGGAGGTGGAGCGCGTCCGGCGCGAACTGGGCTACCCGATCATGGTCACGCCGTTCTCGCAGGTCGTCGGGACGCAGGCGGTGATGAACGTGCTGGCCCCCGAGCGGTATGCGAACGTGCCCGACGAAGTGATCCGCTACGTGCTCGGCAAGTTCGGCACGCCGCCCGCGCCGATGGACCCGAACGTGCGCGACCGGATCGAGCAGTTGCCGCGGGCACGCGAGCTGTCCGGTCAAGCGGCCATGCCCGAGCTGTCCGAACTGCGGCGGCGCTTTGATGCCCGGCTCTCCGACGAGGAGTTCCTGTTGCGCGCCACGATGCCGGCGGAGCAGGTGGACGCCATGCTGGCCGCCGGCCCGACCCGCGAGACCTACAGCGCCGTGGCCAGCCCGGTCGAAAAACTCATCACCGAGTTGACACTGCGACCCGACGTGACCCACGCACGCTTCGAGCGGGACGGGTTTCTCGTGGACCTGCGCTCCCACCGGTCGTCCGCCGCACCGGGGCAGTCCGCATGAGCCGCCTCCCCATCGGCAACCTGCCTGCCCTCGATGCCGGAGTACCGACGCTGGCCGGTGTGCGTGGCTACGTGTTCGATGTGGACGGAACGCTCGCGCTCGCGGACAAGCACCTCAGCGGCTACCAGCCCCTGCCCGGTGCCCGTGAATTGCTCGCACTGCTGCGTCAGCGCGAGGTGCCGTATGTCGCCTTCACCAACGGCAGCGCCAAGACGCCAGCACAGATCTCGCACGCCTTGACCCACATCGGCCTCCCCATCGGCGAGCAGCAGATGCTCACGCCGGTCAGCGTCGCACTCGACCTGTTCAAGCGCCGCGGCCACCAGCGGGTGCTGGTGCTGGGCGGCGAAGGCGTCTGGAAGCCGCTGGTGGACGCGGGCTTCGATGTCGTGCGGGCGCCGGAGCGCGCGGACGACGCTGATGCCGTGCTGATTGGTTGGTACCCCGGTTTCGTGCTGGCCGATCTCGACGCGGCGTGCCGCGCCGTGTGGGCCGGGGCGGCGCTGTACACCGTTTCCAAGGCAGCCTACCTGGCGAGTCGCGAAGGGCGCACCTTGGGTGTCTCGGGTGCGATTGCCGCGGCCGTGCGCAGCGTCACCGGCAAGAACGCCGTGGTCGTCGGCAAACCGTCGGCGCAGGCGCTGGCTTGCGCGAGCACGCGTCTGGGCATCAAGCCGGCGCAGATGGCCATCGTCGGCGACGACATCAGCCTGGAGAACGCGATGGCCCTGCGCGGGCGGGCGTTCTCGGTCGGCGTCCACACGGGCTTGAACAGCGCCGCGGACTTCGACGCACTGCCGCCGCAGAGCCGGCCCCATTTGTCCTTGAGCGGTGTGGATCGGTTGCTGGAGATGCTGAAATGAACCCATCGGACAGGACGCCGGATCAAGCAGACGCACCCGGTGCAGTGCTGTGGACCCCACGGCCCGATCAGATCGCGCCGACCCGTCTGGCAGCCTACATGCGCTGGCTGGCGGCCGAACGCGGGCTGCACTTCGACCACTACCAGGATCTGTGGATCTGGTCGGTCGATGCGCTGGAACCGTTCTGGCAATCGATCTGGGACTTCTTCGAGGTGCAGGCCGATGGCGCGTGTGATCCCGTCCTCGGCGTGTCCACCATGCCGGGTGCGCAGTGGTATCCGAATGCGCGGCTGAACTATGCCGAGCACATTTTCCGCCGTGCCACCGATGAGCGGCCCGCGCTGATCGCCCGCAGCGAGGACACCGGGACGCACGCGGTGTCGTGGGCGCAACTGCAACGCGACACCGGCGCCTTGGCCGCACAGTTGAGGCAGCTTGGCGTGGGTGCGGGCGACCGCGTGGCGTCCTACCTGCCGAACCGCCCCGAGACCGTGGTGGCCTTTCTGGCCTGCGCCAGCCTCGGCGCGATCTGGTCCAGTTGCGCGCCCGACATGGGGGCCACCGTGGTGCTGGACCGCTTCCGCCAGATCGAGCCGAAGGTGCTGCTGGCCGTAGACAGCTACAGCTACAACGGCAAGACCCACGACCGGCGCGCGCTGGTCGAGGAGCTGCTGCTCGGCTTGCCGACCGTCCGGCACGTCATCCACGTGGCCGGCCCGGTGTGCCGTGCGGCCTCGCATCAGCCGCTCGCATGGCGAGACCGGCTGAGCTGGTCGGATGCGATTTCGGTGGAGGCCGAGTTGCGCTTCGAACGCCTGCCGTTCGAGCACCCGCTCTGGATCGTCTACTCCTCGGGCACCACCGGCCTGCCCAAGGCGATCGTTCACAGCCAGGGCGGCATCGTGCTGACGCACCTGAAGACGATGGCGCTGCAGCACGACCTGCGGCCCGGCGACCGCCTGCTGTTCCTGGGCGGCACGGGCTGGATTGTCTGGAACCTCCAGATCGGCGCCTTGCTCACCGGGGCCAGCATCGTGCTGTACGACGGCAACCCTGCGTGGCCGGACACCACCGCCCTGTGGCGTTTCATCGACGAGCAGCGTGTCACGCTGTTCGGTTGCGGTGCGGCCTACCTCATCAACTGCATGAAGGACGGTCTGCGTCCCCGCGATCTGGTCCCGCTGCAACACCTGCGCGCCATCAACGCCACCGGCTCCCCGCTGCCGATCGACGCCTACCAATGGGTGTACGACGCCGTGAAGCCGGACCTGTGGCTCGCCTCGATCAGCGGGGGCACGGACATCGCTTCGGGCTTCGTGGCCTGCGCGCCGATCCTGCCGGTCAACGCGGGCGAGATCCAGTGCCGGGAACTGGGCGTCGCCGCGCATGCGTTCAACGACGCCGGCACGCCGGTGATCGATGAAGTCGGCGAACTGGTGGTGACCAAGCCGATGCCGTCGATGCCGATCTACTTCTGGGGCGACCCCGAGAACCGCCGCTACCTCGAAAGCTACTTCGAGATGTACCCCGGACTCTGGCGCCATGGCGACTGGATTCGCTTCACTTCGCGGGGCACGTCGGTGATCTACGGCCGCTCGGATTCGACCATCAACCGGTACGGCATCCGCATGGGCACCGCCGAAATCTACCGGGTGGTGGAAGAACTGCCGGAGGTGCGCGACAGCCTGGTGGTCGATCTGGAGTACCTCGGGCGGCCGTCCTTCATGCCCTTGTTCGTGGTCCTGGCGCCCGGCGTGGTGCTCGACGAGGCGCTGAAAACGCGCATCGCGCAGCAGATCCGCAGCAAGGCGTCTGCGCGGCATGTGCCCAACGAGATCTACCAGGTGGCGGAGATCCCGCGCACCTTGACGGGCAAGAAGATGGAAGTGCCCGTGCGCAAGCTGTTGCTGGGCGCCGCCCCCGAGAAGGTGGCCAGCGCCGATGCGATGGCCAACCCGAACAGCATCGGATTTTTTCTGCGTCTCGCTGAGGAACTGAACCCATCACCGACGCCTTGACCCGCGTAACCCGCGAGGTGCCGCAAGCCGACGGCATCCGCACATCAACCGTGTGTGAACACGAGAAGGAGACGAGACATGAGCAGCAACCCCAAGGTACTGATGATCATCACGCTGGACACCAAGGCGGTGGAGGCGCGCTACATCCGTGAAGTGCTGGAGTCGCAGGGCGTGGACGTGGTCCACCTCGACGCCAGCATCCGCGCGTCCACCGACGCGAGCGTCGAGATCACGCCAGAAGCGGTGGCGGCGGCGGCCGGCAAGACCTTGCAGGAGGTCCGCGACCTGAAGCACGAAGGCAAATGCCAGGGCGTCATGATCGAAGGCTCGGTCAAATGCGCCCTGGAGTACCACGCCAAGCACGGCCTGAGCGGCATCATCGGCGTCGGTGGCTCGATGGGCACGGCGCTGGGCACCGTCGTCATGGGCATGTTCCCCTACGGCCTGCCCAAGGTGATGGTCTCGACGATGGCGTCCGGCTTCACCAAGCCGTTCATCGGCGCCAAGGACATCAACATGTTCAACCCGGTGTGCGACATCGCCGGTCTGAACAGCATCACGCGCGACGTGTTCCGCAATGCGGCGCTGGCCACCGCCGCGATGGCGAAGAACTATTCGCCGACGCGTGTCGAGCCGAAGCCCTTGATCGCGATGACGACGCTCAGCACGATCGACGCCTGCACCGTCAACGTCCGCAAGCAACTCGAAGCCAAGGGCTTTGAGGTGATGGTGTTCCATACCCTGGGCACTGGCGGCATGGCGATGGACCAGATCGTGGGCGAGCGTGACGTGGCGGCGGTGGTGGACACCTCGCTGGTGGAGATCAACGACTTCCTCAACAACGGCCTGTGCAGTGCTGGCCCCGACCGTGCCAAGTCAGCCTTGGCCAAGGGCGTGCCGGTGGTCTTCGCGCCGGGCAATGCCGACTTCATGGTGGCTGGCCCGATCGACATGGCCAAGGCGATGTTCCCCGGCCACCGATACCACATGCACAACCACGCACTGACGGCGGTGCGTACCGAAGCGAGCGAGCTGCAGGCGCTGGCCAAGCACATGGGTGGCCTGATCGCGGACGCCAAGGGACCGGTGTCGTTCTTCGTGCCGCTCAAGGGCTTCTCGCACCATGACAGTCCGGAAGGCCACCTGCACGACCCGTCGCTGTGCCCGGTGTTCCTGGATGCCTTGAAGGATGCGTTGCCGGCGTCGGTGGTGCCGCGTGAATTCGACTGCCACATCAACGACGCGCAGTTCGCGGATGCGATCGTCGCGCAGGTGCTGGCTTACACCAAGGACCGGGTGTCAGTCACGGTCTGAGCAAGGTAAAAGGGGATGCCGATCGCTCGGCATCCCCTTTTTGTCTCATTGCGCTTCAGTGCGCCCATGGTGATTCATGGCTTCGGTGGTGGCTCACCCGTGGCACCACGCAGCCGATACCCCACCGGCAGCAATTGCAAGCCGAGCCGCTGTTCGATCTCGCCCCAGATGCCCCGCGGCATCAACAGCGCAAACAGCAACGCGGTCGCGCCGAGGCCGATCAGGTAGGTCACGCCGGTGGCACCGAACAGCGTCTCCATGGTGAAGAACAGCACCGCGCCGAGGATCGGGCCTTCGTAGGTGCCGATGCCGCCGACCAGCACCATGAAGATCATGTACGCCGTCCATTGCACGCTGAAGTAGGTCTTGGGCTGGAACGTGATCGAGCTGGCCAGCCACAAGGCCCCCGCCGCCGCACAGCCGAACGCCGACAGCACGAAGATCAGGCGCTTCGAGGGCAGCACGCGCACGCCCACCGAGCCGGCCGCTTCCTCGTTGTCGCGGATGGCCTGCGCGGCCGTGCCCATCTTGCCGCGCAACATCACGAACACCAGCCAGCCCAGGGCGGCCATGGTGCCCAGGGCGGCCCAATAGGTGTAGCTGCGCCGGTCATCGGCGGCGTAGGTCTGCAGCGCGATCAGCGAGGTGCCCGTTTCACCTTGAACGAGGTTGTCCAGGTTGACCAGCAAATGGCACAGCGCGGCCACGACCCACATGCCGATCGCGAATTCACCGTCGCGCAACCGCAGCATGAAAGCCGATATCGGCAATGACAGCGCCCCGACCAGCACCGCCGCCAACAGCAGTGCCGGGTACGGGCTGACACCCCAGTCGGCCAGCCGGACAGCGGCATACGCCCCCAGGCCGAAGAACGCCTGGTGCCCGACGGACAGCAGGCCGGCGTAGCCCGCCAGCGCGTTCCACATCAGGGCCAGGATGCCGTAGATGAACAAGGTTGTGAGGCGCTCGACCACGTTGGCCGACAGGAACAGCGGCCCGGCGACCAGCACGAGCTGGGCCGCCACCACCAGCGACACCGCCGCGATCGAAGGCACGGTCCAGCGCGTGACATGCGCGGTGGCGAGGGCAGCGGGTGCGCGTGGAGTCAGGTTCATGGCGTTCAGGCTCGGCTGCCAAAGCGGCTTTGAAGGGATCGGGTCCAGCGGCGCAGCGTGTCCGTGGCGTACACCCGTGCCAGCAGCACCGCCAGGAAGACGACGTGCCCGGCGATGAGGAAGCCTTGCGGGTGGACCTGCGCACCGAGGCTCTGCGCGACGCCGAGGACGATGCCGCCCACCAGCGTTCCCCACAGCGAGCCGGCGCCGCCGATGATCACCGCCTCGAACGCAAAGATCAGTTGATAGGGGCCGGTGTAGGGGTCGAACGTGGCCCGCATGGCGAGGAAGGCGCCGGCGATCGCCACCGTGGTCATGGCGATGGCGGTGGAGGCCGCATAGACCGCCCGCGCGTCCACGCCGACCAACTGCGCCGTGTCCGGATCGTGGGCCGCGGCGCGGATGCGCCGGCCCAGCGCGGTGCGCGTCAGCATCAGGTGCAGTCCGCCCAGCAACGCCATGGCGACGACCAGCGTCAGCACCGCGAGCTGGCCGACGATGATGCCGCCGGGCAGGGTCCAGCCGTCGTAGCTGAGCGAATCGATGTAGGGCGCCAGCGAGCGGGTGTCGGCACCGAAGGTCTGGAACATCGAGTTGTCCAGCAGGCTGGCGAGACCGAAGGTGCTCAGCAAGGGGATCAGGGCGCCTGCGCGGGCGCTGCGTTCGAGCACGAGCCGGTGCAGCACCCAGCCGATCAGCGCCATCACCGGGACCACCGCCACGAGGCCCAGCAAGGGATGGATCTCGAAGCGTTCGGCCAGGATGAACAGCAGGTATGCCGCCAGCACCGCGAGGCTTCCGTGCGCGAGGTTGATGATGCCCATCACGCCGAACATGAACGACAGACCGCACGCCAGCAGCGCGTAGTAGCCCCCCAGCATCAGCCCTTGGACGAGTTGGTTGAGCCAGATCATGTTGCGGATGCCGGTTGTGAGGGGGTGCCGGCCGTGGACGGGCGGTGGCCGAAGTAATGCGCCATCACCTGCTCGCGGGTCATCTCGTCGGCGCGCCCGCTGGCGACGACCTTGCCTTCGAGCATGCAGACGATGCGATCGGCCACCTGAAACGTGCGCTGCAGATCCTGCTCGACGAGCACCACGGTCGTGCCGTGGGCCGTGCCCTTGCCCATCAGCGTGCGCAGCGAGTCGTAGACGCCTTGCACGGCGAGCGGCGAGAGACCGAGGGACACCTCGTCCAGCAGCAGCACCCGCGGATTGGTCATCAAGGCGCGGCCAATGGCCACGGCCTGCTGCTGACCGCCGGACAAGGTGCCCGCCGCCGCCTTCAATTTGGGTTTGAGCTGCGGAAAGGCGTCGAGCACGGTGCCCAGGTTCCAGCGGCCACCGCGCTTTGCAGAGAGGGCGACGAGCAGGTTCTCTTGCACCGTCATCGCGGGGAACAGCTTGCGCCCCTCGGGCACCAGCGCCAGTCCGGCCGCGGCCCGGCGGTGCGCCGGCAACGCGCTCACGTCCACGCCGTCAAAGACGATGCGGCCCCCCGCCACCGGATGCACCCCCGCCAGCGTGCGCAGCAGTGTCGTCTTGCCCGCACCATTGGCGCCGACGAGCGCCAGCGTCTCGCCCTGCTCGATTTCCAGGCTGATGCCTTGCACGGCGGTCAGCAAACCGTGCCGGGCCTCCAGGGCTTCTATTTTCAGGAGACTCATCGTCCTCCCCCCAGGTAGGCATCCACGACGGTGGCGTTGGACAGCACTGCTTGCGGATCGCCTTCGGCAATCACGCGGCCCGAGTCCATGCAGACCAGCCGCTGCGCGACCTGCAGCAGCACATGCACGATGTGCTCGATCCAGACGATGGCGATGTCCCGGCCGTGCAGCACCTGGATGGTCTGCACGAGTTCGGCGGCTTCGCCATCGGTGAGTCCGCCGCCGATCTCGTCCAGCAGCAGCACCTGCGGATTGGTGGCCAGCGCACGGGTCAGCTCCAGCCGCTTGCGGTCCAGCAAACCCAGTGTCTCGGCGCGCCGGTTGGCCACCTTGGTCATGCCGCAGAGTTCGATCGCCTCGATGCACCGCGCGTAGGCTTCGGACTGGCGGAATCCTCCCCCGTGCGTGGCCGCGGTGAAGACGTTCTCGAACACCGTCATGCCGCTGAAGGGCTGCGGCACCTGGTGGGTGCGCACGATGCCCAGCCTGCAGCGTCTGGCGGCGTCCAGCGACGCGATGTCCTGGCCTTTGAACTGGACGGTGCCAGCCGAGGCGGCCTGCGAGCCGGACAAGACACTGAGCAAGGTGGTCTTGCCGGCGCCGTTCGGCCCGACGATGCCGATCGCATCACCGCGCCGAACCTCGAAATCCACGCCGTCGAGCACGACCAGTGCGCCGTACTGCTTGCGCAGCCCTCGGGCAGAAAGCAAGGCATCCGTTGACGACATGGTTCCGAGATCCCGCGCGGGTTCAGGCGTAAGCGCGCAGCTTGGCGGCCACCGGGACGTTGGCATCACCGGCGTTCTCGGTGACGATGTAGTCGAACTTGTACTTCGAACCAGCCGGGGCCTTGACCCACTGCGTGCCGATCAGCGGCGTGGCGCAGGCGCCCGGCACCGGTCCCTTGGTGAAATCGACCTTGCCCACCGTGGTCGTGGTCACCAAGGAGCCGAGGGCCTTGGCCACGCTGGCCTTGTCCTTCGGATTGGTGCTGGCCTTCAAGGCTTCGAAGCCGGCGTCGAGCAGCGACATCGACGCGCCGAGCTGCTGGTTCCACTGCTTGTTCGCGGCCTTTTCGTAGCCCTCGGCCAACTGCAGGCTGCTCACACCGGTCAGCGGCGACTTGTAGGGGAAGGTCTTGTGCCAGTAGCAGGCGCTGGAGAGGTTGAAGCCCAGCGGTCCCAGGGCCTCGACGGTGGACGGGAACAGCCCGGTCTTGGCCACCTGGACGATCTTGAAGTTCTTCGCGAGGCCCTGCTGGGCCGCCTGACGCCAGAACGTGGCGAAGTCCGGCGGGATCGGGAAGGTGTTGAAGATGTCGCACTTCTCGGCCTTGAACTTCGCGATCTGGGCCGAGAAATCGGTGGTGCCCGTCTCGTAGGGGCCGGCGTCCACGATGGTGAAGCCGGCCTTTTGCAGCGCCGGCGCGAGGCTGGCGCGGATGGCGTTGCCGTCGGCGTCGTTCGGGTAGAGCGCCGCCACCTTCTTGTTGGTGGACAACTGGCCCCACTGCGAGGTGTAGGCCTTGACGAACTCGCCGACGCCGAACGAGAAGTGGAAGGTCCACTTGAACGGCGAAGGCTCGCCCGGCTTGGCGCCGCGGCCGAAGTACCAGGCTTCCCAAGGCGTCACGGTCGAGAGGCAGGGCACGCCCGCCCCCTCGCAAGCGTCGGCGACCGGGTTGACGGTCTCGGGTGCCGACGTGACCAGGATCAGATCGACCTTGTCGGCGTTGATGAGCGTCTTGGCCAACTGGCTGGCGCGGGCCGGATCGGACTGCGTGTCGCGGTCCAGGATCTCGACCGCGTACTTCTTGCCACCCACGGTCAGGCCGTCCTTCAACGCCTTGCGCGCCAGTTCGAGCACGTAGCCGTCGGCCTCGCCGAAGCCGGCCAGTGCGCCGGTGCGCGGGCTGATGAAGCCGACCCGGATCGTGTTGGCGCCATCGGCCCCCTGGGCAAAGATGGATGCGGGGTTCAGCAGGGCCAAACCGACCGCACCACCCGCGCCGAGCATGGTCCGTCGCGAAGGGAGTGCCTCGGTGCTGTCTGCAGCGTTGGCTGTCGGGAGGCTTTTGTCAATTGCAGTCATGTCTGTCTCCTGGTGGTTGTGAAGAAAGGTCAGCTCACCGTCATCGCGCCGTCGGCGACGAGTTCGGCGCCGGACATCCAGCGCGAAAGATCAGAGGCGAGGAACAACGCCAGGTTGGCGATGTCGCTCGGCAGGCCGGTGATGCCCAGCGGATGCGCCGCCTTCATCTGCGTGTAGGCGTCGTCGCGGTCCTTGAACATGCCAAGGCCCACGAAGTCGTTGAGCAGCTTCTCGCCCATCTCGGTTTCCACGAGGCCCGGATGGATCGAGTTCACCCGGATGCCATAGCCGAGCCGGCCGAATTCGACCGCGGCGGCCTTGGTCAGCAAGCGCACCGCCCCTTTGGACGCGGAGTACACGCCCAGACCGGGCGTGCCGATCAGGCCGGCCACCGACGACAGGTTGATGATGCTGCCGCCCTTGCCGGCGCGGCCGTCCGGCTTCATCGCCCGCACCGCGTGCTTGTGGCCGATCAGCACACCGGTCACGTTCACGGCGAGCAGCTTCTGGATGTCGGCGACGGTGATGTTTTCGAGGAAGCAGGTCTGCTCGATGCCGGCGTTGTTGACCAGGATGTCCAGGCCGCCGAAGCGGTCCAGCCCGGTGTCGAGGAACGCGATCCACTGGTCTTCGTCGGACGTGTCGTGCGCGACGAAGAGGGCCTGTCCGCCAGCATCGCGAATCTGCTGTGCGACGTGCTCGCCCCGCTCGGCCTGCACGTCGCCCAGGACCACCCGAGCACCTGCCTTGGCCAATGTGCGGGCAATCTCTGCGCCGATGCCGCCTGCAGCACCGGTGACGGCCGCAACTTTTCCACTCAAGTCGATCATCATGTGTCTCCATCGCGCCGGTCGGTGGGACTCACGGTTCCCACTTCGATGTCCTTGCGCGGTTTGTTTTTCCTCGATCCGGGATGCGGTGAGGGATTGGCGTGAATGATGTGTTCCCGAGCAGGCGAAGCAGTAGCCCTCTCGAACGGGATTTCACCGCGTGAAATCCCACTGACCAACCCACCAAGCAACCAATGAAACGGAGCATCCGATGAAAGCGGCTTACTACGAACAGACCGGCCCGGCCGAGCAAGTGCTCGTCGTGGGGGAGGTGCCGGACCCGCAGCCCGCGGCCGGGGAGGTGCGCGTTCGGCTGGAGTGGTCCGGCGTGAACCCGTCCGACGTGAAGGCACGCTCGGGTGCGCGCGGCCCGGACATGCCGTTTCCGCGGGTCATTCCGCACAGCGACGGCATGGGGGTCATCGATGCGGTCGGTGCCGAGGTCGATCCGGCACGCATGGGTGAGCGTGTCTGGCTCTGGAACGCGGCCTGGGGTCGGCCGTTCGGCACCGCGGCGGAGGGCATCTGCTTGCCCGTGCAGCAGGCCGTTCCTTTGCCCGCCAACGTGCCAGGAGAAGCCGGCGCGTGCCTGGGCATTCCTGCGCTGACAGCCTTGCACGCCGTGCTGACCGATGGCGGCGTCGAAGGGCAGCGTGTCCTCGTCGCGGGCGGCGCGGGCGCGGTCGGCCACTACGCCGTGCAGTTCGCGCGCTTGCTGGGCGCGCGGCAGGTCATCACGACCGTCAGTTCACCGGCAAAGGCGGCGTTGGCGCGGGCCGCGGGCGCCGATGTGGTGATCGACTACCGCACCGAATCCGTCATCGAGCGCGTGCGAGAGGCCACGCAGGGCCACGGCGTCGATCGCGTGATCGAAGTGGATGTCGCGGCGAATGCGGCGATCGACATGGAGGTGGTGCGGCCGGACGGTCAGTGGGTGGTCTACGGCAGCGGCGCCAGGCAGTTCACCTTGCCGTTCTTTCCGATGATTGCGCGCAACTTCGGTGTGCGGTTCTTCATCGTCTACCACCTGAGCGAAGCGGACCGCCGCCGCGTGGTCAGGGTGCTGACCGACTTCCTGCAGCGCGGGCTGCTGCAGCACAACATCGCGGTGAAGCTGCCCTTGGCTTCGATCGCGCAGGCGCACCGTGCGGTCGAAAGCGGGGCCGTCAGCGGCAACGTGGTGCTGTCGCTGGGTTGACCCGCCGCGGGCGCACCGGTCCTGTCAGGCGCTGGCCAGTGCGTGGTGTGGCGCGACCATCGGCGACAGTCCGTGCCCCAGCAGCATCGACGCCCGGAACCGGTGGTGCCCGTGGCGGTGGCGGGCGCGGGTGCGGGCGGCGCTGCCCATGGTCTGGCGCAGCGGGGCGGCCTCCACCAGCCGGGCG
>NZ_JAAFKF010000038.1 GCF_013299175.1 Sphaerotilus sp.
CGATCACCTGCGGACCCGCCGAGAACGGGTAGGTGATGTAGTGCATGAAGCCATTGGCCTCGACGCTCTCCACCTCCAGGTCAGAAACGGCGGATTTCAGCACCGGGTCCCAGTTCACCAGCCGCTTGCCCCGGTAGATCAACCCCTCGTCAAAGAGCTTCACGAAGGTCTCGGTCACGACCTTCGACAGCTTCTCGTCCATCGTGAAGTATTCATGGCCCCACGACACCGAGTCGCCCATGCGGCGCATCTGCTGCGTGATGGTGGCGCCGGACTGCTCTTTCCACTCCCAGACCTTGGCGACGAAGTTCTTGCGGCCGAGGTCGTGGCGGCTGACGCCCTGCCCTTGCAACTGGCGCTCGACGACGATCTGCGTGGCGATGCCGGCGTGGTCGGTGCCGGGCAGCCACAGCGTGTTGTCGCCCGACATGCGGTGGTAGCGCGTCAGCGAGTCCATGATGGTCTGGTTGAACGCGTGGCCCATGTGCAGCGTGCCGGTCACGTTCGGCGGCGGCAACTGGACGCAGAAACTCGGCTTGGACGGGTCCAGCGTCGGGGCATAGACACCGCTGGATTCCCACTGCGGCGCCCACCGTTGTTCGATCGGGGCAGGCTCAAAGGACTTGGAGAGGGCGTTCAGGGCGTCGGTCATGGCTGTTGTGGGGGTCTCGCGGACAAGGGCGTCATTCTATGAAGTGTGGATGACCCGCCCCAAGGCAAAATCCGGCTGGCAGAACAACCCCGAAAACAACCCCGAAAACGGAGCACACCCACATGCGCACCATCCACACCGTCGGCATCGTCGGCGCCGGCACCATGGGCAACGGCATCGCGCAGGTCTGCGCACAGTCCGGCATCCACGTCGTGATGATCGACATCAGCGACGCCGCGGTCAGCAAGGGCCTGGCCACCATCACCGCCAGCTTCGACCGCCTCACCAAGAAGGACAAGCTCACCGCCGAGCAGAAGGCCGCCGCCCTCGCCCGCATCACCGTCTCGACCGACTACGCCGCACTGAACGCCGCCCAGTTCGTCATCGAGGCCGCCACCGAGAACGAGGCGCTCAAGATCAAGATCCTCGGCCAGCTCGACGCGCAGCTCCCGCCCGAGGTGATCGTCGCCACCAACACCAGCTCCATCTCGATCACGCAGCTCGCCGCGACCACCAAGCGCGCCGACCGCTTCATCGGCATGCACTTCTTCAACCCGGTGCCGCTGATGGCGCTGGTCGAGATCATCCGCGGCCTGCAAACGTCGGACGCCACGCACGCCGCGGTCAAGGACTTGTCGGAGCGCCTGGGCAAGACGCCGATCACGGTGAAGAACGCCCCCGGCTTCGTCGTCAACCGCATCCTGGTGCCGATGATCAACGAGGCGTTCTTCGTGCTGTCGGAAGGGCTGGCCACGGCCGAGGACATCGACGCCGGCATGAAGCTCGGCTGCAACCAGCCCATCGGCCCGCTCGCGCTGGCGGACATGGTCGGGCTGGACGTGTGCCTGGCGGTGATGGAGGTCTACCTGAGCCAGTTCGGCGACTCGAAGTACCGGCCCTGCCCGCTGCTGAAGGAATACGTCGCCGCCGGCTACCTCGGCCGCAAGAGCGGACGTGGTGTCTACACCTACTGATCGGACCCGGTGACGCCGTCCACCGCCGTCGCCTTGCTGAACCCGAGCGCCGGTGGTGGTCGCGCGGCCGAGTTGCGCCGCCCGGTCGCCGCGTGGCTGTCGCGCCACGCCCCAGGGGTGTCGCTGCTGATGCCCGAATCGGTCGATGCGGCCCGCGCCGTGCTCACCATCCTCGCGCCCCGCACCCGCGTCATCCTCATCGGCGGGGATGGCACGGTCCACGCGCTGCTGCCGGCGCTGCTCAAGGGCGGGTTGAAGGTGGGGCTGGTGCCAGCGGGGCGGCACAACCTGCTGGCGCGCACGCTCGGGCTGGATGCGCTGAGCTGGTCGCAGGCGCTGGTGTTCGCGCTGCGCTCGCCGACCGGGCCGGTGGATGTCGGGCTGCTGGAAACCGACCACACCACGGTGCATTTTCTCTCGCAGGTCCGCGTGGACCGGCCCGGCTGGGTCGGCCGCTATGGGGTGGCGGGCTGGTCGGTCTGGGTGGACGGCCGCAAGCTGCCCACGGGCAATGCGCGGCGCGTGCTGCTGTGCAACACGGTGCCGCAATGGCCCACGCCAGCGCCATTGCCCATCGAGCTGAACGACGGCTGGTTCGACGCCGTGGTCGTTGGCGGTGCGGGCCGCTGGGCACGCTGGATGCGCTCGACCGCCACGCCGGAGCCACACCGCCAGGGCCGCACGCTGCTGGTGGAAAGCGAGCAGCTCTTGCGGCTGCGGGTGGATGGCGAGTGGCTGGCGGCGAGCCGGCGCGTGCAGATCGACCTGCTGCCGCGCGCCCTCGACATGGCCGGCTCGCACGTCGCCATCCTCGATCCGCACCGGTTCGTGGACACGACCTGGTAGGCACTGGTCTGGATTGCAGCGCCCGCACGGGCCACCGACAATCGCCCGATGATCCGTGCCGATGCCCCCCCTCCTGCCCGACTGCCCTCGCCCGACCGCCTGCGCGGGCTGCTCGCCACGCTGGAGGCCGGCCTGCTGGAACGTGCCACCGAGGTGCGGCTGGCCTTGCTCGGTGCGCTGGCCGGCGAGCACATCCTGCTGATCGGCCCGCCGGGCACCGCCAAGAGCGAACTCGCCCGGCGCCTGCACCGCGTCTTCGAGGGCGCCCCCTACTTCGAGCGCCTGTTGACCCGGTTTTCCACGCCCGAGGAGCTGTTCGGCCCGCTCTCGCTCAAGGCGCTGGAGGACGACCGCTACGAGCGTCTCACCGCGGGTTTCCTGCCGACCGCCGGCATCGCCTTCCTCGACGAGGTGTTCAAGGCCAACTCGGCGATCCTCAATGCGCTGCTGACGCTGCTCAACGAGCGGGAGTTCGACAACGGCACGGGCCGCACGCGCACGCCGCTGGTCAGCGTGATCGCGGCCAGCAACGAAGTGCCGGCCGACGAGGCGCTGCAGGCGTTCCACGACCGCTTCCTGCTGCGCCTGCCGATCGCGCCGGTCAGCGACGCCAGTTTCGAGGCGCTGCTGCGGCTCACCAGCGGCGACGACTCCAGCGCCCCGCCCGAGGCCCTGACAGTGGCCGAACGCGGCGAGATCACCCGCGCCAGCGCCAGCGTGCGCCTGAGCGTCGAGGCGGTCGAGGCATTGCGGGCGCTGCGCCGCTGGCTGGGCGACCAGCAGACCACGCTGTCCGACCGCCGCTGGCGCCTGTGGGTCGGGCTGATGCGCACCGCCGTGGCCACCGAAGGCCGCGCGCAGATCGACGCGCTCGACCTGTGGCTCGCCCCCTACGTCGCCAGTCCGACGCCGGAGCTGGTGCCGAAGCTGGTGCAGTGGTTCGACACCGAGATCGCCCGCGCCGTGCCGCAGGACGCCCCCTGGCTCACCCGCGCCGTCGAAGCCTTCGAGCACCAGTGGGCCATCGAGCGCAGCGCCGAAGCCGAGGAGGACGACGGCACCGCCGGCAAGCTGGCGCTGGCCCGCGCCATCGGCGGCGGACAGGACGATGGCGGCATGGCCCGGCTGATGACCGAGTCGCTCGAAGCCCACACGCGGCGGCGCTACAGCCCGGTCCACATCGCTGCCCGGCTGGCGCAGATCGACGAGATCACCGGTCCCGCCGCCGCACACTGGACCCGCGTCCACCAGGAGGCCACCGCGCTGGCCGACCGGCTGCGCGACCGCGTGTGGATTCCGGCGTCGGTACACGAACGCCTGCTCGGCGCCCACACCCACACGCTGGCGACGCTGGACGGCCTGCTCGCCCGGCTGGAAGCGGCCCGCGCCGGCTTCGCTGCGCTGCCGGTCGAAGCCGCCGCAGGGGATGCGGCGCCCGCACCCGTACCGGAACCCGTGGTCCTCTAGCGTGCTGCCGTTGCCGTTGCCGTCGCCGCTGCTGCCGTCGGCAGACGCGCCGTTCCACCACCTCGCGCCGCTGCCGCGCACGCTGTGGCTGCCGGCGCTGATCGCCAGCGTGGGCCACGCCGAGGCACGGCTGCTGGACACGCGCCGCTGGGAACTGGCGCTGCTGGCCGGCGACCTGCCACCGCAGGACGCGGATTTTGGCGATGCGCAGGCCGCGGCACCGCTGCGGGCCGTGGTCGGCGAACTCGGTCTGCCGGGCTTGAGCCACAGCGCGCCGGCGCTGGCCGAGCAGGTCTTGCGCACGCTGCTGTGGCACCTCGACCGCATCGCCGACCACCAGCCCCGGCTCGACCGCGCCGCCGCCATCGCGCAGGTGGTGGCCGATTTCCGCGGCGCCTGGCAGATCGAGACGCAGGGCTGGGAAGAACACTTCGTGCTGCTGCAGGGGCTGGGCGACCTGGGTGCGCTGCGCTGGGACGACCTGCGCGGCCACCTGCACTCCCGCCCCTGGGCCGAGGCGCGCCGCGCCGCCGCGTGGCTGGAAAAACTGCCGCAGCTCGCCGAACTGATCCGCCAGCTCGGCCGCACCGAACGCCACGACACCAGCCCGCCCGCCCCGGCCATCGCCCCCGAACCCGACCGCCGCCCGGTCCACGGCCTGCGCGCGGTCGAGACGCGCCTGCCGGACATGCCCGGCGAGCTGACCGGCATCCACCTCTCGGGCCGCATCGAGCGGATGCTGGCCAGCGAGGCGGTGATGCTGCGCCACCCGGTGCTGCAGCGGCTGTGGCGGGCACGCCATGCCGAGGCACGGCTGCTGAGCTGGGAGTCGCAGGCCATGCTGATCGACTGGCGCCACGACCCCACCGCCCCACCCCGCACCAGCGCCACCCCGCCGCAGCCCGAACCCCGCGCCCGCGGACCGTTCATCCTGTGCCTGGACACGTCCGGCTCGATGCGCGGCGCGCCTGAGAACATCGCCAAGGCCGTCGTCATCGCCGCCCTGCGCGCTGCCCATGCCGAACGGCGCGGCTGCGTGCTGATCGCCTTCGGCGGGCCGGACGAGGTGATCGAGCGCGATCTGGACCTGAGTCCCGCCGGCCTGCAGGCGCTGATGGACCTGATGGGCCAGAGCTTCGACGGCGGCACCGACGTGCAGACCCCGATCGAACACGCCATCGAGCGGGTCCACCAGGCGCGCTGGCAGCAGGCCGACCTGCTCATCGTCAGCGACGGCGAGTTCGGCTGCGTGCCGGCAACGCTGCAGCGGCTGGACGACGCGCGCGCACGCTTCGGGCTGCGGGTACAGGGCGTGCTGGTCGGCGACCGGGAGACGATGGGGCTGCTCGACGTCTGCGACCACCTGCACTGGGTGCGCGACTGGCGCCGCTACACCGCATCCGCCAAGGGCAGCGAGGGCCACGGCCACTCGCCCGTCCACAGCAAGAGCCTGACCGCGCTGTATTTCCCCAATGCCCTGTCGCCCCGCGCAGCCAAGCACCGCAATGCACCCGGCATCCCCTGATGGGCATGCAGAACAGGGCATGGACCGCGTGCTCGACTGCGCCCCCAAATCCGGCCGCACCCGCACGGCGGGCGCCGAACCGCGCGGCGCGGTCACAACGATCTGGCACGGCGTCTGCTAGTGTCGCGCCAACAGCCCATTTCCTTGTCGGAGCACTCCATGCAGCACCTCACCGATGCCGGCCAGCAGGCCGTCCAGCAGCTCGCCGCCCGCCACGGCTTCAGCCCCGAGGCCGTCACGCACATGCTGTGGGCCGTCTCCAACGGCGGCGGCACGATGGCGCAGTTCAGCCACTGGGAATTCGGCGGCTACGGCCAATGGATGCTCGGCGGCATGACCATGGTGGGCGACATGTTCAACCACCAGCTCAAGGGCCGGGTGGACAGCCTGTGCAGCGCGCTGGGCCAGTTGCTCGCCAGCCGCAGCGATCTGGTCCCGCCAGCCCAGGCCGCGGTGAACTGGTGGCCCGCCGCGCTGGGCAGCCCCAACGCCACCGGCGCCCAGAACAGCACCCGCTACGCCTACTTCGCCCACAGCCGCCGGCTCGCGGTGGATACCGGCGGTACCGTCTGGGTCTACGACACGCTGGACCACCAGATCGGCGGTTTCTCGCAGCAGCAAGGCACCGGCAGCGGCATCACCTTCACCAGCCAGTACGGCACGGTGGACCTGGGCAGCCTGCCCGTGGTGCAGCGACAATAGTCCATGCCACGCACCGTCCTCACCACCCAAAGCTTCACCGACGCCGACGCTGCGCTCGCGCACGCCAAGGCGATCTACGACTCGGGCATCGCCCACCTGCGGCAATCGCTGAAGGAGTTTGTCGGCGGACAGGAAGGCATGGCCCATGTGCGCGCCTGCTACCCCTTCGTGCGGGTGCGGGTGGACACCGTCGAGCGGGCCGATTCGCGGCTGTCCTACGGCTTCGTCGCCGGCCCCGGTGTCTACGAAACCACGCTGACCCGCCCGGACCTGTTCCGCCACTACCTGCGCGAGCAGTTCAAGCTGCTGCTGAAGAACCACGGCGTCGCACTGGAAGTCGGCCTGTCGAGCCAGCCGATCCCCGTGCATTTCAGCTTCTCCGAGCACGACCACATCGAAGGCACGATGCCGCCGGAGCGCCGCTCGCGCCTGCGTGACCTGTTCGACCTGCCGGACCTCGCCGCCATGGACGACGGCATCGCCAACGGCAGCCACGAGCCGCACCCGGCCGCCGACGGCATCACCCGCCACCCGCTCGCGCTGTTCACCGCCCCGCGCATCGACTACTCGCTGCACCGCCTGCGCCACTACACCGGAACCGCGCCCGAGCACGTCCAGAACTACGTGCTCTTCACGAACTACCAGTTCTACATCGACGAGTTCGTGCGGCTGGGCCACGAGCTGATGGCCGACGAGAACGGCGAATACACCGCCTTCGTCGAACCCGGCAACGTGCTGACCCGCCGCGCCGGCCTGCCCACTGAGCCTGGTGACGAGCTGGGCGCCCCGCCGCCACGCTTGCCGCAAATGCCGGCCTACCACCTCAAGCGCCACGGCCACAGTGGCATCACGATGGTCAACATCGGCGTCGGCCCGAGCAACGCCAAGACCATCACCGACCACATCGCCGTGCTGCGCCCGCACGCCTGGCTGATGCTCGGCCACTGCGCCGGGCTGCGCAACACGCAGCAGCTCGGCGACTACGTGCTCGCCCACGGCTATGTGCGCGAGGACCACGTGCTCGACGAGGAGCTGCCGCTGTGGGTGCCGATTCCGCCGCTGGCGGAGATCCAGGTCGCGCTCGAAGCGGCGGTCGCCGAGGTGACGCAGCTCTCCGGCTACGAGCTGAAGAAGATCATGCGCACCGGTACGGTGGCGTCCACCGACAACCGCAACTGGGAGCTGCTGCCGCACCCGGGTCCGGAACGCCGCTTCAGCCAGAGCCGTGCCGTGGCACTCGACATGGAAAGCGCCACGATCGCCGCCAATGGCTTCCGCTTCCGGGTTCCATACGGTACCCTGCTGTGCGTTTCCGACAAACCGCTCCACGGCGAAATCAAGCTCCCCGGCATGGCCAACCACTTCTACCGCGAACGGGTCGATCAGCACCTGCGCATCGGCATCCGCGCCATCGAGATCCTGCGCCACCAGGGGCTGGACCACCTCCACAGCCGCAAGCTGCGCAGCTTCGCCGAAGTCGCGTTCCAGTAACCGCCACCGGACGCGCGCTGCCTTGTCCCTGTCCTTGCCCATGGAGCTGGATGTCCGCACGCTGATGGTGGTGTTCACGGTGAACGTCTTCGCCGTGGCACTGGCCTTGCCCGCCATCATGGGCCGGGGACTCGGTGCGGCAGCACGGCAGGCCGTGCTGTCGGTGCTGCTGCAGGCGCTGGGCTGGTTCTGCCTCGTGCTGTCCACCTTCTGGCGCAACGGATGGCAGGACCAGGCCAGCTCGGTGCTCGCCATGGCCGGCATGTCGGCGAGCCTGGTGGCACTGTGGCAGTCGATCGGCCTGTGGAGCGCGCACACGCCCGCACGCTGGCCGATGTGGACGCTGACGGGGCTGATGACGCTGGGCTACGGCATCGGCTTCGCCCACTACCCCTGGCGTGTCGGGCTGGCCAACGGCGTGCTGGGTCTGCAGATGCTGATGGTCGTGGTCGCCGTCTGCCGGCACAGTCCGCAGACGGGCTGGCGCTGGCGCGCACTGATCGGCCTGTGCATGGGGGCGATGGCCGTCGTGACGTTCTGGCGCGGTGTCCTGGGCGCCTTCCACACGGCGGCCTACCCCTATCTGACCGCACCGCATCCGGTCAACATGGTGGCAGCACTGGTGAGCAACCTCTCGCTGGTGCTGACAACCGTGGCGCTGCTGATGGCCTACCGCGAAGAGGCCGAACGGGCCTTGCAGGCGCAGGCCATCACCGACGACCTCACCGGCTTGCTCAACCGCCGTGCCTGGACCGAGCGGGCCGACGTGCTGCTGGCCGACGCCCGGCGCCACGGCCATCCACTGGTGGCGGTCATGATCGACATCGACCACTTCAAGCGCATCAACGACGAGCGCGGCCACGCCCAGGGCGACCAGGCGCTGCGGCTGCTGGCGCGGCTGCTGCGCGAGGAGCTGCGCAGCGGCGATCTGGCGGGGCGCTACGGCGGAGAGGAGTTCTGCGTCCTGCTGCCCCATACCCGCGAGGGCCAGGCGCTGTCGCTGGACCAGCGGCTGCGCCACTGCCTGCGGCTGCAGTCGGCGCAGGAGCTGGACTTCCTGCTCGAATACAGCGCCGGTCTGGCCGCGCTCGGTCAGCACGACCACACGCTGGATGACCTGCTGCGCCGCGCCGACGAGGCGCTCTACGAAGCCAAGCGGGCCGGGCGCGGGCAGGTGGTGCTGGCACCGCGCGATAAACTCCCCTCGGCCGCGAAACGCATGGCCGCCCCTGCCACCGAATCCGTCGCGCCATGATCCTCGCCCGTCTCCTCGGCACCGATTTGCCCATCCTGCAGGCGCCGATGGCCGGCGCGCAGGGCAGCGCGCTGGCGGTGGCCGTCTCCAACGCGGGCGGGCTGGGCGCGCTCCCGTGCGCGATGCTGGGGCCGGATGCGCTGCGGCAGGAACTCGCGGCGATCCGTGCGCACACCGACCGGCCGTTCAACGTCAATTTCTTCTGCCACACCCCGCCCGCGCCCGACGCCGCACGCGAAGCCGCCTGGCGCGCCACGCTGGCACCCGCCTACGCCGAGTTCGGCATCGACCCGGACACCCTGCCTGCCGGGCCGGGGCGGCGGCCGTTCGACGCGGACAGCGCCGACCTCCTGGCCGCGTTCGCGCCGCCCGTGGTGAGCTTCCATTTCGGGCTGCCGTCGCCGGAGTTGCTGGCGCGGGTGCGGCGCTGGGGCGCCAAGGTGCTGTCGTCGGCCACCACGGTCGAAGAAGCACGCTGGCTGGAGGCACACGGGGTGGATGCCGTCATCGCGCAGGGCCTCGAAGCGGGCGGACACCGGGGGCATTTCCTGTCGGACGACCTGACGCGGCAGATGGGCACCTTCGCGCTCGTGCCGCAGATCGTGGCCGCGGTGAACGTGCCGGTGATTGCCGCCGGAGGCATCGTGGACGCGGCGGGTGTGGCCGCGGCGATGGCGCTCGGCGCGGCGGGGGTACAGGTCGGCACGGCCTATCTGCTGTGCCCGGAGGCGACCACCAGCGCCGTCCACCGTGCCGCGCTGCAAGGCGATGCAGCGCACCACACCGCACTCACCAACCTCTTCACCGGCCGCCCCGCCCGCGGCATCGTCAACCGATTCATGCGCAGCGTCGGGCCGATGCACGGCAGCGCGCCTGCATTTCCGCTGGCCACCACGGCCCTGGCGCCCCTGCGCGCCGCCGCCGAGCGCCAGGGCCGTGGCGATTTTTCACCTCTGTGGGCGGGGCAACATGCAAGCAGGTGCCGCGCCATGCCCGCCGCACGGTTGACCCTCGATCTGGCGCGCGGGCTGGCCTAGACTGCCGCTCTCACTCCGCCCCGAGGTGCCTGGATGGATCGGTCTTTGCTGCAATACCCACTGGCGGCGCTGCGCCGGCTGCGCACCCGCTGGGCCTTGTGGCGCGCCGGCCCGCAGGTGACGGCCGGTACGGATCTGCACATCGGGGCGAACTGCCGGCTCTGGGCACCCGAGCGGCTGGCCTTCGGGCGGGGCGTCTACCTCGGCCAGGACGTTCACATCGAATGCAACGCCGAGATCGGCGACTACGTGCTCATCGCCAACCGCGTGGCGCTGGTCGGGCGGCAGGACCACGACTACCGCGCCTGCGGTGTGCCGATGCGCTTCACGCCGCAGATCTCGCCAACCATGCAGGCCATGCCCGTCAGCGTCGATCCACTGACCAACGTGGTGCGGATCGGCAGCGACGTGTGGCTGGGGTTTGGCTGCACGGTGCTGACGGGGGTGCGGATCGGCCGCGGGGCCATCATCGCCGCCAGCGCCGTGGTGGCCGCCGACGTCGCCCCCTACGACATCGTGGCAGGCAATCCGGCCCGCCCGGTCGGCCGTCGTTTCGAGAGCGAGCTGGTCATCGCCGAACACGAGCGCCGCGTCCAGTTGGGCGAGTTCCGCTTGTCGGAGCGCGGCGATGCCCACTGGATCGTCCGACCTGGCGCCTGAGCCTGACGCCTCTCCTGCGCAGAAGTCAGAAGGTGCCGGGCCGTCGGTAGCCGCGCCGCAGCAGCTCATCCTGCACGGTGAGCGACGGTGAAGCTGGCGCGTCGAGCGTCTGCAGCACCCCCATCCCCTCGCCAGCGGCCAGCGTGCCATCGGCGTTGGCGTCGAAGAGCGTGGTGGTGGACGAACAGGCGTTGATCGGCGCGTAGGCGAGCCGGCTGGCCGTGGCGACAAAGGTGGTGTCCGCCCCCGTCAGCGTGGCCGTCTGCGACTGGAACAGCGCCGCAGGCGTGTGGACCGCACCCGGCCCGCCCCAGTTGCAGACCATCCCCAGCAGGCTGCCATCGGTGGTCGCCACGTCGGCGCTGAAGGCCGCGTAGCCCTGCACCGTGCGGGTGTCGGTCACGCGGTCGTAGGTGGTGGTGGCCGCCAGTGCGCGGGCGTGGCTGTCGCTGGGGCTGGCCTGCCAGACGGAGAGGAACTGGCCAGCGCCGGTGGTGCGGTCGTAGCTGCCGCCGAAGCGGTCGAAGCGGGTGCGCCAGCGTGGCAGGGCGGGATCGAGTTCGCCTGCCGTGGTGAAGGACGCCACCTGCGCCGCGTGGTCGGCATCGGCGAGGCTGGCCGGCGCGCCGCAATACTGGCCCGAGCGCGTTCCGACATCGATTCGATCGCCCGCGCGGTGGTAACGCACCGTGGTGACGTGGGCGCGCTGGTAACGGCCGCTGTCCATGCGGTCGCTGCAGCCCTCGGCCGCGTCGGTGCCCAGGTCGAACCCCGCCACGCGCAGCACGCCGCGGTAGTCCGTGGCCGTGGCGCCGGGCTGGTGCTGCAGCACGATCTCGCCGCTGCGGGCCGCCGCGCCCGTGCCCTGGCTGAACGCGAGGCGGTAGGTGTAGGTGGTGCCGAGCAGGTCCAGGGACACCGTCGCGGCGTGGAGGTTCAGCCCGGCGAGTGCCGGCAGCGCCGTCAGCACGGGTGCGAAGGGCATCGTCAGATCCCTGCGCGCTCCGGCCGCCGGCATGGTCCACAGACCGCTGGAATCGGCGATGGTCGCGCGCAAGGCCGCCAGCAGCAGCACGCCCTGGCGGGTCCGCAGCCGGGCGTGGGCGGTGCGCTGGCTGAGCTGGGCCACCACGCAGGGCTGGCCGCTGGCCACGTCGGTCGGTTGCCACAGGCCGAGATCCCCACGGGGCAGCAGCCCGGACTCGGTGCCGCTGCCGTCCTCGTGGTTGGCGTAGAGCATGGCCGGGCCGTAGCAGCCGGCGTCCTGCCCGGGCTGGAACAGGGTGTCCAGACTGAGCAGCCCCTGCAGCGGCACGCCGGTCTCCCCGGACAACACCTCGGGCCGCTCGGCCGGCGACGCCACGGCCAGGCCGGTCGGGAAACTCTGGTCGATCGAGACACCGGCGCTGGCCGACACCGGCACGGCGGGCACCACGGCCAGCGCGCCCGACACGGACTCGCCGCCGCCGCCGCAGGCACTCACCAACAGCGAACCAGCCACCAGCGCCAGCACCGAGGCCGGACGCCAATGGGCACACAGGGGGACAGACAGGGATGGGGACAAGGACGGCATGCAGGCACTCCACTGGACAGGGACCACCCATCTGAGCAGCCCGCGCCGCCACTGTCGTCCTGCAGTCCGGGGGCTAAAGCCCGAAAAACCGGCATCTGCGCGGTCAATTGCGCATCCGCCCTGCGCCACCGTTGGTTCGCCGCCGCCGGTGCCGCGGGAAATTCGGTGATCCTTCCTTTCTTGCCCTGCGAACACCCCCTGATACTCGCCAGCACCATGCGCCTGCTCTTTGTCCACCAGAATTTCCCCGGCCAGTATGTCCACCTCGCGCCGGCACTCGTGCAGGCCGGCCACGAGGTGCGGGCGCTGATGCTGGAGCCGACGGCCCGTGACCTGCCCGGCGTGGCCGGCACACGCTACAAAGTCCTGCGCGGCAGCACACCCAATGTCCACCCCTGGGCCAGCGAGTTCGAGACCAAGGTGCTGCGCGGCGAAGGGGCGGCGCGCGCGGCCCTGGCGCTGCGCCAGGACGGTTTCACGCCCGATGTCATCTGCGCCCACCCTGGCTGGGGCGAGGCGCTGTTCCTGCGCGACATCTGGCCCCAGGCGCGGCAGTTGCATTTCGTCGAGTGGTACTACGGCTGGGACGGCCATGACGTCACCTTCGACCCCGAATTCCCGCCGCGCAGCCTCGACGCCCGGCTGCGTATCCGCACCAAGAACACCCACCTGCTGCACGGGCTGATGGACATGGACGCCGGCCTTTCGCCGACGGTCTGGCAGCGATCGACCGTGCCGGCGCTGTTCCAGCCCAAGGTCGATGTGGTCCACGACGGGGTGGACACGCTGCTCATCCAGCCCAACGACGCTGCGGTGTTCGAATGCGCTCTGCCCGGCTCGACCCAGCGGCTGCGGCTGACGCGCCAGGACCAGGTCATCAGCTTCGTCAACCGCAACTTCGAGCCGAACCGCGGCTACCACGCCTTCCTGCGCGCACTGCCGGCGCTGCTGGCGCGCTGCCCGAAAGCGCAGGTGGTGCTGGTCGGCAGCGACGGCGTCTCCTATGGTGCGAAGTCCGAGGACGGTCGCTCCTGGCGCGACCGCTTTCTCGACGAGATCCGCCCGCAGCTCAGCCCCGAGCAGCTCGCCCGGCTGCACTTCGTCGGCCGCCTGCCGCACGGGCAACTGATCCGGCTCTACCAGGTCACGCGGGCGCATGTCTACCTGACCTACCCCTTCGTGCTGTCGTGGTCGATGCTGGAGGCGATGTCGGCCGGCGCGCTGGTGATCGGCTCGCGCACCGCACCGGTCGAGGAGGTGATCGAACACGGGCGCAACGGCTGGCTGGTGGATTTCTTCGACCGCGACGGGCTGGCGCGGGCCATGTGCGACGCGCTGCTGGCCCCACCCGACGCCCACGACGCCTTGCGCAGCAACGCCCGCGAGACCATCGTCAGCCGGTATGACCTGCAGCGGGTGTGCCTGCCCAGGCAGATGGCGCTGGTGGAGCGGCTGGCGCTGGGGTGAGCGCCGAGGCCGGGCATGGGGCTGCGGCGCGTGGGGGAGCTGGTGCGGGCTATGCTCGGTGGATGGAGCTGCCCGCCGAACAGGAACCCCTGCCGCTGACCGTCGCCGTGCGCGCCCTGTGCGCGTTCACCGCCAAGGCGGGCGATCTGGACGTGCGCTTCACCCCGGCGCCGACCGCACTCGAAGGCATCGAGGGCCACGCCGTGGTGGCGTCCCGGCGCGGCACGGGCTACCAGAAAGAGATTGCGCTGTCCGGCCGCCACGGCGAGCTGCTGGTGCGTGGCCGGGCCGATGGTTTCGATCCCGACAAGGGCCGGCTGGAGGAGATCAAGACCCACCGCGGCGCCAGCGCCCTCGCCCGCCAGCCCGCCAACCACCGGGCACTGCACTGGGCACAGGCCATGGTCTACGGCTGGCTGCTGTGCGCGCGCGACGGGCTTGAACAGCTCGAACTCGCGCTCGTCTACTACGACATCGGCAGCCGCCAGGAAACCGTCTTCACGCAGACGCTGGACGCCGAGGCGCTGCGCCTGCACTTCGTCCAGCGTTGCGACGCCTACATCGCCTGGGCGCGGCTCGAACAAGCGCACCGCCGCACCCGCGACGCCGCGCTGGCCGTGCTGCGCTTCCCGCACGCCGATTTCCGCACCGGCCAGCGCCCGCTCGCCGAAGCCGTCTTCAAGGTCGCCCGCGCCGGCCGACCGCTGATGGCGCAGGCGCCCACCGGCATCGGCAAGACCATCGGCACGGTGTTCCCGCTGCTGCGGGCGATGCCCGGCCAGCAGATCGACCGGGTGTTCTTCCTCACCGCCAAGACCTCCGGCCGCGCACTGGCGCTCGACGCGGTGGCGACACTGCGCCGGGCGGAGCCGGACCTGCCGCTGCGGGCGCTGGAACTGGTCGCCCGCGAGAAAGCCTGCGAACACCCGGACAAGGCGTGCCACGGCGAATCCTGCCCGCTGGCGGAGGGCTTCTACGACCGCCTGCCTGCAGCGCGCGAGGCAGTGCTGGCCGTGCCGGTCTGGCACCGCGAGGGCGTGCGCAGGGTGGCCTTGGCGCACAGCGTCTGCCCGTATTACCTCGGGCAGGAACTGGCGCACTGGAGCGATCTGGTCATCGGCGACTACAACCACTTCTTCGACCTCAGCGCGATGCTGCACGCGCTGACGCAGCTCAATGGCTGGCGCGTGGCGCTGTTGCTGGACGAGGCACACAACCTCGTCGATCGCGCCCGGTTGATGCACACGGGCGAGCTGGACCAGCTCAGCGTGCGCGGCCTGCGCCACACGGTCCCGAAGGCGCTGCACAAACCGCTGGACAAGCTCAACCGCGTCTGGAAAGCCCTGAACGCCAGCGAGTCGAACGACGGCGCGGACAACACCTACCGCGTGCTGCCCACCCTGCCCGAGGAGCTGATGACCGCGGTCCAGCAAGCCGCCACCGCCGTCCTCGACCACCTCGCCGTGTACCCGACCACCGTGGACGCGGCCTTGCAGGGCTTCCTGTTCGACGCGCTGCACCTGGGCAAGCTGGCCGAGTCGTTCGGCGCACATTCGCTGTGCGACCTGACGCCGTCGCGGGACGGACGAACTTCGGTGCTGTGCCTGCGCAATGTCGTGCCGGCGCCCTTCCTCGGGCCGCGCTGGGCGGTGGCGCACACGGCGACGCTGTTCTCGGCAACGCTGCAACCGCTGGCATTTCACCGCGAGCTGCTCGGCCTGCCAGAGCAGACGGCGTGGATCGACGTGGAGTCGCCCTTCGAGCGGCGGCAGTTGGACATCCACATCGCCCGCGACATTTCGACCCGCTGGCAGCACCGGGATGCCTCGGTCGCGCCCATCGCTGCCCTGATCGCCGCGCAGTACACCGAGCGGCCGGGCAACTACCTCGCCTTCTTCAGCAGCTTCGACTACCTCGACCGGGTGGCCGTGGCGTTCGAGGCGGCGCACCCGGACATGCCGGTGTGGCGGCAGTCGCGGCGCATGAGCGAGCCGGAGCAGGCCGCCTTTCTCGCCCGGTTCGCGGCGGGCGGGCGCGGCGTGGGTTTCGCGGTGCTGGGCGGCGCGTTCGCGGAAGGCATCGACCTGCCCGGCGACCGGCTGATCGGCGCGTTCATCGCCACCCTCGGCCTGCCGCAGGTGAACCCGGTCAACGAGCAGATCCGCCGCCGCCTCGACGCGCTGGTGAGCCGCGACACGGGCAGCGGCTTCGACTGCGCCTACCTGTTTCCCGGCGTGCAGAAGGTGGTGCAGGCGGCCGGCCGGGTGATCCGCACGCCCGAGGACCGCGGCGTGGTGCATCTGATCGATGACCGGTTCGCGGGGGCGCAGGTGCAGGCGCTGATGCCGCGGTGGTGGGGACTGGAATCCGAACCGGCAGCCGATTCAGCCGAGTGAACGCACCGCGTCGGCGATCACCACGCCGAGCCGCGCATGGGCCGCTGCGTCGAGGTGGATGCCCTCCTCGGTGCTGACGGCGATGTGCTCGCCCGCGTCGAGAAAGGCCACCCCGCGCTGCGCCGCTACCGCCCGCATCGCCGCCGCCAGTCCCCGCGCCTTGATCGCCCCGCCGCTGAACATGTCGGCCAGCACGCCGTGTTCCTCGATCGGCGGCGGGCAGACCAGCAGCACCTGCACCCGCGCCGCGCCGGGCCGGGTGTTTTCCAGCACGGTGTCGATCAGCGCGTGGGCCCCCTCGGCGATCTGCGTTGCGCTGGCGCCGAAGCGAGCCTTGAGGTCGTTGGTGCCCAGCATGAAGACAACCACGTCGAGCGGTCGGTGCGCCTGCAGGCTGGCCGGCAGGGTGCGCAGCGCGTTGCGGTCGGCGCCTTCGACAGGGTCATCGCGGCCGATGGTGCGGCCCGGCAGCCCATCCTCGACGACATGCCAGTCGGTACCGAGTGCGGTCTGCAGCACGCCGGGCCAGCGTTCGCTGCGGCCGAGGCGACGGGCGTCGTCGCGGTGGCGCATGGGACAGGTGCCGTGGGTGTTGGAGTCGCCGAAGCCAAGCAGGGTGCGGGTAGAAGTCATGGCCGCAGTCTGCCACCCAGGGCACATGCGGGATGTCGCGGAACAGGTCCATCGCCAGCTTGATGCAGAAGGACTTCTGCTCGGCCAGCCGCGAGGAGGAGGTGGGCATCGATCTCGGACGGGTCCGCAGTCGTCCCGCCGCGGCCTCGCCGCGGTCTCGCTGGCGGGTCTGTGAATCAAGCCCTCAGGTTCGCGCCCACTTCGCCAGCCCCATCACGTCGTCCTCTGCCATCTCGCCGGGGATCACCTCGCGCAACACGCCCTGGCGGTCGATCACGCAGGTCACCGGGTAGCTGCGCCGCGCCGTGAGCACCGGGCGCAGCACGGCCGCGTCCATCGTCGCAGGAAAGGCGTAGCCGTGGCGGGCCATGTACGCCTGGACCTCGGCCGGGTCGGGGTCCAGCGCCGCGGCGATCACCGTCAGCGGCAGGCCGCCGCTGGCGCGCACCAGCTTGTCCAGCCGCTGGTTGGTGCGCTGGCAGTAGCCGCAGTCGGTGGCGAAGAAGATGACCACCACCGCCCGGCCCTGCACCTGCTCGGCCCCCACGCTGCGGCCATCGAGCAGCCGCACCATCGGCCACGGCACGGGCTGGCCAATCGCGGTCGGCGCGGTCGGCGCGGCCTGTGCAGGCCGCAGCAGCCCAGCCCCGGGCAATGCCAGCATCAGCGCCGTGGCTTGGCGCCGGTTCAAGTGGATTCGGGAAAACACTACATTCGTACCCAGTGATATTCAAGACACTATACCGCTGAAGCCATTGCTCCGAGGAGATTTCCCATGCCCCGACCGACCATTGCCACCCGCTGGCTGACCGGTGTGCTGCTGTGCAGCGCCAGCCTGTCGAGTGCCACCGCGGCCCAGGCCAAAGACCAGGAGCGACTGCGCCTGCGCTCGCTGGCCGCCACCTGTGCGCAGTGCCATGGGACCGATGGGCGCGCGGTCGAAGGCGAGGCGCTGGTGCGGCTGGCCGGGCTGCCGCAGGACTACCTGCTGTCGCAACTGATGGCCTTCCGCTCCGGCGAACGCCAGGCCACGGTCATGCACCAGATCACCAAGGGCTACTCCCCGGAGCAGCTTGAATCGCTGGCGAAGTATTTCGCCGCACAGCCCCCCCAGAAGTAAGCCGAGGAGACCCCCACCATGCAACGCAGACATCTCCTCCAGGGCCTGATCGCGGGCGGCTCGCTCGGACTGGCCGGCTGTGCCTCGCTGCTCGACCGCACCTCCGCCTCGAAGGCCAAGGTGCTCGTGGTCGGCGGCGGCTACGGCGGCGCGACCGTCTCGAAGTACCTCCGGCTGCTGTCGGACTACAGCATCGACGTGATGATGGTCGAGCCGAACCGGCAGTTCGTGTCCTGCCCGGTGTCGAATCTGGTCATCGGCGGTCAGCGCCGCATGTCGGACATCACCAGCCCGTACAACGGCCTGAGCGACAAGCACGGCGTGCGCATCGTCCACGACATGGTCACGTCGGTGGACGCGGTGAAGAAGACCGCGACGCTGGCCGGCGGCACCGTCGTGCAGTACGACAAGCTCGTGCTGTCGCCCGGCATCGACTTCCTGTGGGACCAGACCGAAGGCTTGAAGGCCGCGCACGAATCCGGCCAGATCCTGCACGCCTGGAAGGCCGGAGCCGAGACGATGGCCCTGCGCCAGCAGCTCGAAGCCATGCGCGACGGCGGCACCTACGCCATCACCATCCCCGAGGCGCCCTACCGCTGCCCGCCCGGACCCTACGAGCGCGCCAGCGTCGTCGCCGCCTACTTCAAGCGTGCCAAGCCCAGGTCCAAGGTGTTGATCCTCGACGCCAACCCGGACGTGACCTCCAAGCCGGCCCTGTTCAAGAAGGCGTGGGCCGACCTGTACGGCGGCATGGTCGAGTACCGGCCGCAGCACAAGGTGGTGGGCGTCGATGCGAAGACCCGCACCGCCAGGTTCGAGGTGCAGGACGACGTGAAGGCCGACGTGCTGAACGTGCTGCCGGTGATGCGGGCCGGGGCGCTGGCGGTGAACACCGGGCTGGCGAACGCCAACGGCCGCTGGTGCCACGTCAATTTCCTGAACTTCGAATCGACGGCGGCCAAGGACATCCATGTCATCGGCGACGCGATCCAGATTGCGCAAGGCATGCCCAAGTCCGGCCACATGGCCAACTCGCACGCCAAGGTCACGGCCGCCGCGATCGTCGCCGAGCTGCAGGGAATGGAAGTCAACCCGAGCCCGCTGCTCACCAATGTCTGCATGAGCTTCGTGGACGACCAGAACGTCATCCACGTCGCCAGCGTCCACGAGTACCAGGCGGCCAAGAACAGCTTCTTCCCGATCGCCGGCTCGGGCGGCGTGTCGGCGGTGCGCTCGGAGCTGGAGGGGCGTTATGCCGATGCGTGGGCGAAGAACATCTGGGCGGACATGCTGACCTGACGGGCCTTGCGTTAGCCAACCAGCCCGGCCATCCCCGGATTGCCGGCCACACCGACCAGCGTCGGCGTGTTGACCGTGCGCGCCTTGACCCGCCCGCCCTGCCCCTTCAGCCAGGTTTCCACCACGTCCCACACCGGCGGGTGGCCGGCCTTGGACGCCTCTTCCGCCACGGGCGCCCAGCCGGCGACGCGGTAGGTCTTGCCCGCTTCGATCGGCTTGCCCTTCAGGCGCAGGTCGCTGATGCGGCTACCGGCTTTTTCGCCCGGCGTCACCGTGTACTGCAGCCCGCCCACGCGCACCATGTCGCCGCCCTGCTGGTAGTAAGGGTCCGGGTTGAACAGGTTGTCGGCCACGTCTTCGAGCACGGTCTTGATCGTCTCGCCGCTCATCGGGCTGACCGTGGCGTAGGGGTAGGTGATGGCGAGCTGGTCCATCATCCCCTCGCGCGTGACCACGTCGCCCGGCAGCAGCGTCGTGCCCCAGCGGAAGCCCGGCGAGAACGCGATTTCCGCCCCCTGCACCTCCATCAGCGCGTCGCAGATCAACTGGTCCCACGAACCGTTGAAGTTGCCACGCCGGTAGAGCAGCCCGTCCGTGACCGCGAGCTTCTCCGCCAGCCTGGCCTCATGCGGCGCACGCACCTTGGTGATCAGCGCATCCATCGCCGGATCGGCCTGCAACTGGTTGGCGAAGATGGGCAGCAGCCGGTAGCGGAAATCGGCGACCCGACCGCCCTTCACGTCGAAGTCCATCACGCCGAGGAACTTGGTGTTCGAGCCGGCATTCGTCACCAGCGTCTTGCCGCCCGCGTTGCTCACGGGGATCGCCAGCGGCACGCCATCGTGCGTGTGGCCGCCGAAGATCGCGTCGATGCCGCGCACGCGGCTGGCCAGCTTCAGGTCCACGTCCATGCCGTTGTGGCTGAGCAGGACGACGACCTGCGCGCCCTTGGCCCGCGCTTCATCGACCATCTTCTGCAGGTTGTCGTCCTGGATCCCGAAGGCCCAGTCGGCCACCATGTAGCGCGGGTTGGCGATCGGCGTGTACGGAAACGCCTGCCCGATGATGGCGCAGGGCACGCCGTTGATCTCGCGGAGCACATACGGCTTGAACACCGGATCGCCGAAGTCGTTGGTCTTGATGTTCTGCGCCAGGAAATCGACCTTGCCGGCAAAGTCCTTCTCGACGATCTCCTTGACGCGCTCCATGCCGTAGGTGAACTCCCAGTGGCCAGTCATCACGTCCACGCCGAGCAGCTTGGCGGCGTCCACCATGTCCTGCGCGTTGGTCCACAGCGAGGTGGCCGACCCCTGCCAGGTGTCACCGCCGTCGAGCAGCAGTGCGCCGGGGCGGCTGGCCTTGAGCTGCTTCACCAGCGTGGCCAGGGGCGCGAAGCCGCCGATCTTGCCGTAGCGGCGCGCCGCTTGTTCGAAGTCGAGGAAGGTGAAGCCATGCGCCAGCGCCGTGCCGGGGCGCACGCCGATGTGCTTGAGCAGGTGCTCGCCGACGAGGTGCGGCAGTTGGCCCTGCATGGCGCCAAGCCCCAGGTTCACGCTCGGCTCGCGGAAGTGAACGGGCTTCAACTGCGCGTGGCAGTCGGTCATGTGCAGGAAGCTGACGTTGCCGAAGGCCGGCAGGTCGTACAGCCCCTTCTGCGCCGTCGCCGCGTCGGCCTCGGCGTAGCGGCCCAGGCCCATGCCCGCCACGGACGCCGCGCCGAGCACCTGCATGAAATCGCGTTTGGAGAGGCTCATGGATCAGCAGTCAGTGATATTTGCAGTGGATGCCCGCAGGCGCGGACAGGACGGGCTTACCGGTTGACCGGCGACTTCGGGTCGAGCAGCAGCGCCATGACGTGGCGGATCTGTGCCTCGTCGAGGATGCCCATGTGACCGAAGCGCGGCATCTGCGAGCAGGCGTTGTAGGCCCGCGCGTTCCACAGCTTGGTCCAGGTGTACGCGACGATCGGCCTGGACGCCTCGCTGGCCGGGTCGGTGACGCCGCGCAGCTTGCCGTACTGGTAGAGGCTCGGGCCGATGGTACCGAAGGAGATTTCCTGCGGGCTGATCTGGTGGCAGTTGTAGCAGTTGCCGCCGTTGACGGTCTTCGCGTCGTCGGTGAAGGTCAGGCCGCGCCCGCTCTGGGCAATGGCCTCGCCGAGCTTCCAGTCGCCGAGGTACTGGCCGTCGCCGGGCGGCTTGACCGCCTTCAGCTCCGCCTCCTCGACTGCCTTGGCGACGGCAGCGGGCAGTTCCTGGCCCAGCGCCTTGGAACAGGCGTCGTTGGCGGCGTCCTGCTGCAGCCGGTCCACCTTGGCGATGCCCTCGTCGCGGAAAGCGCCGCGGATCACGGCCACCGCGTCGTGGTCGCGCTCGGCGGCCGTCGGTCCCGTCGCACAGCCGACAGCGAACGCCGCCACGGCCAGCGCCACAGCCGTGAGCGTCATGGTTTTGAACGTCTTCATGCAGTGCTCTCCCTTCAACGCTTGATGGACGGCGCGACCGACACCGCGCCCTTGGCGTTGACGCCCATGTAGGTCGCCAGCGCCACCGTCAGCTCCGAGCCGAAGCCGGGGTACGGGAACCGCTGCTGGCGGAAGCAGTCGTTCAGGCGCAACTGCATGCCCCACATCTGCCCGTTGCTGACCCGGTAGGCGGGCCACGCCGCGAAGCCGACGCCATCACCGGGGTTCTTCGTGAGCTGCGGCAGATCCTGCAGGCGGATGCGCTTGCCTTCCTCGCCGTGGCAGGTGGCGCAACTGAAGTCGTGCGGGCCACCGCGGTAGAAGAAGGCACGCTGGCCGATGGCGTACATGCGCTGCTCCTGCGCATGGGCCTGGGGCAGGTTGAACTTCAGGCCCTTGGACTCGGCGGCGATCCAGGTCGCCAGCGCGGTGACGTTGTTCTGCTCGCCCTTGCCGAACGGCGTGCGGGCGATCTCGGCGCCGTCGAAGCCCTGCAGCGTCTCCATGCACGTCACGAGGCGCGACTCCAGATCCTGCGCACGGCCGGTGTCCTTGAAAAACCGCGGCAGCTCCACGAACACGCCCTTCACGACACCCGGCCCCTTGCCGAGGTCGCACTGCTCCAGCGTGGCGTTCTTCGGGCCGCGTTTGTGCTTCCAGAGGTCTTCGCCCTTGGCCTCGAACAGCTCGGCCGGGTTGCCATCGGCGAGCATGGCGCGGTATTCGGCGATGCCGTCGGCGGCGGATTTCTGCGGAGCCTGCGCCTGTGCCTGCGCCCACAACGGCGCCGCGCAACCCAGGGCCAGACCGATCAGGAAGGTGTTGCGCATGGTGGTCAGCTCACGGTGGCTTCGTCGGTGCGCTTGTCGCCGCGGTTGTCGGTCCAGCCCACGCTGACCTTGTCGCCCGCCTTGGCGCCCTTGAGGTTGAACTGCAGGAACGGGTTCTTCGACACCGAAGGCCCCCACTGCGCCGTCAGCACCGTCTTGCCGTTGAGCGCGGCGGTGACTTCCTGGATGTACCAGGCGGGGATCAGCTTGCCGGCCGCGTCCTTGCGCTGGCCGGTTTCCATCTCGTGGCCCATCAGCACCCGCACGGTGGCCTTGTCGCCGGAAGCTTGTGCGCGGATGCGCATCGGATCTGCCATGTTCTGCTCCTGTCTTGCGTGTTGAGAAGGTCTTGGATCAGCCGCCGCAGCCGCCGAGCGTGACCTTGACTTCCTTCTGCGCGAACAGCACCTTGCCGTCGTGCAGGACCGCCACCGCCATCACGTTCGACGACTGGCCCATCTTCACGCGGGTGTTGAAATTCGCCTCGACCGCGTCGCTCACGTCGAACGCCGCGCACAGCATCGACGGGTTCTTCTCCACCAGGAGCAGCATCCGCTTGACCCCGGCCAGACCGGTCGCACAGCCCAGCGGCACGACGGCGCCGTTTTCGGCGATGTCCGGGCCGGTGATGGTCACGTCCTTGCTCTCCACCGGAGTGGAAATGCCCAGCGCCTTGGTCAGGTCGGCCATGGTCTTGGCGTCGAAGGCGGCAGCGGCGTATTCGGCCTGCGCGGCCGTCGGCAGCAGGCCAAGACCGGCCAGCATGGCGGCCACGCCAGCACTGCGGCCGAGTAGTTCGCGGCGGGTTTGCATCGGGGTTCTCCTGGGTGAATTCATGGCTTGGCACCTTCGACCAGCCACTGGCTGATCATACGGGCCTCGGTATCGGTCAGCGTCTGGGGGGGCATCGGGATTTGCCCCCACACCCCGCTGCCGCCTGACTGGATCTTGCCGGCCAGATACGCCACACCGTCGGCGCGGCCGCTGTACTTGCCGGCGATCTCGCGGAAGGCGGGGCCGACCAGCTTGCTGGCCACGGCGTGGCAGGCGGTGCAACTGTACTTGGACAGCAGCGCCTTCGTCGCCACCGGCGTATCGGGCGCTTGGGCCGCAGCGGGCGTGGTCGCCATCGCCACAGCCCCTGCCGGCTTGGTCGTGTCCGCGCCGCGCTGGGCACCGACGAGGCGGTTCTGCTCCGCCAGGTTGCCGTGGGCGTTGCGGGCGAACTCGGGCAGGAAGGACGCGACCTTCGGCTCGGGCACGCAGTTCGCCATGCAGGCGGTGGCGTTCACATCCGGCTTGCCGGTGGTCTTCATGGCCTTGCCGGGCCACATCCCGTGGTCGAGCGACATGCCGTTGCGGTTGGGCATCCGGGCCTGGACATCGGCGATGTTCTTGTCCGACATCACGTAGTGGTCCGGCACCACCCCGCCCAGGTTCAGCAGGTAGGCGGTGACGGCATAGACCTCGTCGGCCTTGAGCGACTTGGGCTGCGTCCACGGCATCGCGCGGTGGATGTAGTCCCACAGCGTCGAGACGCTGGACACCTTCATCAGCGTCGTGCGGCCGGGGTAGGACGTGTCGGTCAGCTTGGCGACGCGGCCGGTCTGGATGTCGGCCGCCGTGGTGCCGCCGACCAGCGGGCTGAACACCTCGTTGGACTCGCCGAACACGCCGTGGCAGTGGGCGCACTTGCCCTCCCACACCTCCTGCCCCTGCGCGACCGAACCCGACCCCTTGGGCAGGCCCTTGAAGTCGGGGCGCACGTCGATGTCCCAGGCGGCGAGTTCCTTTGCCGTCGCCGGGCGGCCGATGCCGGGCATGGCCGACGGCGATTGCGCCAGCACCGTGCCGGACAGCGCCACGAGCACGGCGGCGATCAGACCCGACCGGATCGACCGGATCAACGGCTCACGAGAGCTGGACATTCTTCACCTCCCCGCTTTCCTGCACCAGCCAGGTCTGGACAGCGTTGTTGTGGTAGATCGACCGCGTGCCGCGCACGGCGCGCAGTTGCCGGTAGGTCGGCTGGACGTAGCCGGTGTCGTCGGTGGCGCGGCTCTGGATCAGCGCGGGCTTGCCGTCCCAGACCCAGTCGAGGTTGAAGCGGGTCAGCGCCTTGTGCTGCACCGGGCCTTCGAGGCGCGCCGGGCGCCAGTTGCGGCCCCCGTCCACCGAGACATCGACCTTCTTGACGCGCCCCTTGCCCGACCACGCCAGGCCGGTGATGTTGTAAAAACCCTTGTCGAGCAGCACCTGACCGCCCGAGGGCGTCGTCACCACGCTCTTGCACTCCTGCACGTTGGTGTACTGCCGGTGCAGGCCGCCGGGCATCAGGTCCATGTAGTGGACCGCCTCGTCCTTGGCGCCGTAGGGCATGTCCCCGACCTCGATGCGCCGCAGGTACTTGACCCAGCTCACGCCCTGGAGGCCCGGCACGACCAGCCGCAGCGGGTAGCCGTTCTCCGGGCGCAGCATCTCGCCGTTCTGCCCGTAGGCGACGAAGACCTCGCCCGACTCGACCAGCTCCATCGGAATCGTGCGCGTCATCGACGACCCGTCCGCGCCCTCGGCCAGCACGTAGCGGGCGCGCCGGTAGTCCACGCCGCACAGGTCCAGCAGGATCTTCAGCGGCACGCCCGTGAACTCGCTGCAGCTCACCATGCCGTGCGTGTACTGCACCGTCGGCACGGCGACGTTGCCCCACTCGACCGCCGTGTTCGCGCCGCACTCGATGAAGTGGATGCGCGACACCGAGGGCAGCCGCATGACCTCGTCCACCGTGAAGACCTTGGGCGTCTGCATCAGCGTGGGGTCGGAGCCGTTGAGCATCAGGCGGTGCTGGCTCGGGTCGATGTCCCACCAGCCCTGGTGGTGGCGCTCGAAGTGCAGACCGCTGGGCGTGACGATGCCGAACAGCGACTGCAGCGGCGCGAACGACACCGACGCCTGCGTGGTCTGCGTCAGGCCGGGACTCTGGCGGCGTTGGACGTTGCGCTCGAACTGGGACGGCACGCCGTAGCCGTTGTTCGCCGCGACGCCCTGCCCCAGCCCGGTGCTGTGCGCCGGCAGGTTCAGGATGTGCGGGTCGCCGCCGTCGGCGGGCACCGGGTTGGCCTGTGCCCGCGCCAGTGGAGCGGCGCCGGCAGCAGCAGCCCCGGCGAAGGCACGGCGGATGAACTCCCGCCGGCCGGCCTTGGCTTCCTGGAACACGGTGCGGACACCGGCCGGGTCGAGGAAGTGCTCGGGGGCCTTGCGCAGGCGGCCGGACAGGGACGGTGGATGCGATGGATCGCTGACTGGATCGCTGGACACGACAAAACTCCTCTTCAACGCCTGGAACCATCCCGCATGGCCACGCACAGCGCCTGCACACGGTCGTTGGCGATGCGGTACCAGCGTTGCGGGCCGACCCGCCGCCGGGCCACGATGCCGCGGCGGTACAGCACCGCCAGGTGCTGCGACAAGCTGGGGCGGCTCACCGCGATCTGCTCGGCCAACTGGCCGACGTGCTGCTCGCCGTCGAGCAGCACAAAGACAATGCGCAACCGGATGGGCGCCGACAGCAATCCGAACAGCTCGGCCGCCACGGCGAAGACCCGGTCGCTGTCGGAATCACCCACAGAACACCCGTTCTGGACTGCAGCGTTGCAAACTACAGTCCGTCTGACTATTTAGATATAAGCACAGACGGATATTATGGGTATCCAAGCCCCTCGGCTCTTGGTAGAAACACGGGGGTGCGGGCCGAACAGGCGGTGGACCCGCCAAGTCCGTCAGACCCGCATCGGCATTCCGTTGACTTCGCGCACCTTGGCGATGAACTGCTCGGCCGGCAGCGCGGGGCTGCACAGGAAGCCCTGGTAGCAGTCGCAGTGCAGCGACTGCATGGCCGCGCGCTGGTCCTCGGTCTCCACGCCCTCGGCGACCACGCGCATCCCCAGGCTGTGGCCGAGCACGACCAGCGCCCGCACGATGGCGGTATCGGTGCGGTCCTGCGGCGTCCCCTTGACGAAGGAGCGGTCGATCTTGAGTTCCTGCACCGGGAACTGCTTGAGGTAGCTCATCGAGGAGTAGCCGGTGCCGAAGTCGTCGATCGACAGCTCGACACCGAGGGCGCGCAGTTCGTGGAGCTTGGTGGCCGTCGTGTCCACGCGGTCCATGAGCATGCTTTCGGTGAGTTCGAGCACGAGCTGCTTGGCCGGCACGCGGTGGCGCTGCAGGGCATCCTGGGTGGTCTTGAGCAAGGTGCCCGAGACGACGCTGTGCCGCGCCACGTTCACCGCCACCCGCACCGCCAGCCGGTGCTCCACCCGCCATTGCGCCAACTGCGCGCAAGCCCGCTGGATCACCCACTCGCCGATCTCGACGATCAGCCCGCACTCCTCCGCGATCGGGATGAAGCGCCCCGGTGGCACCAGCCCCATGACCGGATGCTGCCAGCGCAGCAGCGCCTCGGCGCCGACGATGTGGCCAGTGCGCAGATCGACCTTGGGCTGGTAATGCAGCACCAGCTCGTTGCGCTCGATGGCACCACGCAGTTGCGTCTCCAGCAGCAGCCGCTCGACCGAGACGGTGTTGATCTTCTCGCTGTAGAACTCGACCCCGTTGCGCCCGCTGGCCTTGACGTGCTGCATGGCCACGCCGGCGTTGCGCAGCAGCGAGGCGTCGTCGGCGCCGTCGTCGGGAAAGATGGAGATGCCGATGCTGGGCGTGAGGAACACATCCTGCCCATCGACGTGGAACTTGAGCGACAGCGCGTCCAGCACCTGCCGCGACACCCGGCTGGCCGCCTCGGGCGTGGGGATGTCGGGCATCAGCAGCGCGAACTCGTCCCCGCCCAGCCGCGCCAGGAACGGCGAGTCGCCCAGCCGCTGGCCGAGCAGGCTGTGGGTGGCGCGGGTGGTCTGGCGCAGCCGCTCGGCCACCGCCACCAGCAGCAGGTCGCCCGTGCCGTGGCCGAGGGTGTCGTTGATCTGGCGGAAGCGGTCGAGGTTGAGGTGCAGCAGCGCCAGCGTGCCGCGGCTGCAGCGGGCACGCACCAGCCCGGCCTTGAGCTGCTCGACGAAGACGCGCCGGTTGGGCAGGCCGGTGAGCGGGTCATCGTTGGCGAGCCGGTCCTGGTAGACCTTGAACGCCAGGCTGTTGCGCACGCGGATCTTCAGCTCGCTGGCATCCACCGGCTTGGAGAGGAACTCGGTGGCGCCCAGCTCCAGCGCGCGCAGCTTGCTGGCCGGGTCGCTGGCTGCGGTCAGCACGATGACCGGCGTGTAGCGCAGCCGCTCGTCCTGGCGGATCAGTTGCAGCAAGTCGAAGCCGTTCAGCTCCGGCATCATCAGGTCGAGCAGGATCAGGCCCGGCCGGTGGGTGCGGGCGGTTTCCAGCGCCAGCCGGGGGTCGTGGACCGCCACGAAGCGGGTGTAGCCGGCGTCTTCCAGGTACGCCTGGGCCACGTCGGTCATCATGGGTTCGTCATCGACCATCATCACGGTCACATCCGACAAGGTCGGTGCGGACGGGGTGGCCGGGGCGGACAGCGGGGCAAGGACAGGCGTGTGCTGTGCAGACATGCGTCGGCTCTCAGGCAAGGGTGGTGGCCACGGCGGTCGCACCATCAGGCACCACGATGCGGCGGGCAAGCGCCTGGATCTGGTGGAGGCTGTGGGCCAGACCGGCGCGCTCGCCGGCACGGGCCAGACGTTCGAATTCGCGGGCCGGCTCGAAGAAGACATCGAAGCCGACCGTGCCACCGGCGCCTTTCAGCCAGTGCGCCAGATCGGCCAGATCGTCGATGCGGCCGTCGTCCAGCGCCGACTGCATGGCGGCGAGCTTGCCTGGCAGGGTGCGGCAGAAGGTCCGCACGACACGGGCCAGGCGCGGGTGGTCGGCCAGGCGGGAAACGATCGGCTCGTCGGTGGACACCGGGAGCGCCTGCGCCACGGCCGGGGTGAAGGCTGCCATCACCGGCATCGCCACCTGCTGCCCGCCCAGCCGCACGGCCAGCTCCGCCAGCAACACGTCGATGTCCACCGGCTTGGTCAGGTAGCCGGTGAAGCCGGCGGACTCGATCTCGCGCTCGAAGCCCTTCATCGCGTTGGCGGTCAGCGCCAGCACCGGCAGCGTGCAACCGCGCTCGCGCAGGGTGCGGGTGGCCGTGTAGCCGTCCATCACCGGCATGTTCACGTCCATCAGCACGAGGTCCGGCACCTCACGCGCTACCACGTCGAGCGCCATGGCACCGTCGTGCGCTTCCAGCACGGTCAGGCCGACCGACTCCAGCACCAGCCGCACCAGCTCGCGGTTCTCGGCGCCGTCGTCCACCACCAGCACGCGGCCAGACTCGAAATGCCAGTGGACGGTGCCTTCGGGGGCCTGCACCCGCTGGGCTGCGGCCAGCGTGGCCGGAGCCAGCCAAGTCGCGGTGGCCTCGATCGGACCCGTGTCCAGCGTGACGTGGAAGGTGCTGCCCTGCCCCGGCGTGCTGCTGACGGTCACGTCGCCGCCCAGGGCGCGGGCGAAGCGCCGGCTGATCGCCAGGCCCAGGCCAGTGCCGCCGAACTGGCGCGTGGTCGATGCCTCGGCCTGCACGAAGGGCTCGAAAATCGCGTCGAGCTTGTCGGCCGGGATGCCGATGCCGGTGTCGGCGATGTCGATGCCCAGGCGCGGCGCTCCGTCGGTGCCTCCTGCAACGGCACCCACGCACGCTGGTGGCATGCGCAGCGTCACCGTGACCCCGCCTTGCAGCGTGAACTTCAGCGCGTTGCCAATCAGGTTGGTGACGATCTGGCGCAGGCGGGCCGGATCGGTCAGCACCTGCGCGGGCAGCGGCTCGGGGAAGACGACACGGAGCTGCACGCCCTTCTCTTCCGCCCGCAGCCGCATGATGTCCGCCACCTCGTGGACCACCTCGTGGACCGCGCAGGGCACCCGCTCCACCTCCATGCGCCCGGCCTCGACCTTGGACAGGTCCAGGATGTCGTTGATCAGCGCCAGCAGGTGGCGGCCACTGCCGAGGATGGTGTCGAGGTGGCGGCGCGTGTCCTGCGGGTTGTTCTGCCAGCCGCGGCGCAGCAGCTCGGCGAAACCCAGGATGGCGTTCATCGGCGTGCGGATCTCGTGGCTCATGTTGGCCAGGAAGTCGCTCTTGGCGCGGTTGGCGGCCTCGGCCTCGTCGCGGGCGAGGCGGAGCTGGACTTCCTTTTCCTCCAGTGCCGTCACGTCGTCAAGGCTGATCAGCGTGCCGGCCGGCTGCCCGCTCGGGCCGGGCACGGGCGAGGCATTGACCATGAAGGTGCGGGCGCGGCCGTCGGCGTCGATCAGGTGCATCAGCACGTTGCGCCGCGGCTGGCCATCGGTGAACACCTGCTGCCACGGCGTGTTCTCGGTGCCCGGCAGGACGGGTTGCGACCAGCCCAGGCCCGTCGCCGGCTGGCCGATCATGGCGTCGCTGTCCTGCCCCACCACCTCGCTGAAGGCCCGGTTCGCCAACACGATGCGCCCGGCGGGGTCCAGCACCATCAGCCCCTCGGCCAGCGTGTCGAAGGCGGTGCGGACCCGACCGGGGATCACGCGCGACGGATCGAGGTGGCGCAGCATCCGGCGCAGATAGCCATAGAACAGCCCGAAGCAGCACAGCGCCGTCGCCCCGACCAGCAGCTCGGTCGAGCCGATCCAGGAGCGCCAGTCCGTGTGGACGTGCAACGGATCGAACTGCAGCTCCGCCAGCCCCCACGGCTCGCCGCCCTGCACGAGCTGGAGGCGCAGGTGGGTCTCGGTCGAGTGGGTGACTGTCCCGGCGTTCGTCCCGGCCGCCAGCTCTGACTCGGCCGACGGTGTACCTGCCTGCAGGTGCAGCACGCCGTCGGCGCGGCGCAACCGGATCCCACGCAGCGATGGGTTGCGCTGCACCACGAAGTCCAGCACCTGCTGCAACCGGCTGCGGTCCTCCTCGCCGAGCATGGCCATGCTGCTGGCCGCCACGGTCTCGGCCAGCGTGACGCGGGCATCCCGGACCACGCTGTCGCGGTCGGGAATCAGCCCGACGAACTGCGCCGCCAGCAGCACGCTGACCACCAGCGAACTCAAGCCCAGCGCGAGGTGAAAGCGCGAGGAGAGGTGTTTCAGACCGAGCTTCATGCAGGCGTCTCCGGCAGATCAGGGGCAGGTGCAGGGGCTGAGGCCAACCCAGCGACCGGGCGCACCAGCAGGCGGCGGGCCTTGCTGAACAGTTTCTCGATCGGGTCGTCCTCGCCCCCGTCGTCGGCGCCATCGGTACCAGCGCCACCGCCCCCGGTACGGCGCATCTCGGCCAGCACCGGCAGCGGGTCCATCCCCGCCCAAGCCGGCACGACCGACATCAGGCTGGTCATCAGCACGCCACCGCGCACCAGCCAGATCACATAGCCGACCGACACCCCGGTCGAGATCAACGCGGTCGAGGCCAGTGACACCATGCCGGCCTGGTGGGCCTCGCCCACCTCTTGGCGCAGCCGGTCGAGCTGTTCAGCCAGTGCCGTGCCCGTGCGGACGCTCAGCGAGTTCAGGTTGGTGCCGAGCTGCTTGGGCGCTTCGGCACCCTCGGAGGGCAGATCCAGTGCCAGCTCGCCCCCCTGCACAGCCACAGCCATAGCCGTGGCCGTGGTCAATGCAGATCCACCGCGTGCGGCGACCATGCGTGTCACCGCCGCCGCCACATCGACCACCCGGCTGCCACGGGACACCGCGGCCTGCTCGGGCTGGGCCGTTTTGCCCAGACCCAGGCTGGCGTCGTCTGCGGCCAGTGCAGGCATCTCCCGTGCGGCGGCGCGGCGGGTACTGTCGATCGCCGCCGCCAAGGTGGCGGCCGAAGAGGCCGCACCTGCCGACGGCACCACCGCCGCATCCCCCGCCGCCAGCCCCACCAGGGTCAGCTCGGTCGCGGTCGCCGCTGCGGTGGCACTCTGGCGCTCCAGCGCGGGCGAACCGATCTGCACCTCCGAGACACCATCGCTGAGCCGCAGCGCGTAGGACGCCGCAGTGCTGCCCACCGGGGCCACCCAGACCACCTGCGCGGCATCCAGCTCGGCCTGCGTGAAGACCTGCACCACCGTGCCCGGTGCCACCACGCGCTCGAACTGCCCGCCCGCCACCGCATCGACCCGGTAGGTCAGCGCCGTCGCGGGCGTGTCGGGGTCGCTGGCCTGCAGCACCAGCGTGACCGTGCCATCGCTCAGCAGCAGCACATTGCGGCGCACCACCGGCGCCTCGTCCACGTTGGTCACGGTGATCTGCAGCGCCTGCTGTGCCGTCAGCACACCGTCGCTGACCTCCACGGTCACGTCGTAGCGGTTGTCGCCATTGGCATCCGTGGGCTGCTCGCGGTCGGGCGCCTGGCGGAAGGACAAGGCACCCGTGGCCGCATCGATCTGGAAGCGCGCCGCGTCCGCTCCGCCCACCACCGCATAGTGCAGCCGCACATCGGCATCGACATCCGTGCCGACCACCGTGGTGACGGTGGCCGTGTTCTCCGCCTGGTCCAGCGCCAGCGTCGCCGCCCCGCCGCCGCTGACGATGCGTGGTGCGTCGTTGACAGCGCGCACCTGCAGCGACGCCGCCAGCGCCGTGCCCGCCTGCCCATCGCTCACCATGCCGGCCAGCGCCACGGCACCGTGCCAGTCCGCCGCCGGATCGAAACGCCAGCGACCGCCGCCCAGGTCGGTCAGTGTCCCCTCGCCTGCCGCCAGGCGCAGGGTGGACACGGTCAGTGTGTCGCCCTCGGCATCGGTGGCGCCGGCCAGCAGCTCCGCGGCGGTGATCACGCGGGCGGTGTCTTCGGCCACCGTGCCCAGATCGACTGCGGCCACCACGGGCACGTCGTTCACCGGCGTGAAGGCCACCACTGCGGCCTGCGCCGCCAGCGTGGTCGTGTCGTCGGCAAGCGCCAGCGTGTACACCGGCGCCGCCTCGCCCCCATCGGCCACGAAGCGGATCGCACCCGCGTCGGCCTCGGCCTGCGTGAAGCGCGTGACCGCCACGCCCGGCACGGCGACCTGCTCGAAGCGCCCGCCCGACAGAGTCTGCACGGTGTAGACCAGCCGCGCTGCCGGCGTATCGACATCGCTGGCGACCAGCACCGGGCGGGCCGTGCCGCCTTCGAGAATGGCCAGCGCGTTGGTGTCCAGACGCGGCGCCTCGTCCACGTTGTCCACCACGATGGTCAGTGCCTGCGACACGCTGTGCAAGCCGTCGCTGGCGCTGACGGTCACGTCGTAGGTACCGTCAGCACCCACATCGCGGGGCGTCTCGCGGTCGGGCGCGGCGACCCAGCGCAACGCGCCTGTCCTGGCATCGACCGTGAACAGCGCAGCGTCTGCCCCGCCCGCCACGGTGTAGGTCAGCGTGTCGGCGGGCAGGTCGGCATCGCGGGCCTGCACCTGCGTGATGTCCAGGGTGTTTTCGGCGACATGGCGCAGCGCGGTGGCACCACCGCCGTCGCTGGTGATGACCGGCGCCGTGTCGTTGAGCGGCTGCACGGTGATGCGCAAGGTCTGTGCGGCGGTGTGCAGGCCGTCGCTGACCTGCACGGTGAGGTCGTAGACGTTGTCGGCGCCCTGGTCGAGCGGTGTTTCGGCGTCGGGTGCAGCAGTGAAACGCAGTGCGCCGCTGACCGGATCGAGCGTGAACCATGCGGCATCGGCACCGCCCGCGAGCGTGTAGCGCAGCGTCTCGGCGGGCAGGTCGGCGTCCTGGGCCTGCACCTGGGTCACGGCGGTCTGGCCTTCCTGCACGGACAAGGCCGCGGTCGCGCCACCGCCATCGGACGTGATGACCGGGGTGGCGTCGTTGACCGCCGTGATGGCGATGGTGAAGGCCATGGCCATGCTGCTGCCGTCGGCCGAGGTGGCGCGCAGGACGATGCCCCGGCTGGCCACACCTTCCTCCTGCACCGAGCGCGCCAGTGTCACGGCGCCCGTGCTGGCGTCCACGGCGAAGCGCCCGCCGGCCGAATCATCGAGCGTGTAGGTGACGGTGCTGGTCGTGGCGTCGTCGTCCTTCGCGCTGCCCTGCACGCCCACCGCCGTGCCGACTGCGGCGTTTTCCAGCACGGCATCGGGCTGCGCATCGGCGTCCGCCAGGCGCGCCACGCCGAACTCGTTCACGTCGGTCACGTCCACCGTGAAGTCTTGCGTCCACGCGCTGCCATCGGCCGAGGTGGCACGCACGGTGAGGGTGTGCTGCAGGCTGGCCTCGGCGTTCAGCCCACCGGCCACCGTGACCACGCCCGTGTTCGCGTCGATGGCGAAACGCCCGCCCGCGTCGTTGTCCAGCCGGTACGTGACCAGGTTGCGGGTCACATCGCCATCGACAGACTCCGCCCGCACGCCCACCGCGGTGCCGACCACGGCGTTCTCCGCCACGGTGTTCGGGGCCGCGTCGGTGTCGTCCATCCGCACGAGGTCGAACTCGTCCACGTCCGTCACCGCCACGGTGAGGGACTGGATCGATTGGCTGTGGTCGCTCGACGTGGCCTGCACGCGCAGGGTGTGCTGCTGTGCGGCTTCAGCATCGAGGGCGGCGGCGACGGTGATGACGCCCGTGTTCGCGTCGATGGCGAACCGCCCGCCCGCGTTGTCGAGCAGCGCGTAGGTGACGGTGTTGTTCGTCACGTCGCCATCGCTCGCCTGGGCCGTGAACCCGATCCGCGTGCCGATCGCCGCGTTCTCCGCCACGCTGTCGGGTGCAGCGTCGGTATCGGAAATGGGTCCGACAGGCACTTCGTTCACGTCCTGCACCGCGACCGTGGTGGTCAGGAACTGCGCGCTGCCGTCGCTGGACAGTGCCCGCACGGTCAGGCTGTGGACCTGCGCGAACTCGGCGTCCAGCGCCCGCGCGATGGTGATGACGCCCGAGCTGGCCTCGATCGAGAAGCGCCCGCCCGCGTCGTCGGTCAGTGCGTAGCTCACGACATGGTTCGTGGCGTCGCGGTCCTGCGCACTCGCGGTGATGCCGACGACGGTGCCGACCGGGTCGTCTTCGCGCACGCGGTTCGCCTGGGGGTCGTTGTCCGTGACCGGGGTGATGCCGTATTCGTTCACGTCCTGCACGGCGATGGACACGGTCAGCGTGGTCGTGCTGCCATCGGCCGAGGTGGCGCGCACGGTCACGGTGTGGACCAGCGCGGTTTCCGCATCCAGCAGCCCTGCCACGGTGAGCACGCCCGTGCTGGCGTTGATGGCGAACAGCCCTCCCGACGAAGTGTCGAGGCGGTACGTGACCGTGCTCTGGGTCGCGTCGGCGTCGTCGGCCCGCATCTGCACGCCCACGGTGGTGCCGATGGCGGCGTTTTCCTGCACGGTGTTGGTGGTGGTGTCGGTGTCGTGCAGGGCACCGATGGCGAACTCGTTGACATCGGCCACCGTGAGGGTCAGCGCCTGGGTGTCGAAGCGCACGCCGTCGCTGGTCTGGACGGTGACTTCGTACCCGTTGTCGGCACCGGCATCCCGCGGCCTTTCGGCGTCCGGTGCGGCCACGAAACGCAGCACGCCGGTGCTGGCATCGAGGGTGAACAGCGCCTGGTCCGCGCCGCCGACGAGGGTGTAGGTCAGCGGGCCGGGGGCCACATCGGCGTCGGTGGCGGTGACGGTGGTGACGGCGGTGGTGTTCTCCTGCACGGTCAGCGCCGCCGTGGCCCCACCGCCGTCGGAGCCGATGACCGGCGCGAACAGGTTCACCGGGGTGATGGCCACCGAGAAACGGACCGTCGCGACGCTGCTGTCGGCAGAAGCCGCCTGCACGAGGAGGGTCTGGAGCGTGTTGGTGTCGGTCGTGATGCTGCGGGCCAGCGTGACGACACCGGTGCTGGCGTCGATGGCGAAGCGCCCGCCCGCGTCGTCGAGCAGCGTGTAGGTGATCTGGTTCAGGGTGAGGTCGGCGTCGCGGGACCAGGCGGTGATGCCCACGGCGGTGCCCACGGCGTCGATGTTCTGCACGGTGTTGACGGCCGCGTCATTGTCGGTCGGCACGGTGGCGTCGAACTCGTCGGCGTCCTGCACGGTGATGGTGAAGCTTTGGCTGGAGACGCTGCCATCGGCCGAGCGGGCCTGCGCGGTGACGGTGTGCGCCACCGCGGTTTCGGCGTCGAGCGCCCGCGCCACGGTCACGGTCCCGGTGCTGGCGTCGATCGCGAAGCGTCCGCCCGCGTCATCGGTCAACGTGTACGCAACGGTGCTGTTCGTCGCATCCGCGTCTGTCGCCTGCGCCTGGTATCCCACCGCCGTGCCCACCGCCGCGTCCTCGCGCAC
>NZ_JAAFKF010000039.1 GCF_013299175.1 Sphaerotilus sp.
CGTGCGCGTGTACTCGGGCGTGCTGCAGTCGGGCGCTTCCGTCTTCAACCCCATCAAGGGCAAGAAGGAACGCATCGGCCGCATCCTGCAGATGCACGCCAACCAGCGCGAAGAAATCAAGGAAATTCTGGCCGGTGACATCGCCGCCTGCGTGGGCCTGAAGTTCGTGACCACGGGCGAGACCCTGTGCGATCCGGACGCCATCATCACGCTGGAAAAGATGGTCTTCCCGGAGCCGGTGATCTCGCAGGCCGTCGAGCCGAAGACCAAGGTCGATCAGGAAAAGATGGGCATCGCGCTGGGCCGCCTGGCTGCAGAAGATCCCTCGTTCCGCGTCCGCACCGACGAAGAATCGGGCCAGACCATCATCTCCGGCATGGGCGAGCTGCACCTGGAAATCATCGTCGATCGCATGAAGCGCGAATTCGGCGTGGAAGCCAACGTCGGCAAGCCGCAGGTCGCCTACCGCGAAACGATCCGCGACAAGATCACTGAAGTCGAAGGCAAGTTCGTGCGCCAGTCCGGCGGCAAGGGCCAGTACGGCCACGTCGTGCTGACGATCGAGCCGCAGGAGCCGGGCAAGGGCTTCGAGTTCGTGGACGCGATCAAGGGCGGCGTGGTGCCGCGCGAGTTCATCCCCGCGGTGGAAAAGGGCCTGATCGACACGCTGCCGAACGGCGTGCTGGCCGGCTTCCCGATCGTGGACGTGAAGGTCACGCTGACCTTCGGTTCCTACCACGACGTGGACTCGAACGAAAACGCCTTCAAGATGGCCGCGTCGATCGGTTTCAAGGACGGCTGCCGCAAGGCCAAGCCGGTGATCCTGGAGCCGATGATGGCCGTCGAAGTCGAGACCCCGGAAGACTACGCCGGCACGGTGATGGGCGACCTGTCCAGCCGCCGCGGCATGGTCCAGGGCATGGACGACATCCCGGGCGGTGGCAAGGTCATCAAGGCCGAAGTGCCGCTGTCGGAAATGTTCGGCTACTCGACCTCGCTGCGCTCCGCCACGCAAGGCCGCGCGACGTACACGATGGAGTTCAAGCACTACAGCGAAGCTCCCCGCAACGTCGCCGAGCAGATCATCACTGCACGGTCGAAGTAACGCGGTAAACTACCGCCCGCTGCCACCCGCCCCCGGGTGGCAGCCTTCCTTTTGTTGTCTTCGGCGGGTCTGCCGTTCACTGCCGGTGGTGAACGGACTTCCAGACTGCCACGAGACATTAAACCGTCCACCGGCAATGTTCTTTGATCTGGAGATCAGAAAATGGCCAAGGAAAAGTTTGTCCGCACCAAGCCGCACGTGAACGTGGGCACCATCGGTCACGTGGACCACGGCAAGACGACGCTGACGGCGGCGATCACGACCGTGCTGTCGAAGAAGTTTGGCGGCACCGCCAAGGCGTATGACCAGATTGACGCGGCACCGGAAGAGAAGGCCCGCGGCATCACGATCAACACCGCGCACGTCGAGTACGAGACCGCCAATCGCCACTACGCGCACGTGGACTGCCCCGGACACGCCGACTACGTGAAGAACATGATCACGGGTGCGGCGCAGATGGACGGCGCGATCCTGGTGTGCTCGGCCGCTGACGGCCCGATGCCCCAGACCCGCGAGCACATCCTGCTGTCGCGCCAAGTGGGCGTTCCTTACATCATCGTGTTCCTGAACAAGGCCGACATGGTGGACGACGAGGAGCTGCTGGAGCTGGTCGAGATGGAAGTGCGCGAGCTGCTGTCGAAGTACGACTTCCCCGGCGACGACACCCCGATCATCAAGGGTTCGGCCAAGCTGGCACTCGAAGGCGACCTCGGCCCGCTGGGCGAGCAAGCGATCATGAAGCTGGCGGATGCGCTGGATTCGTACATCCCGACGCCGGAGCGTGCGGTGGACGGTGCGTTCCTGATGCCGGTGGAAGACGTGTTCTCGATCTCGGGCCGCGGCACCGTGGTGACGGGCCGGATCGAGCGCGGCATCGTCAAGGTGGGCGAGTCGATCGAGATCGTGGGTCTGAAGGACACGCAAGTCACGACCTGCACCGGCGTGGAAATGTTCCGCAAGCTGCTGGACCAGGGTCAAGCGGGCGACAACGTGGGCATCCTGCTGCGCGGCACCAAGCGCGAAGACGTGCAGCGCGGCCAAGTGCTGTGCAAGCCGGGCAGCATCAAGCCGCACACGGACTTCACGGGCGAGATCTATGTGCTGAGCAAGGACGAGGGCGGCCGCCACACGCCGTTCTTCGCCAACTACCGGCCGCAGTTCTACTTCCGCACGACGGACGTGACGGGCTCGATCTCGCTGCCGGAAGGCAAGGAGATGGTCATGCCGGGCGACAACGTGTCGATCACGGTCAAGCTGATCGCCCCGATCGCCATGGAAGAAGGTCTGCGCTTCGCCATCCGTGAAGGCGGTCGCACCGTCGGCGCCGGCGTCGTCGGCAAGATCATCGCCTGAGCTTTTGTGTGACGGTGGCGGGGTGCTGCAAAGTACCTCGCCCTTTCCTGTTCGCGGCCGACCTCGGTGGGCCGCATTGCTCTTTTTGAAGGACTAGTCATGCAAAAGCAAAAGATCCGCATCCGCCTGAAGGCGTTCGATTACAAGCTGATCGACCAGTCGGCCCAGGAAATCGTCGAGACCGCCAAGCGCACCGGCGCCATCGTCAAGGGCCCCGTGCCCCTGCCGACGCGCATGCAGCGTTTCGACATCCTGCGTTCGCCGCACGTCAACAAGACCTCGCGCGACCAGTTCGAGATCCGCACCCACCAGCGCCTGATGGACATCGTGGACCCGACCGACAAGACGGTGGACGCCCTGATGAAGCTCGACCTGCCGGCTGGCGTGGACGTCGAAATCAAGCTGCAGTGATGTTTCCTTCGGGATCGTCCGCTCGTCGGATGACACCCGGATGAATCTTCCGAGGAAGCGACCCCCGTGGTCGCTTTTTTTTCGTCGGCACCCCACCCGCCATGAATGGACTGCACCTCAGCGCCGAACTCCACGCCTGTGCCGGTGACCCCGTGTGGCTGACCGACGCCACGCGGCTGCGCGAGGCCGGGCTGCGGGCCGTGGTGGAGGCCGGTTTGCAGCCCGTCGGTGCCGTGTTCCACCAGTTTTCGGGCCAGACCCCGGATGAACCCGGTGGCGTCACGGGGGTGGTGCTGCTGGCCGAATCGCATTTGGCGCTGCACACTTGGCCGGAGCTGGGCGCCGTGACGCTTGATGTCTACGTCTGCAACCGCAGCGGTGACCACTCAGACCAGGCACGGCAGGTGATGGCGGCGATGCAGGCGCTGTTCCGGCCCGAGCGGGTCGAGCAGCGCGAGGTCATCCGTGGCGCGGTGACGGCCTGAGCTGCTGCGCCACCCGCTGCCCGGCCTGCCAGCCCAGCGTGTACGCCTCCTCGAACACCGAGTAACCGGCCAGATCGGCATGCGCCAGCGTCACGCGGCCCGGCAGCACGGACAGTGCCTGATGGGCCGGCGAAGAACGTGTCCCCGGCAGCGGCACCCGCATCGCGTGGCCGTAACGCATCAGGTCGATGCGGCGCACCTGCTGCGACAGATCCGGGTGCAGCGGCAGCAGGTCGGCGATCACCCGCTGTGCCCACGGTCGCCAGTCGTCGGCCAGCAGCGCGGCCCGCTCGCTCGCCGGCAGCGCCACGTAGGCGGTCAGCACCGTTGGTCCGGCGTGCGGACGCATCGACTGGTGCATCGCATCGACATAGCCGAGCGACGTGCCGCCGTAAGGCACGCTGTCCCAGGCGGGCGGCGCGCCGACACGTTCCAATAACGCGGCCCCCAGGTGCAGATTGGCGACCAGCCACGGCGCATGGCGGGCCTGCGCGGCGACTTCGTGCAACGCGGCCGGCGGCGTCGCCATCACCCGCGCCGCGATGAACACCGGCAGCGCCAGCACCACCCGCTCGGCCGTCCAGCGTTCAGCCTGCCCGATCGCCTCGTTCCATGCCAGCACCTCGACCGCGTGCCGCCCCTCGTCCACCCGCAGCACCGTCCGCCCCGTGTGCAGCCGATCGGCCAGCGGCGCGGCCATCCGGCGTGTCAGCCACGCATTGCCCTCGGGCCAAGTCAGCATCGGCTCGCGCTCGGTCTCCTCGTCGCCCGGTGCATGGAACCCGTGGCGGCTGGCGAAGTAGTGCAGCCCGGCCCAAGCGGACACCGTGGTCGCGCCGGCGCCGTAGTCGTCGCGGCAGCAGTAGTCGAGGTACCAGCGCAGCCGCTCGTCGTCGAGGCGGTGGCGGGCCAGCCAGTCGGCGAAGGTGGTGGATTCGAGCGCGGTGTGGGCGGCGGTCCACGGCGTGCGCAGGGCGGGCATCGAGAAACCGGCCTCGCGCTGCGCCTGCCCGACCAGCGCGGAGAAACACCGGTACTGCGCCAGCGTCTCGGAACCCGGTTCGGCCGGCGGCAGCAGCCCCTCGTGCCACGCGCCCTCGAAGAACAACCGCTCCTGCGGGCTGTGGCAGAGGTGGCGCTCGTCCCAGAGCCAGCGGCCATGCTCGACACGCGCCAGCCCGAAGTCGGCCAGCAGTTCGCGCACCTCGCCTGCCGCCTCCCCCGGCACCGGCAGGTAATGCGCCCCGAGCGGGCAGTCCATGCCGGCCATCCGGTGACCGCGGGCATTGCCGCCGGCCTCGTCCTCCAGCTCCAGCAGATGCGCGTCGTCGAGTCCCGCCCGGTCCAGCGCCCGCGCCGCCGCCAGCCCGGCCACGCCGCCACCGACGACCAGCACCGACGCCCGGCGCTGCACCGCAGGCATCGGCAGCGCACCGGATTTCAGCTCGCGCAGCCGATGCCCGCGCCCCGCCGAAGCCCCGACCCAGCCACCCGCCAACGCTGGTGGCTCGTCCGACCGACAACCCGCCAATCCCCATGCGGTCATCAGCGCCAGCCACTCGCGCCGCTGCAGGGCCGGCAGGGTGGGCAGGGTCATTGGTGGACCTTGCCCCATTCCTCCTCGAAGACCCGCACGAGGTGCTGGTTCGACAGGCGGTTCGGCTCTTCTTCGACCCGCGCCATGTCGGGCGGGAACTGCTGCAGCGCGGCCAGCCCGTCCAGCGTCAGGAAGCGCAGGCCCGCCGGCAACGCGGTCGGCGCCCGCCACGGTCGGTGCCCGGCGAGGATGAACCCCCACTCGCCGAAGCTCGGCACATGCGCGTGGTACGGCGTCGTCGCCAGCCCGACCGCCTCCAGCGTCGCCACCACGGTCCAGAAGCTGCGCCGGGCGATCAGCGGCGAGGTGGTCTGGATGACGGCGTAGCCACCGGCCGACAGGTGCTGATCGACGACCTGGTAGAAGCTGGTCGTGTAGAGCTTGCCGATGGCGAAATTGCTCGGGTCGGGGAAGTCGATGACGATCACGTCCCAGGTCGCCTCGGACGCCGGCGACCGGCCTTGCGACTCCAGCCAGGTGAAGGCATCCGCGTTGACGATGCGCAGCTTCGGCGATGTCAGCGCATGGGCGTTCAGCGCCGCCAGCCGCGGCTCGGTCGAGAACAGCCGGGTCATGTGCGGGTCGAGTTCGACCAGCGTGACCTGCTCGACCGACGGGTATTTGAGAACCTCGCGCACCGCCAGCCCGTCGCCGCCACCAAGCACCAGCACCCGCTTCGGCGCCCCGTGCGCGGCCATCGCCGGATGCACCAGCGCCTCGTGGTAGCGGTACTCGTCGCGCTCGTGGAACTGCAGGTTGCCGTTGAGGAACAGCCGCACCCCCGCGCTGCCTCCGGTGACGACGATGCGCTGGTAGTCGCTCGTCGCCTTGTAGAGCACGCGGTCGCCGTAGAAACGGTCCTCGGACCACGTCGTCAGTCGATCCGCTCCCGCCAGCCCCAACAGCAGCACCCCCGTCACTCCCGCACAGGCCAGCCCCAGCAGCCGCACCCGGCGCAGCTCCCCCCGGAACAGCCACAGCGTCCACACCGCCACGCCCGCGTTCAGCAGCCCGAACACCAGCCCCGTGCGGATCAAGCCCAGGTGCGGCACCAGCAGCAGCGGAAACGCCAGCGCCACCACCAGCGCGCCGAGGTAGTCGAAGGTCAGCACCTGCGACACGAGATCCTTGAGCGCATACCGCTGGCTGAACTGCCGCTGCAGGATGCGCATCACCAGCGGGATCTCCAGCCCCACCAGCGCCCCCACCAGCAGCACCAGCCCGTACAGCAGCACCCGGAACGACCCCAGCGCAGAACCCGGCAGCGCGTTGTGCGCCACGAACAGCGCCGCCGGCATCAGCCCGCCGACCAGCCCGACCAGCAGCTCGATGACGAGGAACTGCGCGACCAACTGCCGCTCGACGAAGCGGCTCAGCCACGACCCGACGCCCATCGCGAACAGGTAGGTGCCGATGACGGTGGAGAACTGCAGGATCGAGTCGCCGAGCAGGTAACTCGCCAGCGCCCCGGCCGCCAGTTCGTAGACGAGTCCGCAGGCGGCGATCAGGAAGACCGAGGCGAGGAGGGTGACCTCGGCGGGGGAGATGCGCGAAGTCGTTTGCGCCTGCCCGCTGTCAGGGTCAGGCAGTGGATCAGCAACCGGAACCGGCATCAGATACGGCGCACCAGATCGGAGTACGGTGGCAGCAACGCGTCAGCGGTCAACAGGTACATCGGCTCACTGATCGCCTGAGCAACCAGCAGACGATCGAACGGATCATGGTGGTGCAGAGGCAGTCCGGCGACTACCGCGCCATGCCGGGCCGTGACAGGCAGTTCAATGAATCCGCTGTCTGCGATGGCATCGACCAGGCGCACGGGGTCCGCTTCCAGCTTGCCCAACCTCACCTTGATAGCGACTTCCCAGATGGACACAGCCGAAACGTAGACCTCATCCGCTTGCTCAATCAGGTGTCGAGCAGCACGGCGCAGGCGGGTGTCATCGGAAACCGTCCACAGAAAGATGTGCGTATCGAGCAGCAGCCGCATCAGCGTCGATCCAGTTCGCCATGAAAAGCGGCCAGTTCAGCTTGGGAAAGTGGTGCGTCAAAATCCGGCGCGATGTGAATCTGGCCCTTGAGCACGCCAAATCTCACTTTTGGTTTTGAAGGCGCGACCGACGTCAACCGAACCTCGGCCCGACCGCGCCGGCCAATCAGGACATCCTGACCAGACACCGCCAGATCGACCAGTTCGGACAGACGTGACTTGGCAGACTGGATATTGACGGCAGACACGGGATCTCCTGAACGGTGATGAAAATCGGGCCTGCTCACTCTAAAGCAGATTGATTCATCCGTGGATCGCCGCCGCCACGATCTGCCCGATCGCGATGAACATCGCCCCGACGACGATCGCCAGCGCGACGTTCTTGTGTTCGACGATCTCGTCCCAGAGCTTGTAGGGCGTGAGCTTGTCGATGACGACGAAGCTGACCCACAGCACGACCACGCCGATCACGGCGTAAAGGATCGAGCCGAGGATGACATCGGGTTTGAGCATGTCCATGGGGTTCTCCGTTGCGTGGGTTGCGTGCAGTGCTTGCGTTACTTGTGGCCGCCGCCACCGCTGCTGAAACCGCCGAAGGAGCCGCCCGAACTCGACGAGCGGCTGCGGCTGCTGAGGCATTGCTGGTATTCGGCGCTCGCCGCACCGAAGGTGGAGCGGAGCTGGTCGCAGTTGTCCGAGCTGCAGCGGCTGAGCAGCAGCACGATGAACAGCAGCAGCACCAGCAGGATGATCACCCCCGCGCAGCCGAGGCCACCCTTGCCGCCAGCGACCGGTGCGGCGTCCCGCTTGAGCGCGGCGGTCGCCTGCGGGTCGAGTCCGAACGCCGTGGCGATCACCTTCGCGTCGAGCATCTCGCCCGCGGACCACGTCACCTCGCCGTTGCCGCTGCCCCCCGTGCCCCCCACGCTGGTCGTCTGCTCGCGGCCGAGGCGCTTGTGGCGGTTGGCGCCCTCGCCGTCGTAGTCGGTGACCTGCACGGCGTCGTCGCGGCGCAGGCGCCAGTAGAACTCGCCGATCACGTACACCGTCTTGGCGCGGTAGGCCCAACGCTGCTTGAACCGCGCACCGGCCCACGTCGCCGAGTCGCCCTTGACCACCGGCACGCCGGTCAGCGGCCTGGCCCAGCTCCAGCCGTCCTCGGCATCGACGAGGAACACGAAACCCTCGGTCGGGTGGAACAGCAGGTACTCGCGCCAGAAGGTCTGCTCGTCGCCATCCCCCGGCGCGGGCAGGTCGCAGCGTTCGAGATAGCCGACGACCTGCCACGCCAGCGGCTGCGGCGTGCCGAGCTTGAGCGTGCCGACACGGCCAAGCGGGATCTGCGGCTCGGTGACGGCGTTCTGCTGGTAGTGAGCCAGATCCGTGCCGACACCCTGCGAGACATCGACCACCGCCTTGCACTGCCCGCACGTCACCGACTGCGTGCTGTCGAGCCGAATCTCCAGCGACGCGCCACAGCTCGGGCATTCGAGGCTGCGGCCCGCGAGCTTCTTCTCGCTGCCACCCTCGCGCAGGCCGGTCAGTTTCAGCTCGGCCAGCCGCACTGCCCGCCCGATCGACCACTGCGGCTGCGCGGCGTCGGCGTAGTCGAGCGTGCCAACCTCGTCCTGGTCGTTGCGCAGGTCGGCGATGACGAACTCGGCCTTGGTCGCCGTGCCAGCCGCCAGCGGCGGGCGGGGCAACTCGCCTTCAGCGGCGTGGACATGCACCGTCGTGACCGACGCGACATCCCACGCCCGACCATCGATCAGCGCCTTCTGACCCGGAAACAGCGTGCCGACCTGCGGAACGCGGTCCTTCAGCGGCCGATCGAACGCCAGCACGTAAGCGCCGTTGTCCTCGGACAACCAGCCACTGCGCTCGTTGTCGAACAGCGCATGCCACTCGGTCCAGCGCCCGTCGGCATAGGCGTACTGCACGCGGCCGACCAGCGTGAACGCCGCGCCCTGGACCTGCCCGCTGGCGCCGAGCTGCAGCGGCGAGTGGTCGTCGAACAGCTCGCTGCTCTCGCCGAGGCGGCGCAGCGCATCCCCCTCGCGCACCAGCGTCGAGCGGCAGAAGCTGCACACCGCGCTGGCCGACGCGGCAGAGCGGAATTCGACCGCCGCGCCGCAGTTCGGGCACGCGGCGCGGTAGGCGCGGTACGCACCCGGGTTGTGCTGGTCAGCCAAGGTCGCGGCCCGTCGGTCAGACCAGCTTCTTCAGCAGCTCGGTCTTCTTGGCGCTGAACTCGTCCTCGGTGAGGATGCCCTTGGCCTTGAGGTCGGCGAGCTTTTCCAGCGTGGCCATGATCTCGTCGGGCTTGAGGGTCACGACGGGGGCGGCAACCGGTGCAGCCGCGGCGGCTGGGGGTTGAAGCCCCTGCTGCATCGCCTGCGCCATCGTCTGGCCCATCGCCATGCCCGCCCCCAGACCCATCGCGTCCCCGGCCAGCCCGCCGCCCTGCCCGGCGTTTTCGGCGAACTTCGGGATCGCCTGCGCGGTCTGGTACTGCATGAACTGGCCCATGTTCTGGCCGATCATGCCCATGCCGATCTTCTGGTCGAGGATCTTCTGCAGCTCCTCCGGCAGCGAGACGTTCTGCAGCGTCACCGTCTCCAGCCCCAGGCCGATGCGGGTGAACTCGGGCGCGGTAGCGGTCTTCAACTGCGCGGCGAACTCGACCTGGTTGGCAGCGAGGTCCAGGAAAGCCACGCCGGACTGCGCCACCGCGTCGGAGAGGTGCTGCAGCATGAAGCCGCGCAACTGGCCATCGAGGTCCGCCACGGTGTACGTGTCGCGGGTGCCGACGACCTCCTTCATCAGCAGCCTCGGATCGACCACGCGCCAGCCGTAGTTGCCAAACGCCCGGAACCGCACCACGCCGAAGTCCTTGTCGCGGACCGTCACCGGCTGCTGCGTGCCCCAACGCTGGTCGAGCTGCTGGCGGGTGCTGAAGAACACCACGTCGCTCTTGAACGGCGATGCGAACAGCTTGTCCCAGTTTTTCAGGTTGGTCAGCAATGGCAGCGTCTGCGTCGTCAGCGTGTGGCGGCCGGGGCCGAAGACATCGGCGATCTGGCCCTCGTTGACGAAGACCGCCACCTGCGACTCGCGCACGGTCAGCACGGCACCGTTCTGGATCTCCTGGTCCGCCATCGGGTAGCGCCACGCGACGGTGCCGTCGCCGGACTCGGTCCACTCGATGACATCGATGAACTGTTTCTTGATGAAGTCGAACAATCCCACAGCACGCTCCTCGTCACCGGCACACACCCGCCGTGTGCGCCACCAGCGGGTGAACTATGGCACATCCCCTGTGGCACCCGCGATGCCAGCGACACCACGACTGGTAACAGAAACGGATGTTCAGCAATACCTTTTCAACCCTCCAGGGGAGGGGCAAACCGAAGCGTTCTCGCTACAGTGAATCCATAGAAAACACCAGCACGCCACGGGGCGGGGAGACCGGCGATGGACACCATCCGGGAGCAGAGCAACAGCGCAGTCACGCTGCAAGCCGACCTGTTCGGCAGCAGCACGCAACCCGCACAGATCGTCGAGCTGCAGCTCGTCGGGGAGCGGCTGGTGGTGCGTGGCCAAGGGTTCAGCCAGCAGGTGCCCGCCCACCAGATCCACTGGCCGCGCACCGATGACGGCGGCAGTTGTCTGCTGGAGCTGCCCGACGGCGCCCTGCTCCACTGCCGACCCGATCCGGTGCTGCTGGAGTGGAGCCGGTCGGTGCGAACCAGCCGCCCGCCGCGCTGGCGACACCTGCAGCATGCGGGTGCGGCCCTGCTCGCCGCCGTGCTGGTCTGGGCGGGGCTGCCGATGGCGGCCGAGTCGCTGCTGCCACAGGTACCCGGCCAGATCGACCGCCACGTCGGCCAGCGCCTGCTCGACCGGCTCGATGCCCAGTGGCTCCAGCCCAGCCGACTGCCGCCGCAAGAGCAGCAGAACTGGCGCCAGCAGCTCACCGAAGCCGTGGCCCAGGTCTGCCCGGACGCCCGCCTGCCCGCATGGAACCTGCAATTCCGCCGTGGCCGCAGTGACGGCAACGGCACGGGCGCCATCGGCCTGCCGGGCGGCACGGTGGTGCTGCTCGACGAGCAGCTTGGCCGCGGCACGCTGGGCGCCCTGTGTACCGAGCTGGGCCAATTGCAGCAGCGCCAGGGGATGCGCACCCTGGCCCGCCAGCAGCCGGTGTCGCTGCTGATGGGCGTGGCCTTCGACGACTTCAGCGCCACCGTGGCGGTGGCATGGCCGGTGCTGGTACAGAACCTGCCCTTCACCAGCCCGACCAGTGCAGGTGTCAACCCGATCACCAGCCGCATCGCCCGGCGCTGACACCGCTCCGGCGGCACACGGCACACGGACTACATCTGCGTGCGCAGCGTGCGGGCCTCGGCCAGATGCCAGGGCATGGCCATCGCCTCGAACGCCAGTTCGGCCGGGTCGAGCCACTGTCGGGCGCGGCCGGTGTCTCCCCACAGCAGTGCGATGCGCGCAGCCGTCCACTGCGTCACGGCCCGTTCGTGGGCCGAATCGCGGGTGTCGGCCACCCGCAGCGCCAGCGCAAGGCCGCGCTCCGCACGCGGCAGATCCCCCGCTTGCGCCGCGGCCCAGGCCATCGCCCGCGCCGCCATCGCCCCGCCGAGCCAGTCGCGTCGCCGGCCACGCTGCAGTGCCCGCGCTGCGTGGGTGCGCGCCTCGCCGACCCGGCCCGCGCGGAGCAGCCCGTCCACGAGCCAGCCGTGGTTGAGTGACTCGAACAACCCGCCATCCCGCGGCGCCAGCCAGGCCGTGGCGTCGAGCACCCCCTGCAGCGCGGTGTCCGAGCCGTCGAGCCGCCACTGCGCGTAGCTGCCGGCCGCACGGCTCATCGAGAACGAGAACAGGCTGCGCACCTGCTCGCCAATGCGGTAGGCCTCGGCCGCCGTCTGTCGCGCCTCCTCCCAGCGCCCCTGCCACAACAGCACGGCGGCACGCCAGCCACGGATCGATGCCCCCACCTCGTGCCCGGTGTCACGCACCACCTCCAGCGCCTCGTCGAACAGCGCACTGGCCTGCACGAAGTCGCCGCGATCACCCTGCACCGCCGCCAGACAGGTCAGGGTGTAGGCCAACCCCACCGCCGTGCCGCGCCCGGAGAGGTGCTGTCGCTTGATGTCCGACGCCTCACGCAGCAGCGCCATGGCCGGGGCATAGTCCGCCGACGACGCCAGCGCCTGTCCGAGCGTGGCGCAGATCTGCACCTCCAGCGGCCCGTCGCCCACTTGGCGGGCCAGCGCCAGCGCCCGCTCGCCCTGCAGCACACAGGCCCGCGACTCGCCCAGTGCGTAGTGCAGATAGGCCAACCAGTACAGCGTGCGGGCCTGCGCCGCCGTGTCGCCGGTCTGCTCGGCCAGCGCGACCGCGCGGACACAGAGCGTCAGATCGTGGCGCGAGGCATCGAACACGCAGGCCAGCGCCAGCCGCTGTGACAGTTGGATCCAGTGCAGGATCCGTTCGTCCGACAGCGGCTGTTGGTCCAGGGCAGACAACGCCGCACGGTACTGCAGGCGTGCGCGGTCCAGCGAAGACGCCGCCAGCGCCTTGTCCCCCGCGCGTTCGGCGAAGTGGCTGGCCTGCACCGACTGGCCGGCCGCACCATAGTGGTGGGCCAGCAGCTCCAGCGAGGCGTCCGCGTCGTCGGGCTGGCGGTGCTGTTCGATGGCCTGGGCGATGCGCAGGTGCATGGCGCGGCGCTGGTGCAGGCCGACCGAGTCGTAGATCACGTCGCGGGTCAGCCCGTGCTTGAAGCGCAGGGTCTGGGCACGTTCGCCCGGAAACATGAAGTCCAGCCCGGCCAGATCCCGGACCAGCGGATCGTCGGCGCCACGCCCCGTGACCGCCTCCAGCAGCCAGGCCGGCACGACGTTGCCGATGACGGCCGCCGCCTGCAGCAACCCGATCTGCACCACAGGCAGCCGCGCCAGCCGGGAGGCGATCAGGATGTCCAGCCACGCCGCGGTGCCATGGGGGCGACCGGCGGTGCGCTCGCCATCCGGTTGGGCGACCGCGTGGCACAGCTCCTCGATGAACAGCGCATTGCCACCCGCATAGTGCTGCAGGGTCGCAGACTCGAAAGGATCGATGTCCGGCAGCAGGTGCTGCACGGCCTGCGCCGCCTCGGCAGCGTCGAACGGCGGCAAGGTCAGTGGATCGGCGCCCAGCAGATGGAGGTCGGACGGCGCCAGCTCGCGGGCCGCCACCAGCACCAGGATGGGCAGATCGTCGAGCGCCCGCACCGCCGTCAGCGCCTGGCGCGAGGCTTCGTCGGCCCACTGCCAGTCGTCCAGCGCCAGCACCAGCGGCTGCTGGCGAGCCAGCGCCGCCAACAGCACCCGCAGCGCACCGACCAGCGCCTCGGCCACCAGCCGGCGCGGCGGTGCGCCGGCCCCCGCCTGCGGATCGGGCAGCGACAGTGCCCGCAGCAACACCCCCCGGTGCGCGGCCACCGCCGGCCCGATCGCGTCCAGCCGAGACCTGACCGCGGTGGCGGCATGGGCAGAGGTCTGCCCATGCGCGAGTCCGAACAGCGTGCGCAACATCTGCAGAAAGGGCTGGAACGGCTCGGCACTGAACGGGTTCTCGCAATCCCCCCGCAGCACGCGGCAAGCCTGGGGTGTCTGGCGGGACAGGAACTCCTGCACCAGCCGGGTCTTGCCCACGCCGGCCGTGCCCAGCACCGCCACACACCGCAGTCCCCCGTGCCGGCCGACCTGCTGCAGGCACAGCGCCAGTCCCTCCAGTACCTCGCGGCGGCCCACGAACGGCAGCAGGCTGCGCCGGCGCCGGGCCTGCTGGCGCCCTGACTCGCCCGCGTGGCCCAGAACACGGTAGGCCGCCATCGACTCGGCACGCCCCTTGACGGGAATCTGGCGCAGCGGGCTGGTCTCGAAATAGCGAAACTCCGGCCCGAGCGCCTCCGCACTGACCAGAATCTCGTCCCGGCCGGCGACCTCGCACAGCCGCGCGGCCAGATTGGGCACACGGCCCAGCAGATCGAAACGGCCGCGCACCGCATCGCCGTCGTCCAGCAGCACCAGCCCGCAGTGGATGCCCGAGTGCAGCGCCAGCGGGCCATGTGTCTCCATGCCAGGCGGCATCTGGCGCACGGCGGCGTGCAGCGCCAGCACCGCCTGCGTGGCGCGGCGGGCGTCGTCCTCGCCCGGTGCGGGATAGCCGAAGATCGCCAGCACCCCGTCGCCCTGGATGCGCGCCACCGTGCCGCCGTGGCGGGTCAGCACCTCGGTGTACGTCTGGCGCAGCGCGGCCAGGATCACCGCGTACCACTCCGACTCCATCGCCGCACTCAGGCGTGTCGAGTCGCAAAGGTCACAGAACACGACCGTCAGGTAGCGCCGCTGCGGTCCCTCGCCGAACATGCGGATGGGCGGATTCTGGTCATGCATGGAGTCCCAATACCTTCACTGCCTGGGGGGTTCTGCGAATGCCCATTATTTCGTGTGCGGAACCGCGTGCGGCTTCCCCAGAACTGAGGACGTGCCGCGGCATGGCAGCACATGGCGGAATACCGTTGTCTGTGAAAAAACGTAAAAATGCCAGCATCGCCGATTTGTGACTTTGTTCACAGTTCAAGGCACAGCAGTTCCTGCCCATGGACAAACGTCAACCCGCGAACCCCCTGCGACCAGGGCCACTGGTCAACACACTGCCCGCCGCATTGGCCGATCTGGCGGGGCCGGATGGGTTGCTCCACCTCCTCGCCGCCACGCGGATGCTGCTGGGGGCATGGGATGCCACCCTGTCCCGCGGGGACGCGGCAGGCAGCGTGGCGCCGGCCCGACCGGCCATGCCACCGTCCATGCCGGACTGGCCGCCCGCTCCGGCGCAGACCCTGCCGCTCCCGGCCACCGACGCCCATGCCCATGCCAACGCAGACACGCACGCGCAAGCCGCGCTGACCGTGCAGATGCTCGACGGGCTGCAGCTCTGGGTGGATGCGACGCTGGCACCGACCCTGCCGCATGGCAAGGCGCGCAGCGTGCTGGTGTATCTGCTGCTGCACCGGCGCCGGCCCGTGCCACGGGCGCGGCTGTGCCAGTTGTTCTGGCCCGACGCCGATCCGGCCGCAGCACGCAACAACCTCCACGTCAACCTGCACCGGGTGCGCCGCCAACTGGGCGATCCGCACCTGCTGCACCACGGCGACGAGGGCTACCAGATCACCACCGCTGGCGACACCTGGCTCGATGTGGAGCAGTTCGAAGCGCAGGCCCGCCAGGGCGAGCAGGCCGATCTCGCCGGGACTCCGCTCCAGGCCATCGCCCACTACGAGATCGCCGCGGCGCTCTACCGCAGCGATCTGGTCGAAGAGGGCGAGCGCGAGCCGGTGCTGATCGCCGAGTCGCAGGCGCTGCGCGACCGGCTCAACCTGGTGCTGGAGCGGCTGTCGGACCTGCGCGAAGTCCAGGGCGATCTGCACGGCTGCGTGCGCGCCAGTCAGCGCCACCTCGCGCTCGACGAGTGCAACGAGACTGCACACCGCCGGGTGATGCGCTGCTACGCCCGGCTCGGCCAGCCGCAGCTCGCCGAGCGGCAGTGGCGCACCTGCGAACGCGCCCTCGTCCGCCGACTCGGTCTGGCACCGGACGACGAGACGAGGGCGTTGATGCGGCGGATCGGGGCACGTCAGCCCGTGTGACCGGGCCGGACTGGGCGAGAACGATCAGATGGCGTCGAACACCAGGATCGGGTTCGACTCACCCACCATGTTGACCGGCAGGTAATGGACCCCGAGCGCCGGCTTGTCGCGCAGGCTCACGCGCACGTAGAGGCGGTAGATGCCGTTCTGCAGCGTGTTGGCCGCGAAGGTGAAGGCCATCGACGCGGCACCGGCCACGAACGCCGTCGGCGTTCCGACCACCGCGGCGGTCACGGCCGACGGGCTGATCGCGTGCAGCACGGCCTCGCCCTCCCAGTCGGCGATGAGGTCGAGCGCATGCAGGGCGATCGGGTTGGAGCCGCTGGTGTCCCAGTGGACATGGACCTCGACGACCTCGTTGCGGTCCACCAGGAACTGCGAGTTGGACACCGGGGGCGGGTTTTCCGAATACTCGCCCGTCACGCCTGTGACGACCAGACCGGAGTAGTTGTTCTCGAAACGAACGACGATGGGGGTGGCCATGGGGAACTCCTTGGATGCCGTGGTGTGGCAGTGGTGTGGATCGGAGGGAAGGAACATCGGCGTTGCAGCACCGACACCTGCACGTTAAGCAGGCGGCCTTAGCCCGCCGGTGGACACGCGCATGGCCCGGCGCTTAATCCGCGTGTCCGCCGCAGACAAGCGCCAGCGCGGCGATGGCGGGGCGGCAAACCTACAATCCCGAGCTGCTCCCCGAATCCGGTATCTGCCATGCACAACGCCAGCCTCCCCCTGTCCGCCCTCTCCGCCCTGTCCCCGCTCGACGGCCGCTACGCCGGCAAGGTCGCCGCGCTGCGCCCGCTGCTGAGCGAGTTCGGCCTGATGCACCGCCGCGTGCAGGTCGAGATCGAGTGGTTCATCGCACTGTCGGACGCCGGGTTTGCCGAGTTCCCGGCGCTGTCCGAGGCGGGTCGCGGCCTGCTGCGCTCGCTGGTGATCCACTTCAAGGAAGCCGACGCGCAGGCGATCAAGGACATCGAGAAGACCACCAACCACGACGTGAAGGCGGTCGAGTACTGGATCAAGCGCCGCATCGCCGGGCACCCGGAGCTGGAAAGCCGCGGCGAGTTCGTCCACTTCGCCTGCACCAGCGAGGACATCAACAACACCAGCCACGCGCTGATGCTGAAGAGCGCACGGGACGAGGTGATGCTGCCGATGCTGGACAAGGTGATCGCCCGGATGACCGCGCAGGCGCAGCAGTTCGCCAGCGTGCCCATGCTCAGCCGCACCCACGGCCAGACCGCCAGCCCGACCACGGTGGGCAAGGAAATTGCCAACGTCGTGGCCCGGCTGAAGACGGCCCGCACCCGCATCGCCTCGGTCAAGCTGCTGGCCAAGATGAACGGCGCGGTCGGCAACTACAACGCCCACCTGTCGGCCTACCCCGAACACGACTGGGAAGGGTTCAGCCGCGGCGTGATCGAAGGCGCGCTCGGCCTGACGTTCAACCCGTACACGATCCAGATCGAGCCGCACGACTACATGGCCGAGCTGTTCGACGCCTTCACCCGCGTGGACACCATCCTGATCGACTGGTCGCGGGACGTGTGGGGCTACATCTCGCTGGGATTTTTCAAGCAGAAGACCAAGGAAGGCGAGGTCGGCTCGTCCACCATGCCGCACAAGGTCAACCCGATCGACTTCGAGAACGCCGAGGGCAACTTCGGGCTGGCGAGTGCGCTGCTGACCCACCTGGCGCAGAAGCTGCCGGTGAGCCGCTGGCAGCGGGATCTGACGGACTCGACCGTGCTGCGCAACATGGGCGTGGCGCTGGGGTATGCGCTGCTGGGGTACGACAGTTTGCTGCGTGGGCTGGACAAGCTGGAGCTGAACGCCGAGGCGCTGGCCAATGACCTCGATGACGCGTGGGAAGTGCTGGCCGAGCCGATCCAGACGGTGATGCGCCGCTACAGCCTGCCGGAGCCGTATGAGCAACTGAAGAAGTTCACGCGCGGGCAGCCGATGACGGCCGAGCTGATGCGCGGGTTCGTCACCGATCTGGCGCTGCCGCAGCACGAGAAGGACCGGCTGCTGGCGATGACGCCGGGGAGCTACACGGGGATGGCGGCGGAGTTGGCACGGCGCATTTGATCGAACGCGCTCTTGCATCTGCATCTGCGAATGCGACCACACAAAGGAGAGGTGTCATGAAACAGCTCAATCTCAGCTTGCCGGGGATTCTCGCTGCGGGGAAGGAACGCTTGTTGCGCGATGCCAATCCTTGGTGGCGAGGTGAGCGGCAATTCGGTGTGCCCAGCACGCATCGGTGGGCCTTCGCCCCCACGCTGAAAGGACTCAAGGCAGGATTGGCGCCCGTCACCGTCCTGCGAGGAACGCGCCAGGTCGGCAAGACCACCACGCTCAACCAGATTGCCAACAGTTTGCTGGATGCTGGCGTCGATCCCAGGAGGATCTTGCGCGTCCAATTCGACGACATTCCGCAACTGCAGAAGCTGGAAAGCCCCATTCTGGACTTGGCCGCCTGGTACGCCGACAACATCCTGCACTCGTCCATCAATGCGTTTGCACAGTCCCAAGGTGGCCCGGTCTATTTTCTGCTGGACGAGGTGCAGAATCTTCCCGACTGGGCCACGCAGGTCAAGCATCTGGTGGATCTGCAGCCCGTCAGGGCCGTCGTCACAGGCAGTTCGGCCTTGCGCATCGAAGCCGGGCGTGACAGTTTGGCCGGCAGGTTGTCCACCATCGAAATGGGTCCGTTGCTACTGCGGGAAATTGCACAGCTTCGGGGCTTCGGCAGCATGGACCCCTATTTGCCATTCAATGGACTGGCTCCGCTCAAGAACAAGGAATTCTGGCTTGGCCTCAAGGCATTCGGCCTCCAGCACCAGACCTTGCGTGACGAGGCGTTCGCTTCATTCTCCACGTTTGGCGCCTACCCGCTCGCCCATACCCATGCAGAAGCCACCTGGGACGAGGTGTCCACGCAACTCGTGGAAACTGTGGTTCGGCGCGCCATTCAGCATGACCTGCGGGTCGGGGAGCGCGGCCGGCGGCGGGATGAGCCGCTGCTGGAAGAGGTTTTTCGCCTCAGTTGTCGCTATGCCGGGCAATCCCCTGCCCAGAAAAGCTATCTGGACGAGGTTCGCACGGGCCTGGACGCCAACATCGGCTGGACCCGCATCCTTGCGTATCTGAAATTTCTCGACGCCACCTTGCTGGTCCGGTTGATCGAGCCGCTGGAGCTGCGTCTGAAAAGGCGCAAGGGAGCCGCCAAGATCATCTTGTCCGACCATGCGTTGCGCGCGGCGTGGCTGCAGGAACAAATACCATTGACCGTGCAAGGATTGCAGGCCGCGCCACATCTGAGCGTATTGGCAGGGCACATCGCTGAAAGCGTGGCAGGGCAGTTCTTCAAGTCGATGATCCATCTCGGCGTCCATCACTTCCCGGAACGTGGCAGTGAACCCGAAGTTGATTTCGTCTTGACCGTCGGCGACCAGCGGATACCCGTTGAAATCAAATACCGCACCCGCATCGACCATGGTGATACCCGCGGCTTGCGGTCCTTCATCGAAAAATCTGTCTACAACGCACCGTTCGGATTGCTGATCACGCAGAACGACGCGGCCTACAGCGATGATCCGCGCATCGTCACCATGCCGTTGTCCAGCCTGCTGCTGATGCGGTGAACCCGATCGTCCAGATCGTCCAATATCCCGATATTCGCAGTCACCATGACCTTCACCACCCAGCTCGCCCGCGCCACGCGCCTGCACAACTCCCTCCTCTGCGTCGGCCTCGACCCGGAGCCGTCGAAGTTCCCCGGCGCCTGGGCCGGTGATGCAGACCGGATCTACGACTTCTGCGCCGCCATCGTGGACGCGACGAAAGACCTCGTCTGCGCCTTCAAGCCGCAGATCGCCTACTTCGCCGCCCACCGCGCCGAGGACCAGCTCGAACAGTTGATGGCGCACATCAAGGCCGTGGCACCCGACGTGCCGGTGATCCTCGACGCCAAGCGCGGCGACATCGGCTCGACCGCCGAGCAGTACGCCCGTGAAGCCTTCGTGCGCTACCGGGCCGATGCGGTCACGCTGTCGCCGTTCATGGGCCGCGACACGGTCGAACCCTTCCTCGCCTACGCGGACAAGGGCGTGATCCTGCTGTGCCGCACGTCCAACCCCGGCGGCAACGACTGGCAGATGCAGCGCCTGGCCGATGTGCCGGGCCAACCGCGGCTGTTCGAGCACCTGGCCCACCTTGCGCACAGCCAATGGAACACGACCGGCCAGCTCGGCCTCGTCGTCGGGGCCACCTTCCCGGCCGAAATCGCCCGCGTGCGCGAGATCGCGCCGACGTTGCCGCTGCTGATTCCCGGCGTGGGCGCACAGGGTGGGGATGCCGAAGCGACGGTGAAGGCTGGTCTGACCGCGGCGGGCACGATCGTCGTCAACAGTTCGCGTGCCGTGCTCTACGCCAGCCGCGGTGAGGATTTCGCTGATGCAGCCCGCCGCGTCGCCCTCGACACCCGCGACCAGCTCAACGCCGCTCGCAACTGACTCTTTTCCCTGCTGCCTGGAGGCGCCTGTGACCCCGACGCGACGTGATCTGCTGACCGCCGCCGCGGCTGGCACCGGCCTGCTGGCCACCCCGGACTGGCTGCACGCGGCCGATGCGGGCGCTGGCGCCGCTGCGCCAGCCAAGGTGCTGCGCTACGCCTTCAACGCCGCGGAAACCGGCTTCGATCCGCCCCAGGTGAGCGACATCTACTCGCACACCATCACCGCGCACATCTTCGAGACGCTGCTGGAGTACGACCACCTCGCGCGGCCGTTCCTGATCCGCCCTTGCACCGCCGTCGCCCTGCCCGAGATCGCCGACGACCACCGCAGCTTCACGCTGAAGATCCGCCCCGGCATCCTGTTCCACGACGACCCCGCGTTCAAGGGCAAGCCGCGCGAGCTGACCGCCGAAGACTACGTCTACACCCTCAAGCGTTACTACGACCCCGCCACCAAGAGCCCCGGCCATACCTCGCTCGAAGAGCAAGGCATCCTCGGCCTGCAGGCGCTGCGCGACGAGGCGATCCAGTCGAAGAAGCCCTTCGACTACGACCGGCCGGTCGAGGGCGCACAGGCGCTGGACCGCTACACGCTGCGGTTCCGGCTGCGCGCACCACGGCCTCGGTTCCTCTACACGCTGGCCGGCATGGAGGCGATGGCCCGCGAGGTGGTCGAGTTCTACGGCGACAAGGTGGCGGAACACCCGATCGGCACCGGCCCGTTCCGCCTCGCCGAGTGGCGGCGCAGCTCGATGATCGTGATGGAGCGCTTCACCGGCTACCGCGCGCGTTTCTACGACGCCACCCCCAACGCCGACGACACCGAAGGCCACGCGCTGCTCGCCCGCTTCAAGGGCCGGCGCATCCCCATGCTCGACCGCGTGGAGGTGTCGATCATCGAGGAGGCCCAGCCCCGCTGGCTCGCCTTTCTCAACGGCGAGCAGGACATGCTGGAGCGCGTCCCCGCCGACTACATCCCGCAGGCGCTGGTGAAGGGTGAACTCGCGCCACACCTCGCGAAGAAGGGCATCCGCAAGTACCGGATCGCCGGTGCGGACGTGACGATGACGGTGTTCAACATGGAAGACCCGCTGATCGGCGGGCTGGCGCCGCCGCAGGTCGCGCTGCGCCGCGCCATCAGCCTGGGCATGGACATCCGGCGCGAGATCCGCCTGGGCCGCCGTGGGGAGGCCGTGCCCGCGCAGGCCGGCATCCAGCCCGGCACCTACGGCCACGACCCCGCCCTGCGCACCGAAATCGGCGAGTTCCAGCCGGCCCGCGCCCGCGCCCTGCTCGACACCTGGGGCTACACGGACCGCGACGGCGACGGCTGGCGCGAGCGGCCGGACGGCGCGAAGCTGACGCTGGTGATCCTGACGCAGGCGGACCAGACCAGCCGCCAGCTCGACGAGATCTACAAGAAGAACATGGACGCGCTGGGCCTGAAGATGGAGCTGAAGGTCGGGCAGTGGGGCGAGAACCTGAAGTCCACCCGCGCCGGCAAGTTCATGCTGTGGCGGGTCGGGTCGAGCGCCGGATCACCCGATGGGCAAGGGGCGCTGGAGTGTGGCTACGGTCCTTCGGCGGGTCAGGGCAACATGGCCCGGTTCCGCTTGCCGGCGTTCGACCAGGTCTACGAGCGCATCACCGCGCTGCCCGATGGCCCCGAACGGCTGGAGGCTTTCCGCGAGGCGAACCGGCTGCTGCTGGCCTACGCGCCCTACCGCTTCCATGTGCATCGGCTCATCACCGACCTGACCCATCCGCAGGTGATCGGCTACCGGCGGGCGCCGTTCTGGCTGAACTGGTGGTCCTACCTCGACATCGAAGCGCAGAAAGTGCCGGCCCCCCGATAGCCGCCAGGACACGGGCACTGTGTGACGATCCAGTGCAGGAGTGTTACTGCACGCATCGAAACGCACTGGAACAAACCGGCAGAGGAACCCCCGAAACAGGTGGGCACCCCACCACAAATGGGCAATTTGCACGATTTCAACCCAGCAGGCGCGCCACCAGCCCCCAAAACACACGCGACCACCCCGTGGTACGGGCCAGATCTGGTTACTTGCCTTCTGCGGCACTGTGCGTCAATGCAGTCCATGTTGCAGCGGGACTCGCTCCTCAAGCAACGACAACGACTGCGCAGCGCACGCCTCCCGTGCAGTGCGCTGACGGTGGCGCTGTTGGAATCTGACGATCCCATCGCCGAGGGCTGAGGTGCAGTGAGCGCCAGGTTCAGACCCCCACGCGACGCGGAGCCGGATTCCAACAGCCTCCCTCCGCGAAAGAAACCCCTAAGAACCATGGGACTCCCGGCGTTCAGTATCCGCGGCGATACCGACAATCGGGACCATCGCCTTGCTGCGTCGCACACCCATGCACACCAAGTACCGCCTCTCCGTCTGCCCGCACGACACCGCCAAGAATCTGGCGGGCTGGTTCCTCATCAACACCTACTTGCAGCGCAAGCTCGGGCTGGCGATGCGGTTCGATCCCTTCGACAACTTCAACGTGGAACGTGAGCGGGTACTCGCCGGGGGGTACCACCTCGTCTATGCCAATCCGTTCAGCGCACTGAAATACGTGCATGAGCGCGGCTTCGTGCCTGTGGCGCGGCCCACCGGCGTGTACGACGAAACCATGCTCGTGGCACGCCGCGGCGTCGGAGTGCCGGCCACCCGACCGCTGAAGGTGTCCTCGGCCACCGACAAGCTCATCGTGCATTTCCTCGGGTTGACGCTGCTGAACAAGCTGCAGATCCCGCTGGCCGACTGCACCTTCCAGATGGCCGGCAACCACCTGAAGGCCGCGCAGGCCGTGCTCGGTGGTCAGGCCGATGTCGGTTTTGTGTTCAACGAGACGTGGCATGGCCTGAGCGCCTCCACCCGCGAGTCGCTGGAGATCGTCACCGCCACCGAAAGCCGGATGGCCTCGCACTGCTTCTGCGTCGGGCCGGAGCTGGCCGAGCGGATCGACGAGGTGCGGGAGGTGCTCTGCGGCATGGGGGCCGACCCGTCGGGCAAGAAGATCCTGGACGATCTGCGCTTCAGCGGATTCGAACCCATGGACACCGCGGCGCTGGACACCCTCGCCACGCTGGTGGGCTGACTGGCAGGCTGACGGTCGCAGGGTTTTTGCGGGTGTTGGGGGATTTCGGCATGGCGCAAATCCGCCAGCATGGCAAGGTGTGGTGGTACGCATCTCCGGGAGAACTCCATGCACCAGCCAACCCTGATTCCGGGCCTGAACCTGACCCGCACCACCCTCGCGGTGGCCGTTGCCGCCCTGCTGGGCGGCTGTGCCTCCTACCGTGAGGACCACAACCGCCTGCCCGCAGGACTCTCGGGCGCCATCACCGAGAAGGTCTACGACGGCACCACCGACGACCTGCTGACCGCCGGACTCGGCAAGACCGGCCTGTTGGGCGCCGCGCCGGCCTACGCGGCTCCTGCGACGCCGACTGCGGCCGAACTGCGCCGCAACGCGGTCTACAACAACTACCGCGCGCTGGTGGACTACACCGCCGCGGGCGGCATGGGCACCCTCTACGGCCCGAACATCGACCTGAACGGCGGCAACACGCTCGGCGAAGGCAAGATCGCCGGCCGCGAGTACACCGCCTACGCCGACGACGGCACCGGCCGCCAGAACGTCACGCTGATGGTGCAGATCCCCGACAGCTTTCAGCCCGGCCGGCCGTGCATCGTCACCGCCACCTCCTCCGGCTCGCGGGGTGTCTACGGCGCCATCGGCACGGCGGGCGAGTGGGGCCTGAAACGCGGCTGCGCGGTCGCCTACACCGACAAGGGCAGCGGCAACGGCCTGCACGACCTGACCAGCGGCGCCGTGATGGCCCGCGACGGCACCATGCTCAACGCCAGCACCGCCGCCGGCAAGACGCTCTTCCAGTCGGCGGCTGCGGCTTCGGATGTCGCCGCCTTCAACACCGCCACGCCCAACCGTGTCGCCTACAAGCACGCCCACTCGCAGCAGAACCCCGAAAAGGACTGGGGCCGGAACACGCTCGACGCGGTGCGACTGGCCTTCTACGTGCTGAACGAGCGTTACGGCAGCGCGACCACCGCCGACCCGAACAAGAAGGTCCGCACCATCGTCCCGGCCAACACGATCGTCATCGCCTCGTCGGTGTCGAACGGCGGCGGTGCGGCATTGGCCGCGGCCGAGCAGGATACCGAGGGCCTGATCGACGGCGTGGCGGTCTCCGAGCCGAACGCCCAGCCCGGCGCCAACGATGGCCTGACGATCCAGCAAGGCGCAGTGACGGTGGCGACCCACAGCAAGCCACTGCTCGACTACTTCACCTACGCCAACGTCTACCAGCCCTGCGCCGCGCTGTCCGCACAGGCAAGCCAGGTGCTGGCCGCCGCGTTCTGGCCGGCCGCGTTCAACACCGCCGCACAGAACCGCTGCACCGCACTCGCCGCCAAAGGTCTGCTGACGGGCTCCACGCTGGCTGCACAGGCTGATGCGGCGCTCGCCAAGCTCAACCGCTACGGCTGGCAGGCCGAGAGCAACTTCTTCCAGCAGTCGCATTACCGCTTCGCCACCAACGCGATCGCCGTCACCTACGTCAACACCTACGGCCGCTTCAGCGTCACCGACAGCGTGTGCGGCTTCAGCATGGCGAACACGACGGCGACGGGTGATGTCGCCGCGCAGGTGCCCGCCACGCAGGCCGGTCTGTTCGCCAGCGGCAACGGCATCCCGCCGACCGGCGGCGTGAACCTCGTCTACGACCGGTCGGTCGGCGGCGCCAAGCTCGACTTCCTGGCCACCTCGCCCACCAGCGGCACGGCCGACTTCGCGCTCGACGGCGCACTGTGCCTGCGCTCGCTGGCCACCGGCCAGGACGAAGCCACGGGCGCCACGCTCACCGGCACGCTCAAGGCGCAGTCCGACCGCGTGATCGCCGGGGTGAACGCGGTGCAGCTCACGGCGAAACTGCGCAGCAAGCCGACGATCATCGTGGCAGGCCGCAGTGACACGCTGCTGCCCGTGAACCACACCGCCCGCGCCTACTTCGGCAAGAACCAGCTCACCGACCCGGCTTCGGACGCTGCCAAGGTGCGCTACATCGAGGTGACGAACGCGCAGCACTTCGACACCTTCATCGCCTTCGGGGCGCTGCTCGGCTACGACACCAAGGCCGTGCCGCTGCACCCGTACCTGAACCAGGCGCTGAACGCGGTGTGGAGCCACCTGACGACCGGCGCGGCGCTGCCGGTCAGCCAGGTCGTGCGGACCACGCCGCGTGCCACCAGCGCCACCGCGCTCACGGCCGCCAACGTGCCGGCCATCGCCACGGCGCCAGCGGCGGCTGACCAGATCGTCATGACGGGATTGACGCTCAAAGTCCCGGACTGACGCACAGGGGCGCCACGTCCCTAGAATGTTCCGCTTCGCCCCGCGAGAACCTTCCTGATGACCGGCCTGATCCGAATCCGTGGCGCCCGCCAGCACAACCTCAAGAACCTCGACCTCGACATCCGCACGGGTGAGCTGACGGTCGTGACCGGCCCCAGCGGGTCGGGCAAGTCATCGCTGGTCTTCGACACGCTCTACGCCGAAGGCCAGCGGCGCTACGTCGAGACTTTCTCGGCATACGCCCGCCAGTTCCTCGACCGGATGGACCGCCCTGCGGTGGATTCGGTCGAAGGCGTGCCGCCGGCCATCGCCATCGACCAGACCAACCCGGTGCGCACCAGCCGCTCCACGGTCGGCACGATGACGGAGCTGAACGACCACCTGAAGCTGCTGTTCGCCCGCGCTGCGCAGTTGTTCGACCAGGACACCGCGCAGGCCGTGCGCGAGGACGATCCGCAGAGCATCTGGCTCGACCTGCAGGCACGCAGTGCGGCGGCGGGTGATCCGCGGCTGGTCATCACGTTCCCGGTCGAGCTGCCGGCCACGGTCACGCCCGAGGAGGTCGAGCAGTGGCTGTCCGCGAGCGGCTACACCCGCGTGCAGGCCGAGCGCGTGGTCGCCACGCCGACCGGGCCGCGCAAGGTGCTGGACGTGGTCGCGGACCGGTTCCGGTTCTCGAATGCGGAGAAGGTGCGGGTGGTGGAGGCGCTGGAGGCGGCGTTGAAGCGGGGGAGTGGCAGGTGCAATGTTTATGCGATTGGTGCGGGGGTTCCCCCTCCCCAGCCCTCCCCCGCTGGGGGAGGGAGCCAAGACGCAGCGGACAGCGTTTGGCGGTATAGCCAGGGGCTGCATTGCCCCGAGTCGGAACGCCGCTACAGCGCGCCGCAGCCGTCGATGTTCTCGTTCAACTCGGCGTTTGGCGCCTGCGAGACCTGCCGCGGCTTCGGGCGGGTGATCGGGGTGGATTTCGGGCTGGTCATCCCGGACCACCGCAAGACGCTGCGCGGCGGCGCAGTCAAGACGCTGCAGACGCCGGCGTGGCAGGAGTGCCAGGACGATTTGCTCAAGTACGCGGGCGACGCCGGCATTCCCCGCGACACGGCGTGGAGCCAGATGAGCGCGGCGCAGCAGTCGTGGGTGATCGACGGCTCGCCGAACTGGACGGGCGAGTGGAAAGCGCAGTGGTATGGCGTGCGGCGCTTTTTCGAGTACCTGGAGAGCAAGGCGTACAAGATGCACATCCGCGTGCTCTTGTCGAAGTACCGCAGCTACACGCCCTGCGGCGTCTGCGGCGGGGCACGGCTGAAGCTGGAGTCGCTGCTGTGGCGACTGGGCGAGAAGGAACAAGCGGATCTGGGCTTGCCAGCGGAGAAACGCTTCCTGCCGGTCGGCGTGAAGTGGTCGCGGGCGCAGCTTGAAGCCCTGCCCGGCCTGAGCCTGCACGACCTGATGCTGCTGCCGATCGACCGGATGCGGCGCTTCTTCGACGGGCTGGAGCTGCCCTCGCAGTTGCTGGATGACGCGCTCGAATTGCTGCTCGACGAGATCCGCACGCGGCTGAAATACCTCTGCGACGTGGGCCTGGGCTACCTGTCGCTGGACCGGCAGAGCCGCACGCTCTCGGGCGGCGAGGTGCAGCGGATCAACCTGACGACCGCGCTGGGAACGTCGCTGGTGAACACGCTGTTCGTGCTGGACGAGCCGTCGATCGGGCTGCATCCGCGCGACATGGACCGCATTAACCAAGCGATGGCACGGCTGCGCGACGCGGGCAACACGCTGGTGGTGGTGGAACACGACCCGGCCGTGATGCTCGCCGCCGACCGGATCATCGACCTCGGCCCTGGCCCCGGCACCCAAGGCGGGCGCATCGTCTTCGATGGCACGCCCGAAGACCTGAAAGGCGCCGAGACGCTGACCGGCGCCTACCTCGGGGCGCGGCGCACGATCGGCCTCGGGCTGGCGCGGCCGGTGCTGGACAGCACGCCGCGCCTCGTCCTCGAAGGCGCCCGCGAGCACAACCTGAAGAACGTGACGGTCGAGTTCCCGCTGCAGCGGCTGGTCTGCGTCACGGGCGTGAGCGGCTCGGGCAAGTCGTCGCTGATCCAGGACGTGCTGGCCCCGGCACTGGCGCGGCATTTCGGGCAAGCCACCGAGTCGCCCGGCGCGCACGACCGGCTGCTCGGCGCGGACTGGCTGAGCGACGCGGTGTTCGTCGATCAGAACCCGATCGGCAAGACGGCACGTTCCAACCCCGCCAGCTACGTCGGCGCCTTCGACACGATCCGCGACCTGTTCGCCGCGCTGCCGGAAGCGCAGCAGCGCAGCTACACCGCCGGCATGTTCAGCTTCAACGCGGGCGACGGCCGCTGCCCGACCTGCGGCGGCTCGGGCTTCGAGCACGTCGAGATGCAGTTCCTCAGCGACGTCTACCTGCGCTGCCCGGACTGCGACGGCACGCGCTACCGGGCCGAGTTGCGCGAGGTGAAGATCGAGCGGCTGGGCAAGCAGATGTCCATCGCCGACGTGCTGGAGCTGACCGTCGCCGACGCGGTGCGGCTGTTCGCGCAGGACCGCGAGGTGGTGCGGGCGCTGCAGCCGCTGGCGGACGTGGGCCTCGATTACGTCAAGCTCGGCCAGCCGGTGCCCACGCTCTCGGGCGGCGAGGCACAGCGGCTGAAGCTGTCCGGCTTCCTCGCCGAAGCCGCGAAGAACGCCAGCGCCACCAAGCAGAAGCTGGCCAAGAAGGGCACGCTGTTCCTGTTCGACGAGCCGACCACCGGCCTGCACTTCGACGACATCGCCAAGCTGATGCGGTCGTTCCGCAAGCTGCTGGAGGCCGGGCACAGCCTGCTGGTGATCGAGCACAACCTCGACGTGGTGCGCGCCAGCGACTGGATCGTCGACCTCGGGCCGGAAGGCGGCGAGGCGGGCGGCGAGCTGGTGGCGGAGGGCACGCCGGCCGATCTGCGGGCGCATCCGACGAGCCACACGGGGAAATCGCTGCGCGACTACGACGCCGCCCTCACCCCCCGACAAGTCACCGAACCCGCCCTGTCTTACTCCCTCCCCCAGCGGGGGAGGGCTGGGGAGGGGGAAGGCGTGCCGCTCCAGACCCTCATTCGCCAGCGGCGCACCCTCCCCCCCAACCCCCTCCCGCTGGGAGGGGGAGCCAGTCCAGAGGGGTGCATCCAGATCGTCAACGCCCGCGAGCACAACCTCAAGGGCCTGTCCGTCAACATCCCCCGTGGCAAGTTCACCGTCATCACCGGCGTCTCCGGCTCCGGCAAATCGACGCTCGCCTTCGACATCCTCTTCAACGAGGGCCAGCGCCGCTACCTGGAGAGCCTGAACGCCTACGCCCGCAGCATCGTGCAGCCGGCCGGTCGCCCCGAGGTGGACGCCGTCTGGGGCATCCCGCCGACCGTCGCCATCGAGCAGCGGCTGTCCCGCGGCGGGCGCAAGAGCACCGTGGCGACGACCACCGAGGTCTGGCACTTCCTGCGGCTGATGTACGTCAAGCTCGGCACGCAGTACTGCCCCGCCTGCAGCGACTTCCATGCGCCGCCCGAGGACTGGGTCGCCGTGCAGCCACAGACGCCGGAGTCGATCGCCGCGCAACTGCTGCGCGACCACCGCGGTCAGCACATCGGTCTGCTTGCGCCGCTGGTGATCGGGCGCAAGGGCGTCTACACCGACCTCGCCAAGTGGGCCAAGGGCAAGGGGTATGCGCACCTGCGGGTGGACGGCGAGTTCCTGCCGACCGACGCCTGGCCCAAGCTCGACCGCTACAAGGAGCACACGATCGAGCTGCCGGTGGCGGACCTGCTGGTCGATGTGTCGAACGAGGCGCGGCTGCGGGCGGCGCTGGCCGAGGCGCTGGAGCATGGCAAGGGCGTGCTGCACCTGCTGACGCCGCTCAAGTCGGCGCTGACGGCCAAGTCGCTGACCCTGTCGCTGGCGGCGGGCTTCCTGTCCACCGCGTTCCGCAGCAAGGCCAAGGTGTTCTCCACCAAGCGCGCCTGCCCGACCTGCGGCACCAGCTACCCCGAGCTGGACCCGCGCATGTTCAGCTACAACAGCAAGCACGGCTGGTGCCCCGAGTGCGTCGGCACTGGCCTGACGTTGACCGGCGAGCAGCGCAAGGCGCTCGACGACAGCGTGAAGGACGACGGCGACAAGGGCCGCGAGAAGACGTTCGCCGAGCCGGAGGTCGAGGGGCTGGCGGAGGACAAGACCTGCGGCACCTGCTTTGGTGCGCGGCTGAACCCGGTGTCGCGGGCGGTGCGTTTCCGCGAAGCCTCGATCGCGGAGGTGGCAGCCAAGTCGGTGGACGACGGCCGGCGCTGGATCGAGGCGCACAAGCTCGACGGCCGCGAGTCCGCGATCGCCCGCGACGTGGTGACCGAGATCCGCAACCGGCTGAGCTTCCTCGGCGATGTGGGCCTGGGCTACCTGACGCTGGACCGCGCCGCGCCCACGCTCTCCGGCGGCGAGGCGCAGCGCATCCGGCTGGCCGCGCAGCTCGGCAGCAACCTGCAGGGCGTGTGCTACGTGCTCGACGAGCCGACCATCGGCCTGCACCCGCGCGACAACCGCATCCTGCTCGACGCGCTGCACAAGCTCGGCAGCGCCGGCAACACGCTGGTGGTGGTCGAACACGACGAGGACACCATCCGCCGCGCCGACCACATCATCGACATCGGCCCCGGCGCCGGCAAGCGCGGCGGCCAGGTCACCGCGCAGGGCACCGCCGCCGAGCTGATGGCCAACCCCGACTCGATCACCGGCCGCTTCCTCAACGCCCCGCTCAAGCACCCCACCCGCCCGCGCCGCCCGGTCGAGCCGGACGGGCCGGTGCTGACGCTGCGCGGGGCGTCGCTGCACAACCTGCAGAACGTGGACGTGGAGGTGCCGCTGGCGCGGCTGGTGGCGGTGACGGGCGTGTCGGGGTCGGGCAAATCGACGCTGGCCCGCGACGTGCTGCTGGCCAACGTGCAGGCGATCGTGGCGCACAAGCTCGCGGGGAAGAAGGCCGGCGAGCGCCCCGCGTGGGTCGGCTGCACCGGGCTGGAGGGCTGGAGCAACATCGACCGCGTGCTGGAGGTGGACCAGACCCCCATCGGCAAGACCCCGCGCTCCTGCCCCGCCACCTACATCGGCTTCTGGGACACCATCCGCAAGCTCTTCACCGAGACGCTGGAGGCCAAGGCGCGGGGCTACGCTGCCGGGCGCTTCAGCTTCAACACCGGCGACGGGCGCTGCCCCGGCTGCGAGGGCCAGGGGCTGCGCACGATCGAGATGGCCTTCCTGCCGGACGTGAAGGTGCCGTGCGACCTCTGCCACGGGGCGCGGTTCAACCCCGAGACGCTCGCCGTGACGTGGCGGGGCAAGAGCATCGGCGACGTGCTGCAGATGGAGGTGGACGAGGCCGTCGGCTTCTTCGCCAGCATGCCCAGCATCGCCCACCCGCTGCAGTTGCTCCAGGACGTCGGCCTCGGCTACCTCACCCTCGGCCAGCCCTCACCCACCCTCTCCGGCGGCGAGGCCCAGCGCATCAAGCTCGTCACCGAGCTGAGCAAGGTCCGCGACGACGTGACCCGCCGCGGCCAGCGGGCGCCGCACACGCTCTATGTGCTCGACGAGCCGACCGTCGGGCTGCACATGGCGGATGTGGAGAAGCTGATTCGGGTGCTGCATCGGCTGGTGGATGCGGGGCACAGTGTGGTGGTCATTGAGCATGACCTGGATGTGATTGCGGAAGCCGATTGGGTGATTGATCTGGGGCCGGAGGGGGGCTCGGGCGGGGGGCAGGTTGTGGTTACCGGGACGCCTGAGGCGGTGGTGAAGAGCAAGAGTCACACGGGCGTGGCGTTGAAGGCGGTGCTCAGGCGTTGACTTATCGCACGTCAAGAACGTCCTCTAATATCCGGCCATGACCGCATGGCAAATCGACCTGCTGACGGCGCTGGACACCCTGCCCTGCGAGCAGGCCGTGTTTGCCCGGATCACGGCCGCTGCCCGTCAGCTCGGCTTCGAGCACTGCGCCTTCGGGCTGCGGGCGCCCTGGCCACTGCAGGCACCTGAGACGGTGATGCTCAACAACTATTCCGATGCTTGGCAGGCCCACTACGCGCAAGAGGGCTATCTGGCCTGTGACCCCACGATCCGGCGCGGCCTGTGTTCAACCGATCCGCTCGTCTGGAGCGACG
>NZ_JAAFKF010000004.1 GCF_013299175.1 Sphaerotilus sp.
GGGCGTGGCTGGCACGTCTTCGCCGCGGTCGGCGCCATCGTGCTGGCCGTCACCGGCGCCGAGGCGCTCTATGCCGACATGGGCCACTTCGGCCGCTTCCCGATCCGGCTTGCCTGGAGCGTGCTGTTGACATCCTCCCCGCCCTAAAGGACGGGGATTCCTCCTGCGAGACGCGCATGTCCGCGCGCGGCGATGTTCCTGGCTGCATTCACGTCGCGGTGGTGTTCCGCGCCGCAATCGCAGCATGTCCATCGCCTCATTCGCAGACCTGTCCTGCCTTTCGGACTGCTGGCGGGTATGCCCCCGCAGCGCGAACAGGTCTGGGTTGTGTAGGCTTCGTTCACCTCTTCAAAGACGATGCCGGCCCCATGGCTCTTGTATTCCAGCATCGTTTTCAGCATTGACCATCCGGCGTCCAGCGTGGACTTCGCCATCTTGGTCTTCACCATCGCTTTCGCCTGCACGTTCCCGACGAAGATCGCCGCGTTGCGCGCGACCAGCCCCGTCGAGAACTTGTGCATCGCGTCCTTGCGCGTGTTGGCGATCTTCGCGTGGATCGCGCGCACCCGGTTCTTCTTCCCGGCTCGCTGGGCGATCCCCAGCGCGCCCTCATGCTTGCGGTACAGGCCGGACGCCAGCTCTTCGCCGTCCGAGCACGTCGCCGCCGTCTTCAGGCCGAGGTCGATACCGATCAGCCCAGTGCCAGCCGACTTCAGCACGTCCACCTTGACGCACACGTTCAGGTACCACCGGCCGCGCGCGTCCTGCGAGAACGAGCCAGCGCGCAGATCGAAGCGGCTCAGCCCGTAGCTGTCCCACAGACTGAACCTGTGCCCGAGAAAAGCGATCTGCCCGGCCTTGTACTTCGCGCCGCCCGCCTTGAACGGCACCCAGCCGAGCGAATGCTTCGCCGCCTTCGCGTTCGACACCCGCCAGTTCAGCCTCGACTTCTTGAACTGCTTGCGCCGGGTGGCGTATTCCTCGCACACCAGTTGCACCGTGGCGCTACCGATCCGCACGCCCTCGCACTTCGAGTACCCCGCCGTGAGCTTCTGCAGGTCGAACCCGCTCAGCCACTTTCCGCGCTCGCGGATCGCCCGCGAACTGGTCTCGTTACAGTAGTTCCACACCTGATTGACCTCGCGCGCCATCAAGGACAGCACGCCCGCGTGCTTGTCCTTGATCCGTAGCTTGAGGGTCTTCACGGCTTCCATCCGACAACTGTATTTCCATACATGTCGCTTGACAAGCCGTTCCGGCTTGAACGCTCGACCCCGGGCTGAACCCCGGGGCTTGTCGCTTCGTCCGGGTCATGCCGGCGCTGGCACTGAACTACCTGGGCCAGGGCGCGCTGCTGATGCGCGACCCGACCGCGGTCGAGAACCCCTTCTACCGCCTGTTTCCGGACGACTGGATCCTGCCCGCCGTGGTGCTGTCCACCGCGGCGACGGTGATTGCCTCGCAGGCGGTGATCTCGGGCGCGTACTCGCTGACGCGCCAGGCGATCCAGCTCGGTTTCCTGCCGCGGATGCAGGTGTGCCACACCAGCGCGCACGAGATGGGCCAGATCTACGTGCCGCTGGTGAACTGGTCGCTGCTGGTGGCCGTCATCGCGGCGGTGCTGGCCTTCGGGAATTCGTCGGCGCTGGCCTCGGCCTACGGCATCGCGGTGACGATGACCATGCTGATCACGACGCTGCTGACCTGGTTCGTCGTCCGCCATGCGTGGAAGCTGCCGCTGGTCGTCGTGCTGCCGGTGACGCTGGCCTTGGTGGCGGTGGACGTGCTGCTGGTGGTGTCGTGTTCGCTGAAGTTCCTGCAGGGCGGCTGGTTCCCGCTGGCGATGGGACTCGCGCTGTTCGGGCTGATGGCGACCTGGGCCCGCGGCCGCACCCTGCTGCTGAACGCGATCCGCGACAACGACCCGCCGCTGCAGGACTTCGTGACCGCACTGGCCGCGGAAACCCTGCAGCGCACGCCCCGCACCGCCGTCTACGCGGTGGCCAACCCCGACACCGTGCCGCAGGCGCTGCTGCACAACCTCAAGCACAACCAGGTGCTGCATGCACAGAACCTGATCCTGACCGTGCGCTTCCACGAACAACCGAGCGTCCCGGTGGCGGAACAGCTCGAACTGCAGGCGCTCGCACCGGGCTTCTGGCGCGTCACGCTGCACTACGGCTTCATGGACAGCCCGAACATCCCGGAGGCACTCGGCCGCTGCCGCGCACCGGACCTGCCGATCGAGCCGGCCAGCACCAGCTACTTCCTGAGCCGCGAGATCGTCGTGCCGACACCGGGCGCGGGCATGGCGCGCTGGCGCGAGGCGCTGTTCGCCACGATGGCGCGCAACGCCGGAAGCGTCGCCGACTACTTCCGTCTGCCGGACAACGCGGTGATCGAACTCGGCACGCGGGTCCAGATCTGACCCGCTCAGCCCACCAGCAGGCCGCGCTGCTCGATGAAGGACACCACCTCGGCCAGCCCGTCGCGGGTCTTCAGGTTGGTCATCACGAAGGGGCGGTTCGGGCGCATCCGCACCGTATCGGCGCGCATGACACCCAGATCCGCACCGACATGGGGCGCCAGATCGGTCTTGTTGATCACGAAGAGGTCGCTCTTGGTGATGCCGGGGCCACCCTTGCGCGGGATCTTCTCGCCGGCGGCCACGTCGATGACGTAGAGCGTCAGGTCGGACAGTTCGGGGCTGAAGGTCGCGGCCAGGTTGTCACCGCCCGACTCGATGAAGACGATGTCGGCGTCGGGGAACTTCTCCAGCATCCGGTCCACGGCTTCGAGGTTGATCGAGGCGTCCTCGCGGATGGCGGTATGCGGACAGCCACCGGTCTCCACGCCCATGATGCGCTCCGGGTCGAGCGCACCGGCCACGGTGAGCAGGCGCTGGTCTTCCTTGGTGTAGATGTCGTTGGTGACGACCACGAGATCCCAGCGATCGCGCATCGTCTTGCAGAGCATCTCGACCAGCGTCGTCTTGCCCGAGCCGACCGGTCCGCCCACGCCGACACGCAGGGGGGGCAGTTTCTTGGTGCGTCCGGGGATCGAATGGAGTGGGCTCATGGGACAGGTCTCGGTGTGGTGTTCGGGAATGCACAGGGTAGCAAGACCCGAACCAAATTTTTCTGCAGAAAACACTTGCTCGACTGATTGGGTCTATGCATAATTGCGGGCTGTTGGCGCTTTAGCTCAGTCGGTTAGAGCGATGGAATCATAATCCACAGGTCCGCGGTTCGAGTCCGTGAAGCGCCACCAAGACAACGTGCAAAGACGTTCCAGAACGTCCAAGCCAAAGCAGAAAACCCTAGAGAATCAACGCTCTAGGGCTTTTTTGTTGTCCAGTGACGTGCAGGGGCGTGCATCGTCCTCCGGGCGTTCGGTGCGAGAACTTCTGCAAGAACTCGACAATCGCGAGAACTCCACTGAAAAGTTCTCGCATGGCCCGCCACCTGATCGCGTCCGACGCCGCAATCCGCACCATCAAGCCGGGCGACCCGCGCAAGCGGCTGAACGACAGCGACGGGCTGCACCTGCTGCTGTTCGTGAAGGGCGGCGCCCACGGCTGGCGGCTGGCCTATGCCCACGAGGGGCGGCGCAACTTGACATCCTCCCCGCCCTAAAGGACGGGGACTCCTCCTGCGAGACGCGCATGTCCGCGCGCGGCGATGTTCCTGGCGGCATTCACGTCGCGGTGGTGTTCCGCGCCGCAATCGCAGCATGTCCATCGCCTCATTCGCAGACCTGTCCTACCTTTCGGACTGCTGGCGGGTATGCCCCCGCAGCGCGAACAGGTCTGGGTTGTGTAGGCTTCATTTACCTCCTCGAACACGATGCCGGCCTGATGGCTCTTGTATTCCAGCATCGTTTTCAGCATTGCCCATCCGGCGTCCAGCGTGGACTTCGCCATCTTGGTCTTCACCATCGCTTTCGCCTGCACGTTCCCGACGAAGATCGCCGCGTTGCGCTCGACCAGCCCCGTCGAGAACTTGTGCATCGCGTCCTTGCGCGTGTTGGCGATCTTCGCGTGGATCGCGCGCACCCGGTCCTTCTTCCCGGCTCGCTGGGCGATCCCCAGCGCGCCCTCATGCTTGCGGTACAGGCCGGACGCCAGCTCTTCACCGTCCGAGCACGTCGCCGCCGTCTTCAGGCCAAGGTCGATCCCCACCGATCCAGTGCCGGCCGACTTCGGCACGTCCACCTTGACGCACACGTTCAGGTACCACCGGCCGCGCGCGTCCTGCGAGAACGAGCCAGCGCGCAGATCGAACCGGCTCAGCCCGTAGCTGTCCCACAGACTGAACCTGTGCCCGAGAAAAGCGATCTGCCCGGCCTTGTACTTCGCGCCGCCCGCCTTGAACGGCACCCAGCCCAGCGAATACTTCGCTGACTTCGCGTTCGACACCCGCCAATTGAGCCTCGACTTCTTGAACTGCTTGCGCCGGGTGGCGTACTCCTCGCACACCAGTTGCACCGTGGCGCTACCGATCCGCACGCCATCGCACTTCGAGTACCCGGCCGTGAGCTTCTGCAGGTCGAACCCGCTCAGCCACTTTCCGCGCTCGCGGATCGCCCGCGAACTGGTCTCGTTACAGTAGTTCCACACCTGATTGACCTCGCGCGCCATCAAGGACAGCACGCCCGCGTGCTTGTCCTTGATGCGCAGCTTGAGGGTCTTCACGGCTTCCATCCGACAACTGTATTTCCATACATGTCGCTTGACAAGCCGTTCCGGCTTGAACGCTCGACCCCGGGCTGAGCCCCGGGGCTTGTCGCTTCGTCCGGGTCATCAGCTTGGGCACCTACCCCGATACGTCCCTGTCGAACGCCCGCAAGAAGGCAGACGAGGCGCGGCGCATGTTGAGCGAGGGAACCGACCCGAGCGCGGCCCGCAAGCAGACCAAGACCGCCACCGCCCAGGCCGATGAAGCCGACCGACGCGCGGACGCCGGACTTCCACCCGTTGGGAGCTTCGAGGCCGTGGCCCGCGAGTGGCTGGCATCCGTCCACACCGCCAAGGTGAGCGCCGGGCATTCCGACCGAACCCGCTTGCGCCTGGAGCAGAACGTGTTTCCGTGGCTGGGGCGGCTGCCGCTGGCGAGCGTGTCGGCGCCGATGGTGCTGGAATGCCTGCGGCGTGTGGTGGCACGCGGCACGGTCGAGACGGCGCACCGGGTGAAGGATGCGTGCGGACAGGTGTTCCGCTACGGCATCGCCACCGGCCACTGTGAACGCAACCCGGCCGCCGATCTGCGCGACGCACTGCCACCTGTGCGCGTCGAACACCGGGCGGCGATCACCGACCCCGCACGGGTGGGCGAGCTGCTGCGGGCGCTGCTGGCCTGCACCGGCCAGCCGACCACCCAGGCGGCGCTCCAACTGGCCGCCCTCACCTTCCAGCGACCGGGCGAGATCCGGGGCGCGACGTGGGCGGAGTTCGACCTGGACGCGGCGACCTGGTTGATTCCGTCGCACCGGATGAAGCGCAACCTGCAAGGCAAGGCGACCGGCCCCGATCACGTCGTTCCGCTGTCCCGTCAGGCCGTGGCCGTGCTGCGGGGGCTGCAGCCCCTCACCGGGTCGGGGGTGCTGGTGTTCCCTGGCCTGCGTGACCGTGCCCGGCCTATCAGCGACATGACGATGAACGCGGCGCTTCGGCGGCTGGGCTTCGACGGTGAAGAGATGACGGCGCATGGCTTCCGGGCGATGGCCCGCACGATGCTGTCCGAGCGGCTGGGGGTTGCTCCCGAGGTCATCGAAGCGCAGCTTGCCCACTCTGTACCCGACGCACTTGGACGCGCCTACAACCGGACGGAGTTCACCGACCAGCGTCGGCAGATGATGCAGGCGTGGGCGGACTACCTGGACACGCTGCGCATGGGGGCGCAGGTGATACCGATCCGTGCAGCCTGAGGCCCTTCCTCCTGGTGCCTGATCGGTGCCACGCCCTGCGGCCGTGACCTGAAGCACCGACCGCACGCCACCAGCCCGGCCCTGTGCCGGGCTTCGTCCGTCTGGCTGTGTCTGGTCTGGGCATGGCTGCCCTGTGCGCCGGCTGCATGGCCTGTACCTGTGCCTGTGCCTGCCTGCAGGCTGGATGCCTTCCACCGTGCGCCGGGTGGCGGCGCGGCGGGGGTTTCTTTCGCGCTGGGTTTCCGCAGGCAGACGACGACCAGCACCAAGAACACGAGGGGGCGCCCTTCTTTTCAGAAAACGGCCGTGGAACGTGGAATTGCCAGCGCCGGGCGGGTCATTCCACGGGAAAAGACGGAAGCACCCTATACAAATCAACTACTTAGAAACTCATTACTTCTTTGTTACTTGTTGGGGAATGCTTGGGGGCAAAGTGTGGACAACCTGTGGAACGGTGTTCGGCAGTGGGTGCAGGCTGGGGGGGGTGGGGTTCTCTAGTGTTGCGTCACACCTCGATTGACGGATAGAGCCGCCGAAGCTTGACCCGAGCCGTCTCGGTGGTGAACTGCCAGTCGATCCTGGCGTGGCGCTGATCGCGGTGTGCCTGCCAGGCAGCGACCTCGCGGCGCACGGTCTCGATGTCGCCGATGCGTCGGTTCAAGCACTGCCGCACCATCACGTTGATCTCGATCTCGGCCATGTTGAGCCAGCTCCCGTGCTTGGGGGTATGGACGAACTCGAAGCGATCCCACAGCGCCTTGGCCTTTGCCGGCCGGAATGTCTCGTACAACGCCGCCGGGGTGTGAGTGTTGAGGTTGTCCATGACCAGCGTGATGCGCTCGGCCTCGGGGTAGTGCGCGGCAATGGACTCGACGAACAGCGCCCAGTCGCGCTTGGTCCTGCGCTCGGTGACCTGCGTCATGCGGGTGCCGGCCAGCGGCTCGCACGCCATGAAGACGTTACAGGTGCCCAGACGCCGGTACTCGTAGTCCTCTCGCTCGGGCTGACCGGGTGCGGCCGCAATCGGCTCGCGGGTCTGGCCGATGAGCTGCCGCGGTGTCTCGTCCATGCACACCACCGGACGCCGAGCGTCCAGTGGCCGCTTGTACACATCCAGCACCCGCTCCATGCTGGCCACGAACTCCGCGCTGGCCTCGGGGGCGATCACCCAGCCCACCTTGCGCCACGGCTTGAGTTCGTTTTTTTCAGCGCCCGCCGCACCGTCTCGTGCGAGAGCGTCTCCACCAGTTCCAGCTCCACCACCTGATCGGCCAGCAGCCGCAGCGACCAGCGCGCGTGTCCGCTCGGCGGCACCGAGCAGCTCAGCGCGATCAGGTGCGCCTCCACCTCGCCGTCGATCTTGTGTTCGTACTCCCGCTGGCTCGGCGCGCCGCTCAGCGCCACCTCCAGCCCGTCCTCCACGAAGCGTCGCTTGAGCCGGTCGATCTTGCGCGGGCTGACCTGCAGAACCTCGGCGATCTCCTGGCTGCTGCGTCTTCGCCCTCGGGCCTGCGACTCGTCGCAGTTCAGCAAGATCAGCGCGTTGACCACCTTGGCCGCCGCGTGCGTGCCTTTGGCCACCAGCGCCTGCAGTTGTTCGGCCTCTTCGGCACTCAGTGTCACGGTGTACTTTTCCATCCCTCCATTCTTGTCGCCTTCCATGGCCATGCCAGTGCGCCTTCGCCAACGGCGATCACCGTCAAGTCAGCCGTGACACGACACTAGCCGGCGCTGTGCTTCGTTTCCCTAATCCAATGGATTACACTTTGCCAATGCCCACGATTGCAGAACTGCCCGAATACCAGAAACGCGCCGGCAAGCTGCTGTCTGAAGAGGATCGGCGGGATCTGGTCCTCTACCTGGCTGCACACCCCCGAGCCGGCGACCTGATCGAAGGCACGGGCGGCGTGCGGAAACTACGGTGGGGACGTGACGGGCGCGGCAAGAGCGGGGGCGTGCGGGTCATCTACTACGTCCACAGCGACGCCATGCCGCTGTATCTGCTGACGATGTTCGCCAAGAACGAACGCGCCAACCTGACCCGCGCCGAATGCAACGAGCTTGCCGGGCTGGTTGATCTTCTGGTGCAAATCTGGTTTGAAAGGTAAGGCCATCATGGGCAAAGCATTCGAGAGCATCCGCCAAGGACTGCAGGAAGCCACCGCGCACGCACGGGGCGAGGCTGCGGGCGTCAAGGTCTACCAACCTACAGCGGTCGATGTGGCGGCTGTGCGTGGCCGGCTGGGACTGACTCAAGACCAGTTCGCGGCCCGGTTCGGGTTTTCGGTGGCGACCTTGCGCCACTGGGAGCGAGGCGACCGCCGGCCGCAAGGTGCGGCGCTGGTGCTGCTGAACCTGATCGACCGTGAGCCGCAAGCAGTCATGCGGGCGCTATCCTGATCGGCCCCCAGCCGGCCACGTCGGCGAGCCGGCGAGTTCCTGGCCGGCGCTGGCTTGCTGGCCGGTCTGTCTTCGCTCCACGCTGCCCAGCCGCTGCAACTGCTGGATGTGCCCGGCATCGGGCGACCCCGAGGCCCTGCCCGTCGAGATCCTGGCCAGCATCGGCACGCTGCAGCCCGGCCGATCGGCTGGCCCGGCTGATCCCATGGCCTTCTTCCTGGTGCTCACCCGCTGCCGCTGGCACACCGGGCAACCCTGAAAACCGGGGTGGCGTCGTTGATATGCAGTAACCTCCGCAGTAACCGATAAACAGGAAATGCAAGATTCCTTGTAAATCAATGGCTTGCTGGATTTTTTCGAGTGAGTGAAGCCCAAAATTCTGAAAAGCCCGTGCAATCACTGCACGGGCTTTTTTCATGTCCCCGACGGAACGCAGAACTCCGCCGCCGTGCCGCACCTTATCCCGCGATGCACCGAAAACCCGCTCCCTAGACTGGCTGTCCACCTCACTGCCACCCGCGGCACGACTGTCACGTCATGGATGCCCTCCGCTCCGCCCTTGCTGCTGCCAGCCTCCATGCGGGGTCGGCTCCACGTACCGATCTGCACGGTGCGCTGCGACCCATGTTGCCGCGTGGCGAGCCCCTGCGCGGCATGGTCACCCTGGCCCTCGACCAGCACCGCCGCGACACCGCCATCTGCCTGCGCACCGCCGAGAGCCTGCTGGCGCAGTACCGCCCGACCGAGGTGCTCGACTGCCTGGACCAGCTCGACACCAGCATCGAGCGCAGCGCCGCCTGGCACCTGGTGCGGGCAAGCGCCCTGTCGGCACTGCGGGACGACCGGCAGGCGGTGCGCGATGCCACCGCGGCGATGGCCAAGGCAGGACCGGATGCCGCCCTGCACCAGCGCGCCCTGCTGCAGCTCGGCCAGGGCCTGACCCGGCTGCAGGACCACGCCGAAGCCGGGTGGTGTTATCGCACGGCGCTCGCCGCACAACCGCAGGCGGCGGACGCCGCACTGGCCTCCGCCCTCGGCAGTGCGGCAGATCTGGACTGGGACGCACACTCCACCCATCTCGACCGGCTGCTGGCCTGCATGGCCCACCCGCCCGCGTCGGCCCATCTGCCGCTGGTGGTGCCGCTCGATCCGGGCCAGCTCCTCCCTCTGCTGGACCACCCGCTGCTGCACCGCTGGCTGGCCGCGCTCGCCTGCCAGCAGCGCCACGGCGCTGGCACCACCCGCGAGAAGCCGAAAACCGCTGCCCGCGACCACCGCCGCCAAGGCCGGTGGCGCCTGGGCATCCTCACCGGCGGGCGCGAACGGTCCGGGTCTGCGCTGGATCCGTCCGTGGCTGCGCTGTTCGACGCATTCGACCAGAAGCACGTCGCGCTGTACCTCTACTCGGACGCCCGGTCGGATCACCCCCGCGTGGTCACCGCCACGCGCTGGCACGACAGCCGCCACACGAGCACCGAAGACCTCGTCGGCATCATCCGCGGTGACCGGATCGATCTGCTGCTCGACCTCACCGGCCCCGGCGAGGATTCGCGCCTGGGCGTGCTTGCCCACCGCCCGGCGCCAGTCCAGGCCGCCTGGCTGGGACATGCTGGCACCACGGGTGCGCCCTGGGTGGACTACCTGATCGGCGATCCGGTCGTCACACCGCTGGCGGCGCAGGCGCAGTTCAGTGAATGCATCGCCCAGTTGCCTGGGTGCCACCGACCGACCAGACCGCCGCGGCCGCCAGCACAGCCACCCGTCCCGCCACGCCGCACCGACTGCGGCCTGCCCGACGGCGCCCCGGTGCTCGCCAGCTTCAACCCGCCGGAGCGGATCACCGGCGCGCAGTTCCGGGCGTGGTGCCAGATCCTGTCCGCCGTGCCGGACTCGGTGCTGTGGCTGCGGGCACCGGCACCGGATGCGCAACGGCATCTGCGCGCCAGCGTGGCGCGCGCGGGAATCGACCCGGTGCGGCTCGTCTTCGCGCCTGCCGTCCCGCCACAAGCGCACCTGGCACGCCTGCCGCTGGCCGACCTCGTGCTGGATTGCTTCCCCGGCAACGCCGAGACCGCGGCACGGGACGCGCTGTCGACTGGCGTGCCCGTGCTCACCCGGATCGGCCAGGGCTTCGCGGCGCGGCGCACCGCCAGCCTGCTGGCAGCGTTCCGGCTGCCCGGGCTGGTCTGCACGGACACCGAGCACTACGTCCGCACCGCAGTGCACCTGCTGCGGGACGCTGACGCCATGGCGCAGCTCAAGGCCCGGCTCGCCACGGCCCGCACCAGCGCGCTGCACCGGGACACCGAGTGCAGCGCACGCGATCTGGAGCACCTGCTGGCCCGCATGGTCGCGCGCCACGACGCCGGATTGCCCCCCACCCCGCTGGCTGCCGAGCCAGCTCCCCGGAGAGACTGAATGCAACGCTACACCGTCGCCGCCGTCCTGATCGTGCGCGACGAGGCGCCGCGCCTGCGCCGCGCCCTCGACAGCCTGCGCCCCTGGACCGACCGCCTGGTGGTGGTCGACACGGGATCGCAGGACAACACCGTCGCTGTCGCCCGTGCAGCCGGCGCCGAGGTTTCGCATCTGCGCTGGTGCGACGATTTCGGCATCGCCCGCAACACCGCGCTGGAGCGGGCTGGCGCCGACTGGCACATCGTGCTCGATGGCGACGAGTGGCTGGCCCGCGGTGGCGAGACCCTGGCCACGCTGCGCACGCTGCGGCCAGACTTCGTCGGCGCGGTGCGGGTGGACAGCGACCACGGGCCGCAGGGCCACACCAGCGTCGCCTCCAACTGGATCAGCCGCCTCCTGCCCGGCCACGTGCGCTACACCGGCCGCATCCACGAACAGCCACAGCACACGCTGCCCGTGCGGCGGCTGCCGCTGCAGGTCGGACACGACGGCTACAGCGCGGTCGCGCTCGACCGCAAGGCCGGCCGCAATGCCACGCTGCTGCAGCGCGCGCTCGGCGACCATCCGGACGACCCATATCTCTGGTACCAGCTCGGTAAGGACCACGATGTCTACGGTCGCCACGCCGACGCACTGCACTGCTTCAACCAGGCAGAGGCACGGCTGGCGGGACTGGCCGCCACGCCCGCCTGGCTGCATGACCTCAGCGTGCGCAGCCTGCACGCGCTCAAGTGCTGCGGCCGCCATGCCGACGGCGTGCAGCGCGCCTCGGACGGCATGGCGCGCTGGGACCGCTCCCCTGACTTCTTCTTCGCCCTGGGCGACCTGATGCTCGACTGGGCTGCCAACGAACCCGCCCGCGCCACCGAGCTGCTGCCGATGATCGAAGGCGCCTGGCAACGCTGCCTGGAGATCGGCGAGCGGCCGGATCTGGAAGGCGCAGTCCACGGCCGCGGCAGCCACCTGGCCACGCACAACCTGGGGGTGCTGCGGCAGTTCGGGCCACGGGTACACGCGCCGAAGTAGCCCGCTTTGGCCGCCCTGATCGGGCCGACAGGACGGGCCGGTCTGCCTAGACTGGTTCCGACCCTTCGCACGGAACCCCACGCCCATGAACCTGCCGGATATCCACCTGTGCATCGTCCACCCCCAGGGCCAGCCGCACGCCCTGGGCCTGATCGACCCCGCACGCTACTTCCGCTACCAGTTCCGGCGGCTCGGCGCCCGCGTGAGCCTGTCCAAGAACCGGCTGCGCCACGACGCGGTCAACTTCGTCTTCGGCGCCCACCTCGGCTTTGACACCGACCAGTGCCTGCAGCACACCTGTGTCTTCGTCAACCTGGAGTCGCTGGGACACGAAGGCGCGCAGGTCTCCTCGGCTTACCTGCACCTGCTGCGCCACTCGGCCGTGGTGGACCACGATCCGGCCAATCTGGAGGTCTACACCGACCACCCGGACGACGTGCCGCTGGTGCCTTTCGTCCACGCCCCCTACCTGAGCGCCGACGCACAAGCCCCCGCCGCCGCACTGGAAGACCGCCCGATCGACCTGCTGGTCCTCGGCACGCAGAACGAGCGCATCCGCCGCCTCATCAAGCGCATCGAGGACACCGGCATCACCGTGAGCCAGTTCGACCGCCCGGTCTACGCCGGAGAGCGCGATGCCTACATCCGGCAGGCCAAGGCCGTGCTGCACCTGCGCCCGCACGAAAGCAGCCGCTTCGAGCCGATCACGCTCGCGCACTGCCTGAGCCTGGGCACCCCGGTCATCGCGGAGCGGACACCGCACGCGGCCACGGCCGCGTTCTATGAAGACGCCGCCACCTGGATCGACGACGCCACGCTCGACCCCTTCTTCCGGCAGGACTTCGGCACGCCCGCCTGGTACGCACAGGCCCGCGCACAGCACGCCAGTTTCGAGGAACTGGACCCGGCCGAAGCCTTCGCCGACATGCTGGCCTTCGTCAGCGGCTATGGCCAGACCCACGTCCGCACCCGCGACCCGCAGCCCTGGCGCCCGCTGCGGCTGAACCTGGGTGCGGGCACCGACTACCGCGTCGGCTGGCTCAACCTGGACACCCGCCCCGAGACCGAGCCAGACCTGCTGCTCGACCTCGGTCAGCCCCAGACCCTGCCGCTGCTGGCGCGTGGCACGCTCTGCGGCCCGGTGCGGCTGGAAGCCGGACAGTTCGCCGAGATCTGCGCCGGCTCGGTGCTGGTGCGAACGCCGGATCTGTCCACCCTGATGACGCAGGCGCTGGCGCTGCTGCGCGAAGGCGGGCGCTTCGCCATCGAGGTGCCGTGCGAGCATTCACCGACCGCATGGCGCGACCCGACCCACCTGCGCGCGCTCAACGAGAACGCCTGGACCTGCTACACCGAGACCTTCTGGCAACTCGGCTGGTTCACCCACCGCTTCCAGATCGAAGCGTCCGGCTACCGCGACCTGAACCGCAAGAACTGCCGCCGCGAGAAGGCAGCGTCCATGCATGTCGTGCTGCAGAAGGTGGTGACGACCCCGGCCGAGCGCACGCTGGCGCGCACCATGAGCCTGGATTGCCTGGTGCCAGCCGACAGCGTGCCGGTGCAGGACCAGTTGCTGCCGGCCGACAGCTCGCGCCCGCTGCAGGCACTGCTGCAGGAAGTCGCCGCCACGCGGGAATCCCTGCTGGCCGGTGTTCACGGCGAGTGAGCCGCGCGGCGCCTCAGCGGCCGCTGCGGTAAGGCTCTTCGAAATCCAGGAAATCCCGTTCCGCCAGCGCCTCGGCGACCCACGCCGCCACGCCCGGCGCAGCCCAGACCTGCGCCATCCAGTCCGCCACCACCGGCGGCACAGGCAGCGCGTAGGTCCGCAGCCGCGCCACCACCGGCGCGAAGTACGCGTCGGCAATGCTGAAGGTGCCGAACAGGAACGGCCCGCCACTGTCCGCCAGCGCCGCGCTCCACATCGCCACCAGCCGGTCCAGGTCCGCCTGCACCGCCGGGTGTTCGGCCAGCATCTGCGCGCCGATCTCGGGCAGCGATGCCTCGATGTTCATCGGGCAGCGGCTGCGCAACCCCGTGAAACCGGCGTGCATCTCCGCGCACAGCGAACGGGCGCGGGCACGCTGGCGGGCGTCCCGTGGCCACAGTGCGTGCTCGGGATGGCGCTCGGCGAGGTACTCGGCCATCGCCAGCGTGTCCCACACCACCAGCCCGCCGTCGTCCACCAGCAGCGGCACCTTGCCCGTCGGCGACAGACCGGCCAATGTGGTCTTGAACGTGGAGCCAGCCTCGAAGCTGTCGAACCGCACCATCACCTCGTCGAACGCCATGCCGAACTGCCGCAGCAGCACCCACGGCCGCATGGACCAGGACGAGTAGTTCTTGTTGCCGATGTAGAGCTGCATGGGAATCGTTCCTTTCGGTGTGCCGGTGTCCCGGTGGGGGGGTCGATGGTAGCCGCCCGGTCCCGGGCACTGCGCAAATCCGACCGATCCGGACCCCTTGTCCGGGCGGCATCAGACCCGGCACCTCGGGATTGCCCGACGGGTGCCGATATCCCAGCATTCACAGCACAAAAATTACGTTCATTTACGATTCAGGTTCCAATACGCCGGAGCCTGGCCGTTCCCTTCCCGGTACACCCCGATGCAAGTCTCGATCGTCGTCCTGAACTACAACTACGCCCGGTTCGTCGGCGCGGCGATCGACTCGGCCCTGCGCCAGACGCTGCCCGACGCCGACTGCGAAGTGATCGTGGTGGACAACGGCTCGACCGACGACTCGCTGTCGGTCATCGCCCGCTACGGCGACCGGGTGCGGCTGGTGCGGCAGGCGGTCAACATCGGCCAGGGGCAGGGCTACAACCTGGGCATCGCGGCGGCGCGGGGCGAGTGGATCGTCTGGCTGGACGCCGACGACGTGCTCGACGCCGATGCGATGGCCACCTGCCTGTCGCTGGCCGACGCCGGCACCGCCAAGGTCCACTACCCGATGCGGTTGATCGACGCGGAAGGGGCCTTGCTCGGCGGGGTCGTCCCCTTCCTGCGGCACGACGGCGACGTGGTGCCCGTCATCCGCGCCCTCGGCCACTACGCCGGCCCGCCCGGCAGCGGCAACCTCTACCGCCGCTCGGCGGTCGCGCCCTACTTCCCCGTCAAGCCCGAGGACTGGCCGATCTGCACCGACACCGTGCCCTTCGTCACCGCGCCCTTCCACGGCCGCGTGGTCGGCGCCGCCCGCCCGCTCGGCGGCTACCGGCTGCACCGCAAACCCGACGCGCAAGCCGCCCCCGGCTACCGCGGCAACTACAGCGGCAGCATCGGCCTGGAGGTGCGCCTGGTCGAGCGCAGCCGCGACCGCACGATGGCGCTGCTGCGCGAACGCTCGGGCATCGTGGTGGACGGCCCCTTCCTGATGCTGCCCACCCATGTGCGCCACCGCATCACCTCGTGGCGCTGGGCGCGGGCATCGCATCCCTTCCCGCAGGACACCGCAGGCAGCCTCTGGCGGCTGATGCGCGATTCGCTGAAAGCCTGCCCTGGCTACAACGAGACGCAGCGCGCCGCCATGCTCGCCTGGGCCACGGGCGCGCTGTATCTGCCGGAATCACTGGCCGGGGCGGTGATGTCCACCAGCCGCGCCAACCCCGTCTGGGAAACCGTCACCCGCTGGACCAAGCGCCTGGGCACCTGAACGCCGACCGCGCCTGCCATCCCGCATTCAATCTTCGCCTCGAACCGCCGATCTTCCCGACATGACACGCCCCACTTCTGCCCTCGCATGCCGCTTCTGCCAGGCGCCGCTGCGCACCAGCTTCGTCGATCTGGGCATGAGCCCGCTGTGCCAGACGCACATCGCGCCCGACCAGCTCGCCGACATGGAGCCGTTCTTCCCGCTGCACGCCTACGTCTGCGACGACTGCCACCTCGTGCAACTGCAGGAATTCGTGGCGCCGGACTCGATCTTCAGCGAGTACGCCTACTTCTCGTCCTACTCGTCGAGCTGGGTCGAACATGCGCGTCGTTATGCCGTGATGGCGGCGGATCGCTTCAAGTTGAACGCCAGCAGCCGCGTGATGGAGATCGCCAGCAACGACGGCTACCTGCTCCAGCACTTCGTCGCGGCCGGCATCCCGGTGCTGGGGATCGAGCCGGCCGCCAACGTCGCCAAGGTGGCGGTCGAGCGCGGCGTGCCGACGACGGTGCGCTTCATGGGCCGCGAGTCCGCCGCCGACATCGCCCGAGAACACGGCCACGCCGACCTGCTGCTGGGCAACAACGTGCTCGCGCATGTGCCCGACCTGAACGACTTCGTCGGCGGCATGAAGCACCTGCTCGCGCCGGGCGGCACCATCACGATGGAGTTCCCGCACCTGCTGCGCCTGATCGAGGGCGTGCAGTTCGACACCATCTACCACGAGCACTTCAGCTACCTGTCGCTGGTCACGGTCGAGCGGGTCTTCGCGCACCACGGCCTGACGCTGTTCGACGTGGAGGAGCTGCCCACGCACGGCGGCTCGCTGCGCATCTACGCCCGCCACACCGACGAGAACGTGGACGGCACGGCGCGTCCGGTCGGCGAGCGGGTCCATGCCCTGCGCGAACGCGAGATCGCCGACGGCTTCCTCGGCAGCGAGCGGTACCAGGGCTTCGGCGACCGCGTGCGCGAGACCAAGCGCAAGCTGCTGGCCTTCCTGATCGACGCCAAGGCGCGTGGCAAGACCGTGGTCGGCTACGGCGCACCGGGCAAGGGCAACACGCTGCTGAACTACTGCGGCATCCGCACCGACTTCCTCGACTTCACGGTGGACGCGAACCCCTACAAGCAGGGCAAGTTCACCCCCGGCACCCGCATCCCGATCCTGGCGCCATCCGCCATCCGTGACGCGAAGCCCGACTACGTGCTGATCCTGCCGTGGAACCTGAAGGACGAGATCGCCCGTGACGCCGCCTACATCCGCGGGTGGGGCGGGCAGTTCGTCGTGCCGATCCCCGAAGTCACCGTGTTCTGACCACCGAGCCATTCACCGAGCTGTCTCATGAAAATTCTCGTCACCGGCACCGAGGGCTACATCGGCGCCCGCCTCGCTCCCTGGCTCGAAGCCGCGGGCCACGAAGTCACCGGCCTGGACATCGGCTACTACGGCGATGGCCGGCTCTACCACGACCCGCTCGCCACCCGCATCGGCGCCCGCACGCTGTGCAAGGACTTGCGCCACGTCGAGCCGGCCGACTTCGCGGGCTTCGACGCCGTGATCCACCTCGCCGAGCTGTCCAACGATCCGCTGGGCCAGAACCGCCCCGAGATCACGCTGAAGATCAACCACGAAGGCTCGCTGCGCATCGCCCGCGCCGCCCGCGAGGCGGGGGTGAAGCGATTCGTCTACGCCTCGTCGTGCAGCGTCTACGGCGTGGGCACAGGCGACTTCCTGGACGAACGCTCGCCGGTCAATCCGCAGACGACCTACGCCGTGTGCAAGACGCTGGTCGAGCGCGACGTGACGCCGATGGCCAGCAGCGACTTCAGCGTCGTCTTCCTGCGCAACGCCACCGCCTACGGGCCGTCGCCGCGGATGCGCTTCGACATCGTGCTCAACGACCTCTGCGCCCTGGCCCGCACGACCGGGCGCATCGCCATGGTCAGCGACGGCAGCCCGTGGCGGCCGATCGTCCACGTCGAGGACATCTGCGAGGCGATGCGCTGCGCGGTGGAAGCGCCAGCGGACGCGATCAACGGCGAGGTCTTCAACGTCGGCCGCACGGACGAGAACTTCCGCGTGCGCGAGATTGCCCAACTCGTGGCCGCCGCCTTTCCCGGCTGCGAAGTCACCGCCGGCCCGCCGAGCGCGGACAACCGCAGCTACCGGGTCTCGTTCGAGAAGATCGAGAAACGCCTGCCCGGTTTTGTTGCCCGCTGGACGGCGAAACACGGCGCCGAGGAGCTGGCCAGCCTGTTCCAGCGCATCGACTTCACCGAGGCCGATCACCGCTGGCGCGCCTACACCCGCCTGAAGCAGTTGCAGTACCTGCAGCGCACCGGGCAGGTGGACGACGACCTGTTCTGGAGCGCCCGTTGACGATGGTCTTCGAACCAACGGCCATCGACGGCGTGCGGCACATCCGCCTCGCGCCGATGGCCGACGAGCGCGGCTCCTTTGCACGGACGTGGTGCCGAGAAACGTTCGCCGCACACGGTGGACCGGGCCTGGATGCGGCGATGGTGCAGACCAGCACCTCGTTCAACGTCCGCGCCGGCACGCTGCGCGGGATGCATTTCGCGTGGCCGCCCGCCACGGAATGCAAGCTGGTGCGCTGCACCCGCGGCCGGGTGTTCGACCAGTTGCTCGACCTGCGCCCCGAGTCGCCGACCTACCGGGCCACCGTGTCGGTGACGCTGGATTCGGCGCTCGGCAACGCGCTGTGGATTCCGCGCGGCGTGGCGCATGGGTTCCAGACGCTGGTGGACGACAGCGAGGTCTTCTACATGATGACCGAGGCGTACCGGGGCGACCTCGGCGCGGGCGTGCGGGCGGACGATCCGGCGTTCGGGCTGACGTGGCCGCTGCCGGTGACGGCGATGTCCGAGCGCGACCGCGATGGCCCGTTCTTCGACGAAGCGGCCCACCGCCAGCGTTACGGCGCCGGGATCGCAGCCGGGACGCCGAATGCTGCTTGACGCCCTGCTCCCCGACGACGCGGCCGGCAGCGCGGCGGCCGACGCCTGGGCGCTGATCGAGGCGCTGTACCCGCTGTGCCGCAGCCTGACCGGCGACGGCGTGCGCCAGACGCTGGACCGGATCGGCGAGCGCATTCCGCTGATCCGTACCGAAGTCCCGAGCGGCACGCCCGCCTACGACTGGGAGATTCCGCGCGAGTGGAACATCCGGGATGCGTGGATCGCCGATGTGGGTCCGGGGGGTAACGGGCGCCGCGTGGTCGATTTCCGCGCCCACAACCTGCACGTCATGGGCTACTCGGTGCCGGTGCGCCAGATGATGACGCTGGCGGAGCTTCAGCCGTACCTGCACTCGCTGCCCGACCGGCCGGACTGGATTCCGTACCGCACCAGCTACTACCGCGAGCAATGGGGCTTCTGCCTGCGCCACCGCGACCGCGAGCGGCTCGGGCCGGGGCCCTACGAGGTGGTGATCGACGCCGACCTCGCGCCGGGACACCTGAGCTACGCCGAGTCGGTGATTCCGGGCCAGGGTGAATCCGACGACGAGGTGCTGGTCTACACGCACACCTGCCACCCCTCGCTGGCCAACGACAACCTGAGCGGCATCGCCGTGGCGGTCGAATTGGCGCGGGCGCTGCACCACGCGCCGACGAAGCCCCGGCTGACGTGGCGCTTCATCTTCGGCCCCGGCACGATCGGCTCGCTGGCCTGGCTGTCGCGTAACGAGGAGCGGCTCGGCCGCGTGCGCGCCGGGCTGGTGCTCGGGCTGCTGGGCGATCCCGGCGTGCTGCACTACAAGCACAGCCGCCGCGGCGACACGCTGACCGACCGCGCCGCCGCCCATGTGCTGCGCGGCACCGCGACCCACGAAAACGCCGAGGCCAAGTTGCTCGACTTCGAACCTTACGGCTACGACGAACGCCAGTTCTGCTCGCCCGGCTTCGACCTGCCGATGGGCCGCCTCACCCGCTCGCCCAACAGCACCTACGCCGAGTACCACACCAGCGCCGACGACCTGACCCTGATCCGCGCCGCGCAGCTCGCCTCGGCCTTGCAGACACTCGCCCGGCTCGCCTCGGTGATCGACGCCAACCGCACGCCGCTCAACCTCAGCCCCAAGGGCGAGCCACGGCTGGGCAAGCGCGGCCTGTACGGCAGCGTCGGCGGCGGCGCACCGGGCGCGTTCGAGCACGCGCTGCTGTGGGTGCTCAACCAGGCGGACGGCAGCCGCGACCTGCTCGCCATCGCCGAACGTGCCCGGCTGCCGTTCGAGCAGGTCGAGCAAGCCGCATCCGCCCTCGAACGCGCCGGGCTGCTGCGCACGCTGGAGCGCACCGAAGCCGCACCCGATTCCGAATCCCGAAAGAAAGGCCCTCCCCCATGAAAGTCGTCCTCTTCTGCGGCGGCCTCGGCACGCGGCTGCGCGAGCACTCCGACACCATCCCCAAGCCGCTGGTCAACATCGGCGTGCGGCCCATCCTGTGGCACCTGATGCGCTACTACGCCCACTACGGCCACAAGGAATTCATCCTCTGCCTGGGCTACCGCGGCGACCTGATCCGCGAGTATTTCCTGAACTACAACGAGTGCCTGTCCAACGACTTCGTGCTCAGCGAGGGCGGACGCAAGGTCGATCTGGTGCAAAGCGACCTCCAGGACTGGAAGATCACCTTCGTGGACACAGGCCTGCACGCCAACATCGGCCAGCGCCTGCTCCGCGCCCGCAAGTACCTGGGCGACGACGAGGAGTTCCTGGCGAACTACGCCGACGGCCTGAGCGACCTGCCGCTGGACCAGCACCTCGCCGAGTTCCGCGCCAGCGGCGTGACCGCGAGCTTCGCCACCGTGCCCTCGCCGCAGAGCTTCCATGCGCTGCACGACGACGACAACGGCATCGTCACCAGCTTCGGCCCGCTCAACGAACGCCCGTACTGGATCAACGCCGGCTTCTTCTGTCTGCGCCGCGAGGTCTTCGACGTGCTGGAGGAAGGCGACGAGTTGGTGGAAGCGCCCTTCCAGCGGCTCATCGCCCAGCGCCAGCTCGGCGCCTTCCGCCACCGCGGTTTCTGGCAGCCGATGGACACCTTCAAGGACAAGATCACCTACGACCGGATGGAGGGCAAGGGCAACTGTCCGTGGATGGTCTGGAAGCCCGGGCAGATCGAGCCGGCGCACACGACATGCTGTCCCTGAACCCGGCGGCCGGGCGTGGCCGGCTTGACCTGCTCTGCCTCGGGGCACACAGCGACGACATCGAGATCGGCTGCGGCGGCGCGGTGCTGCGCTGGCTGGCCGAGGTGCCGGAGGTTCACGTCACCTGGGTGGTGCTGAGCGCCCCGGGCGAGCGAGCCGACGAGGCGCGGCGCAGCGCCCAGGCACTGCTGAAGGGCGCGGCATCGGCCGAGGTGGTGATCGGCGATTTCACGGACGCGCATTTCCCCTCGGAGACGGCACGGCTGAAGGCGTTCCTGTCGGACATCGCCCGGCGCACCCCCGCCGACGTGGTGCTCACCCACCGACTGGAAGACCGCCACCAGGACCACCGCACGGTGGGCGAGCTGACGTGGCAGACCTGGCGTGACCACCTCGTGCTGGAGTACGAGATCCCGAAGTACGAAGGCGACCTCGGGCAGCCCAATGTCTACGTGCCGCTGCCGGCCGAGATCGCGCAGCGCAAGGTGCAGCACCTGATGGCGCACTTCGGCACACAACGCGCGAAGGGCTGGTTCACCGAGGCGACGTTCCAGGGGCTGATGGCGCTGCGGGGCATCGAATGCCGGGCGCCGAGCGGACAGGCCGAGGCGTTTCACGCGCGCAAGGTCGTGCTGTGAACACCCGGCTGGCACTGATCACCGGCGGCTCGCGCGGCCTCGGGCGGGCGCTGGTCATGCAGTTGCAGGCGGACGGCTGGCGTGTGGTCGAGCTGTCGCGCTCGGCACCGACGGCGGACTCGGTGCGGGTCGATCTGGCGCAGCCGGCGGCGGTCGCACAGGCGCTCGGCGAGGTGCTGGCCGGGATTGATCCGCTGTCGGTAGCCGAGCTGCTGGTGGTCCACAACGCCGGCACGGTGCAGCCGGTTGGCCCCGCGGCGAACAAGCCGGCCGGCGCGCTGATTGACGCGCTGAACGTCAACCTCGTCTCCGGCATCGCCTTCCTCGCGGCGGCGATGGTGCATTTCCAGTGCTGCCCCGGCCGCAAGGTGGTGGCGCACATCAGCTCGGGTGCGGCCGTGCGCGCCCATGCCGGGCTGTCGCTCTACAGCGCGGCCAAGGCGGGGATGGACCAGTTCCTGCGCGTCGTCGCTGCCGAACAGAAGCGGCAGGCTCACCCGTTCCGCGCACTGAGCATCGACCCCGGCGCGCTCGACACCGGCATGCAGGCCACGCTGCGCAACGCCTCGCCCGACGACTATCCCGGCGCGGCAGCCTTCGCCCAGCGCCAGCGCGACGGGGCGCTGGGGCGGGTCGAGGACGTGGCGGCGTCGGTTCTGTGCCTGTTGGCCGATGACGCGCTGGCGAATGGCGAGCGGCACCACGTCCGCACCGCGACCACCTGAATGGGCATGGCTCAGGCGGCGGCTCCCGCCGGGGCATCGTCCCCGGCCCGGAAGCACGCGAAACCGTTGCGCCCGCCGTCCTTGGCGCGGTAGAGCGCCACGTCCGCCCGGCGCAGCAGGGTCTGGCCGTCGTCGCCGTCGGTGGGGTAGCGCGCCAGGCCGACGCTGGCGCTGATCTGCAGCACATGCCCGCCGACGTGGAAGGGCTGCTCCAGCGACTGCACGATGCGCCCGGCCAATGCAGCGGCTTCGTCCGGGCTGGCGACCTGCGGGGCGAGCACGGTGAATTCGTCGCCACCCCAGCGTGCGATCAGATCGCCTTGCCGGAGGCAGTGTGCCAAGCGCCGGGCCGCCTGGCGCAGCAGCTCGTCCCCGCAGTCGTGGCCGAGGACATCGTTGACGCGCTTGAAGTGGTCGAGGTCCACGAAGAGCACGGCCAGGTGGGTCTGTGTCGCACGGGACGCTTCCACTGCCCGCACCAGCGCCTGGCTGAACTGCAACCGGTTGGGCAGGCCGGACAGGCTGTCGTGCAGCGCCTGGTGGCGGATGAGGCGGGTGCTGCGCTCGCGGTCGGTGACATCGCGGAAGTGGTAGACCGCCCCGGCGCTGTGGCCCTGGAGCTGGTAGGGCCGGCCCAGGTATTCGACGCAGCGCCCGTCCCGCAGCTCCAGCAAGGTGGTGTGCGGCACGGGTCGGGTGGCATCGAGCACCAGCGCATCGGGGATGCACAGTTGCGCCCGCAGCACGGACAGCAAGGCCGCACCCACGACCGGCAGCGGACCGGTCTGGCGCCACAGCGCGGTGAAGGGGTGGTTGACCTGCTGCACCTGTCCGTCCAGGTCGAGCACGAGCAGGCCGTCGGGCGTGGCATCCATCGTGGCCTGCAGCAGCGCCGCGTGCCGGGCGATCTGCTGGTCCTGGTGGAGGCGGCGCAGGGCTTCCTTCACCGTGAGGACCAGATCGCCTTCCTGCCACGGCTTGGTCAGCAGCCGGTAGAGGTTGGCGCGGTTCACAGCGTGGCTCACGGCGTCCACATCGGCCTGTCCGGTGAGCAAGATGGCCAGCATCTCCGGGTAGCGGTCGTGGGCGCGCACCAGAAACTCGGTGCCGCGCATCCCGCGCATGTGGTGGTCGGAGATGAGCAGCGGGACGCTGATCCCTTCGCCGTTCAGCTCGTCCAGCAGCGCCAGCGCCTCCTCGCCGCTGGAGGCCAGCTCGATGTCGCAGGCACCACCGAGTCCGCGCAGCAACTGTTCGCGCAGCGTGTGCAGGAGCGGCAGGTCGTCGTCCACGCAGACGATGGTGGGCGGGCTGGGGCGAGATGCTGCAGCCATGGCGCGTCAACCCAGGGCGGATTCGATCACTGCGGCCAGCTCGCTTTCGCACCAGGGCTTGGACAGGCAGGCGCGGATGTGGGCCTGCTGGCGCGCACGGGCGATGGCGGACTCGTCGGCTTGGCCGGTGAGCAGCACGGTGGCGATGCGCGGATGGCGCTGGTAGACCTGGGCGAGGAATTCGTCGCCCTTGATGCCCGGCATCAGCCAGTCGGAGACGATGACCAGGAGGTCGATGCCCTCGGTGCAGAGTTCGTCGATCACCACCCAGGCTTCGTCGGCGCAGGTGGCGGTCTCGTAGAGGTAGCGGTCGCCGAAGCGGCGGCGCAGTTGCTCCTTGAGGCTGCTGAGGATGAGCACCTCGTCATCGACGCAGAGAATGGCTGACGAGGACGGGGACGGGGACAGAAGGGTCGGCTGGGGCATGGCGGTGCTCGGTTCACGCCGCAGCCAGCGGCAGGCGGACGAGGAAGGTGGTGCGGCCCGGCACGCTGTCCAGGCCGATGGTGCCGCCGTGCTTGGCGATGATCTGCCGGCAGATGTGCAGGCCCAGGCCAGTGCCCTCGCCGCGGGGCTTGGTGCTGAAGAACGGCTCGAAGATCTTGTCGTGCAGCTCGGCCGGCACGCCCGGCCCGGAGTCGGTGACGCTGACGACGACGCAGCCGTCGCGCACCTGGCTGGCGAGTTCCAGGCGACCGCGGCCCTCCATGGCGTGCATGGCGTTGTGGATCAGGTTGGTCCACACCTGCACCAGCTCGTCGGCCTGGCCGGCAATGGGCGGTGTGGGGGCGAAGTCGCGCTGCACCTGGATGCCCTGGCGGATCTGGGTGCCGTACAAGCCGAGCACGGTGTCGAGGCTGGCCGACACGTCCACGGGCTGGTCGCCCGCGCTGTGTTCGACCCGCGCGTAATTCTTCAGCGCGAAGACCACCTTCGAGGCCCGCTCGACCGCGTCGAGGATGGTGGCGTTGTTGCCGCGCAGCCGGGTCAGGTCGTAGGCGAGCGTGAGCAGCCAGTCGCGCTCGGGGTGGCGCAGCAGCGGCAGCACAGGCCCGATCTGGTCGCGCACGCCGATGTCGAGCAGCAAGTCGGACACGCGGCGCGTGTCGCCCACGCCCTGCGCGTCCAACTGCTGGACCAGCGTGCGGCGCAGGGCGCGGCGGTCGCCGGTGGCGAGCAAGGCGGGGCTGGCCAGTGCGCCGTCCAGCACGGCAAAAAAAGCGGTCTGCTCGGCGGGAGTGAGGCGCTGGGGCAACTGCGGCAAGGCGGCGAGCGCGGCGGTCAGCGCCGCCATGCCGTTGCCGGCGGCGGCCCGGATCGCGCCCAGCGGCGTGTTGACCTCGTGCGCGATGCCCGCCACCAATTGCCCGAGTGCGGCCAGCTTGCCCGCCTGCACCAGTTGGTCCTGCGTGCTGCCGAGGTCCGCCAGGGCCTGTCGGAGCGCATCGGCCTGTTGCTCGCGGGTGCGGGTGAAGCGGGTGAACAGCCAGCCGATGACCATGGCAGCGGTCAGCAGCGACAGCACCATGCCCCACTCGGTGTAGCGGCCCACGCGCTGGGCATCGGCGCGCTTGGTCCTGGCCGCCTCGGCGATGTACTTGGCAAGGGCGTCGAACGCCGGGTCCACGGCCGTCTCATCGAACTCCACCGCTTCGGAGAGATCGCCTGACGTGATCAACGCGAACTCCTTGGCGAGCGCCTGCCGGTAGGTCTGGTGCAGGGTGGGCAAGACGGTGCCGCGCTCGGTCGGACCAAGCTCCTGCAACAGGCGCTCGACCTGCTGGTATTCGGCCACGATGCGGGCATTCAGTTCTTCGTCGAGGGCCTTTTTGCTGATCGCCCGCCACTCCAGGCCGTCGAGCAGGTTGAACGCACCGCGCAGATCGACCAACCGCAGCTCGGTGGCCGCGCTCTCGCTCGCCCAGCGGTTCAGGCCATAGATGCTCGCAGCAGCCGCCATGGCCACCAGCACCGATCCCGCCGCCACGGGCCACACCGATTGACGCTTCAGCACAGCAGATGTCCTCAGAAATGCGCCCACTCTGGTGCGCCGGGTCGCCCGCCTGTGGTCAGTGCGTCCGGCTGCGGCCCGGTGGTAGACAGCCCCACCGGAAACAGGGCCTGCGCACCGGTCTGACCGAGCTTGAACAGCGCCACCGCCTGCACCAGCGCATGCGCCTGCTGCTTGAGTCCTTCTGCGGCGGCGGCGGATTCCTCGACCAGTGCCGCGTTCTGCTGCGTCACCTGGTCCATCTGGCTGACCGCCTGACCGACTTGCTGCACGCCCAGGCTCTGCTCGCCGCTGGCCGCGCTGATCTGCGCCACGATCTCGCCGACCCGCTTGATCGAGGCGACGACTTCATCCACCGTGCGGCCGGTCTGGTTGACCAGCGCCGAACCTTGCTCCACCCGCTCGACGCTGGTGTGGATCAGGCCCTTGATCTCGCGGGCGGCGCCGGCCGAACGCTGCGCCAGCGAGCGCACCTCGCCCGCCACCACCGCAAAACCGCGGCCCTGCTCCCCTGCCCGCGCCGCTTCGACCGCGGCGTTCAAGGCCAGGATGTTGGTCTGGAAGGCGATGCCGTCGATCACGCCGATGATCTCGGCGATCTTGCGCGAAGCGGCGCTGATGCCGTCCATTTTCTCCACCACCTGCGCCACCATCTCGCCGCCACGCACCGCCACGCTGATAGCCCCTTGCGCCAGCGCATTGGCCTGCTGGGCGCTGTCGGCATTGGTGCGCACGGTCGAGTTGAGTTCGTCCATCGTGGCGGCGGTTTCCTGCAGCGCGCTGGCCTGCTGCTCGGTGCGCGCACTCAGGTCAAGGTTGCCCTGGGCGATCTGGACGCTGGCCGTGGCCACGCTGTCGGCGTTCTGGCGCACGGTGCCCACCACGCGGGTCAGCGATGCCTGCATCGCCGCCATCGCCGCCATCAGCTCGCCCAGCTCGTCGCGCGAAGTCGCGGATGGCGCCAGCGTCAGATCCCCGTTGGCGATGCGCACCACCGAGGCCCGCACCACGCCCACCGCCTGCACCACCGAGCGGCTCACCGCCAGCCCCAGCCCCAGCCCCAGCCCACTCAGCAGCAGGCACGACCCGATCAGCAGCCACTCGAACTGGCGGCCCTCTTGCAACCGGGTGTTCAGTTTGGCCTCCAGGATCTGGCCCGCCTTGTTCTGGAGAACGAACACCTGGTCGATGGACTCCGTCATCGCCTTGAAATACTCCCCCGAGCTCTGGGTCAGCTCGGTGGGTTCGAGCAGATCGTCCTGCACCAGCCGCTGCGCCGTGTCCACCGCCACCCGCAGCCGCGCCACGTCGGTCTCCAGCACGGATTTCAGGTCCGGCTGCAGCTCGAACATCTTGTCCAGATCGAGCACGGCATCGCGTGACAGGAGCCGCGCCCGGTCGGACAGGGTTTGCAGGCGCACCTTCTGGTCCGGCGCCAGCCGCTGCAGCGCCAGCGCCAGTGCGCCGATGGCCCGCATCTGCCCGAGCGCCTCCGACAGGTCCGGGGTCTGCTTCAGGGCCGCGACGGTGAGGAAGTAGTGCGCCGGGTCGGACTCCAGCGTCAACCCGGCGGCGTCCATCAACCGGCCATGCAGCTCGATCTGGCGCTCGACCAGCGCCGTGTGGCGCTCGAAACTCTGCGGACCCGACACCTGCCGGGCCGCCACGTCCTTGGCCAATGCCTGCCATTCGCCCGCCACGCGCTCCCAGTCGGCGCGCAGCCGGGGCTGATCTCCCAGGGTCCGCAGCAGCCCGTTGAAGGTCTCGCCCGCCTGATCGACATCGGTTTGTCGGGTGCGGCGCTGGGCGTCGAGATCGGGTTTGCCGCCCAGCACGGTGGCGGACAGGCCGCGGTGCTGCTGCGTCAGTTGGACCATGCGCAGCAGGCCGCGCGATGGCTCGATGCCCCGCAGCTCGGCGCGGGTACGGTCCACGCTCTGCTCCACGCTGCGCACGCAGTACGACAGCGGCAGCAGCACCATGCCCGCGGCGACAACGCCCAGCAGCGCGAACTTGCGTGAGAGGCGGAGGTTGCGGATGAATTGGGGCATGGTGGGCTGGGCTCGTGGCGACGGGGCAGTACACGCTCCGCACGGAGGGAACTGCGCTCACCACAGTATCGGCACCGGCTCCGGGAGGTGTTGCGCGAAGTGCCCGCCTAAGCCCTTGCATTTCTGCGCCCTGGGTGTCGGTGGGGAGCTGACCCCGGTGTGACAGCGAGGTGGTCCGCGGTCGTGGTCTGCTGGCGCCCAGACCACCGACACCGCTGACCGGAGTGCATCCCATGTCCACCCACGCCCACCACGACACCGCCGCCACCCTCGCCTGCTGGGAAGCCGACGAGGCCCGCGTCCGCGCCGCCCTGGCCCCACCCGGCATCGCCCGCCCCGAGCAGATCGCCCACCTCAGCGGCCTGGAGTGGTTCGCCGCCATCGGCCGCGGCGAGCTGCCCTCGGTGCCGATCGGCGCGGCGATGGACTTTGTGCCGATCGCGTTCGAGCACGGCCGCTTCGTCTTCCAGGGCCGCCCGCACGCCCGCTTCGCCAACCCGATGGGCACCGTCCACGGCGGCTGGATCGCCACGCTGCTCGACTCGTGCGTGGGCTGCGCGGTCCACACCACGCTGCCGGCCGGCCGCGCCTACACGACAGCGGAGCTGAAGATCAGCTACATCCGGGCCCTGACGCCGCAGGTCGGGCTGGTGCGCGCCGAGGGGCGGGTCATCAACGCGGGGCGGCAGGTCGGCTTTGCCGAAGGGCGGCTGGTCGGCGCGGATGGCAAGCTGTATGCACACGCCACGACGACCTGCGTGGTGCTGGCCCCCGGCAAAGCCTCGGGCAATTGACCCTCAGTGCGCCCCGCCCGCGTCCGTCGGCGCGGCCCGACCCAGCCGCGGTGGCCGCGCCGTGCGCCACACCAGCGGGATCAGCAGCAGGAAGATCCCGGCAGACACCAGGAACACGTCGTCCGCGGCGCGGGTGTACGCCTGCTGGTTGACCAGCCGCTCGACCTGCGCCAGCGCCTGCTCCAGCCCGAAGCCGCCGGACTGGACCGTGCGCAGCGCCTCGTCCGTCACCGGATCACCCGCCGTCAGCCGCTCGGCGAGGTGGGCATGGTGCATCACGGCGCGGTCCTGCCAGACGGTGGTGGCCACCGAGGTGCCCATCGCGCCGGCCGTGATCCGCACGAAGTTCGACAGCCCCGCCGCCGCCGGCACCCGTGAAGGATCCAGCCCAGACAGCGTCAGCGTCGTCAGCGGGATGAAGAAGAACGACAGCGCCGCGCCCTGGATCACCGTCGGGACCAGGATCGAGACGAAGTCGGTCTGCAGCGTGAAGCGGCTGCGCAGCCACAGCACCAGCGAGAAGCACACGAACGCCCCGGTCGCCATCCAGCGCGGATCCCACACCCCCACCTTCTTGCCCACCAGCGGTGTCAGCAGGATCGCCAGCACGCCCACCGGCGCCATCGCCATCCCTGCCCAGGTCGCGGTGTAGCCCACCCACTGCTGCAGCCACATCGGCAGCAGCACGATGTTGCCGAAGAACAGTCCGTAGGCGACCGACAGCGTCAGCGCGCCATAGAGGAAGTTCGGCCGCGCGAACAGCCGCAGATCGACCACCGGGTGCGCGTCCGTCAGCTCCCAGGCAACGAACACCGCGAAGCCGAACGCCGCCACCACCGCCAGCGCGATGACCATCGGCGAGTGGAACCAGTCCAGCTCGTGGCCCTTGTCGAGCATGAGCTGCAGCGCGCCGACCCAGACCACCAGCAGCGCCAGCCCCACCGTGTCGATCGGCAACTGCCGGGTCGGCGTCTCGCGGTGGCGGTAGATGCGCCAGGTGATGCCCGCGGCGAGCAGCCCGACGGGCACGTTGATGTAGAAGATCCACGCCCAATGCACATGGTCGGTGATCCAGCCGCCCAGCAGCGGCCCGACCACGGGGGCCACCAGCGTCGTCATGCCCCACAGCGCCAGCGCCGTGCCCGCCTTGGTGCGCGGGTAGCTCGACAGCAGCAGCGTCTGCGACAGCGGGATCATCGGCCCGGCCACCAGCCCCTGCATCACGCGGAACACGATCAGCGCCTCCAGCGACGGCGCGAACCCGCACAGCCACGACGCCACCACGAACAGCAGCACGCTCCAGGTGAACAACTTCACCGCGCCAAACCGCTGTGTCAGCCAGCCGGTGAGCGGCACCGAGATCGCGTTGGCCACGCCGAAGCTGGTGATGACCCAGGTGCCCTGCGACGGACTCACGCCCAGGTCGCCCGCGATCGCCGGCAGCGAGACGTTGGCGATCGACGAGTCCAGCACGTTCATGAACGTCGCCAGCGACAGCGCCAGCGTGCCGAGCGCGAGCTGGCCGCCTTCGAGCGGCGGGGGCGGCGCGCCGACGGTCGCGGCGGGCGCACTCATGCCGGCTTCCGGGCAGTCGAAGCGGCCACGCCGACGCGGCCGAGGTTGGCGGCGATGATGCGCTGCACGTCGGCCTCGGCCTCGCGCTCCAGGCCGTCGTAGACCTCGGTGTGGTCCGGGTGCGCGGTGGCCGCCACGGCGGGCAGCACGGCGCCGTCCTGCTTCGCCACGTCCACCGTGACGTTCATCGACAACCCGACGCGCAGCGGGTGCGCCGCGACCTCGGCCCGGTCCAGCGCGATGCGGACCGGCACGCGCTGCACCACCTTGATCCAGTTGCCGGTGGCGTTCTGCGCCGGCAGCAGCGCAAACGCCGCGCCCGTGCCCGCGCCCAGCCCGGCGATGCGGCCGTGGTAGACCACCTTGTCGCCGTAGACATCGGCGACCAGCTCGGCCGGCTGGCCCAGGCGCAGGGTGCGCAACTGGCCTTCCTTGAAATTGGCATCGACCCAGGCGCCCTGCAGATCGACCACCGACATCACCGGCGTGCCCGGCTGCACGCGCTGACCAAGCTGCACGCTGCGGCGGGCGATGTGGCCCTCGACGGGGGCGAGCAGCTCGGTGCGCTTGAGCGCGATCCACGCCTCGCGCACCTTGCCTGCCGCACGCTGCACCTGCGGCTGCCCCTCGACGCTGCTGCCGTCGGTGAGGATGCCGTTGCTGCGCTGCTGCTCGCGCGCGGCGTCCAGCGCGGATTTCGCCGCGGCGACCACGCTGCGCGCCGAGGCGAGCTGCGCGGTGACATGGTTGAACTCCTCGCGGCCGACCGCGCCGCTCTCCACCAGACTGGCGCGGCGGTTCACGTCGTCCTGGGCGCGGGCGAGGTCGGCCTGGACGCGCTTGAGGTCGGCTTCGCGCAGGGCGACCTGTGCGCCCAGCGTGTCGTTGCCGGTGTAGAGCTGGCGCACTTCGCGCACGGTCTGCGCGAGCTGGGCCTCGGCCTGCTCCAGCGCAAGCTTCGCGTCGGTCGCGTCCAGCCGCAGCAGCACCTGGCCGGCGCGGACGTGGTCGGTGTCGTCGGCCTCGACCGCCTTGACGGTGCCGCCGGCCAACGCAGTGACCTGCACCACGCGGGCCTGGACGTAGGCGTTGTCGGTGCTCTCGCTGTGGCGGGCGTACAGCGCCCACCATGCGCCGTAACCACCGCCAGCCAGCACGGCCACGGCGGCGATGCCGGTCAGCGCACGGCGGCGGGGGTTCGCGGGCGCGGTCGGCTTCGGGGAAACGTCAGTCGCAGGGTGGCTCATCGGGTGACTCGTTTTCATCGGTTGTTCTGGGCCGTCGCGCGCGGCGCGTCCGGCGGAAGGTTGGCCGCGGTGTAGCCGCCGCCGAGCGCCTGCATCAATTGCACCCGCGTGTCGAAGGCGCGGGCACGCAGATCGACCGCGGCGCGGCGCTGCGCCAGCAGTTGCTGTTCGGCCGACAGCACGACGAGGTAATTGCCCAGACCCGCGCCGAAGCGGCGCTGCGCGGCGTCGTGGGCCTGCTCGGCGGCCTGGAGCGCGCGGGCCTGCTCGGTGCGCTGGGCCTGCACGGCCTGGGTGCTGGTCAGCGCGTCGGCGGCGTCGCGCACCGCGTCGAGCAGCGCGCCGTTGTAGGCCGCGATCGACGCATCGAGGTCGGCCGAACGCGACTGCAGTTGCGCCCGCAGCCGTCCACCGTCGAACAGCGGCAGCCGCAGCGCCGGACCGACGCCGGCTTGCCGGCTGTCGAATTGGACCAGCCGGTCCAGCCCCAGCGCGTTCAGCCCGACGAAGGCGTTGAGCTGCACATCGGGATAGAACTGCGCCCGCGCCTCGCGCACCCCGTGCGTGGCGGCTTCGACGCGCCAGCGGGCGGCGACGATGTCGGCGCGGCGGCCCAGCAGATCAGTGCCGATCTGGCCCGTGTCGGGCGCCGGCACCTGCAGCGCATCCAGCCGCGGGGCCAGCGCATCGAGCGCCGTCGGCGCCTGCGAGGTCAGCGCGGCCAGGGCGTGGCGCACCAGGGTGGTCTGCTCGTCCAGCGCGAGCCGCTGGGTGCGGGCATCGGGCACGGCGGATTCGGCCTGGCGCAGCTCGACCTGGGTGTCCAGCCCGCCCTGCACGCGGCGCTGCACGAGGTCCAGCGTCTGGCCCCGCAGCGCGATGGCGCGGTCGGCCACCTCGCGCTGCGCCAGCAGGCGGGCCAGCGCAAGGTACTGGCGCACCACGGCGCCGGCCAGCGCCTGGCGGGCGGAGGACAACTCGGCCTGCAGCGCCTGCTCCTGGCCGACCGCGGCGGCGAGCGCGGCGCGGTGGCGACCGAAGAAGTCGAGCGACCACGCGCCGCCGATCTGCAGCGTGCCGGTGTCGCGCACGCTGCCGGCGATCGGCGGTGGCACCAGCCCGTTGGCGGTGTAACGCTGGTGGTTCGCGTCGGCGGACAGGCCGATCTGCGGCGCGTCGCCAGCCTGCGCACCACCGCGGACGGCCTGGGCGCGGGCGAGCCGGGCCATCGCGGCCTGCACGCTGGGGTGGTCGGCGGACGCGCGCTCGACCAGCCCGTCCAGCGCCGGATCACCGAACACCTTCCACCAGCCGTCGCCCGCGGCCAGCGCACCAGGGTCGGCCTGCAGCCCGAGCTGTGCCGGTGGCAACGCCGCCTGCACGGGGATCGGCGCACCGGGGCTGGCGCACCCGGTCATCACCAGCGCCGCCGCCAGCGCCATCGCGCCGACCACGGGAGTCATCATGGTCAGACGGTTCATGCCGCGCCCTCCCCGCGTGCGGCCACCACGGACGCCCGCATCGCCTCGCCATTGGCCAGCAGCCGGCGCAGCAAGCCCATGAGCTGCTCGAACTCCTCGACCGAGAAGCCCTCCAGATGCTGGTTGAGCACCGAGGTCAGCACCGGCGGCACCTGCTCGGCCACCCCGCGGCCCGCGTCGGTCAGCGCCAGATTCACCACGCGCCGGTCGGTGCAGGACCGCTCGCGCCGCACGAGCTGCTTGGCTTCGAGCCGGTCGAGCACGCGGGTCACGCCCGCCGGATCGACCTGCAGATCGCGCGCCAGCGTCACCGCCGTCGTGTCCTCGGGCCGGCACAGCAGGTGAAACAGGGGCAGCCACTGCGCATGGGTCAGGTCGAGTGCGTCCAGGCGGCGGTCGGCCTCCTGGAGGATCGAGGTCAGCACCTGCCGCATCAGCAAGCCCAGGCTGCGCTCGGGCCGGTAGGTTTCGGCGGTGTAGATCGGCGGGGGAGGCGCGGCGGCGGGGTCGGTCGTGTGCATGGCGCTGATTTTATTGTCTAGTCAATGATTGACTGAGCAATTTAATTTGTCCCTGTACCCACCATGGCTTTGATCGAACTTCTGGCCTGGGGCCAACCAGACTGACGCGGCAAGTCCCTGACAATACGCACCGTGCGCACGGCGTGGCACAGTCACACTGCACTGGCAAGCTGCGCCTGATGAAGAGGCTTGAGAACTACAGGGGTTACGCCCCGAGGACATACGCGATGAAAAGACTGGACGACTTCCGCATGCAGATGGGCCGCCACGAGCTGGTGCCCATCATGGTCGGCGGCATGGGCGTGGACATTTCCTCTTCCGACCTGGCGCTGGAGGCGGCCCGCCTGGGTGGTGTCGGCCACATCTCCGACGCGATGATCAAGACCGTCACCGACCGCCGCTACAAGACCAAGTACGTCAAGGCCAAGCAGGCGCTGTACAAGCTCAACGTCGAGTCGGAGGACAAGTCGGCCGTCAAGTTCGACCTCGGCCACCTCGCCGAAGCCACCAAGCTGCACGTCGAGAGCACCATGACCCGCAAGCAGGGCAGCGGGCTGGTGTTCATCAACTGCATGGAAAAGCTGACGATGAACGGGCCGAAGGAGACGCTGAAGGTGCGCATGGCGTCCGCGATGGACGCCGGCATCGACGGCATCACGCTCGCCGCCGGCCTGCACCTGGGTTCCTTCGCGCTGATCGAGGACCACCCGCGCTTCCGCGACGTGAAGCTCGGCATCATCGTGTCCAGCTTGCGCGCGCTGCAGTTGTTCCTGAAGAAGAACGCCCGCCTGAACCGCCTGCCGGATTACGTCGTCGTCGAAGGTCCGCTCGCCGGCGGCCACCTCGGTTTCGGCATGGACTGGGCGCAGTACGACCTCGCCACCATCGTGGCCGAGATCCTGGCGTGGATGAAGGCGGAGAAGCTCGACATCCCGGTCCTGCCGGCGGGCGGCATCTTCACCGGCAGCGACGCGGTGCGCTTCCTGGAGATGGGCGCATCCGGCGTGCAGGTGGCAACCCGCTTCACCGTGACCCAGGAATGCGGCCTGCCCGACGACATCAAGCAGGAATACTTCAAGGCCGACGAGGACGACATCGAGGTCAACCAGATCTCGCCCACCGGCTACCCGATGCGGATGATCAAGTCCAGCCCAGGCATCGGCGACGGCATCCGCCCGAACTGCGAGGCGTATGGCTACCTGCTCGACGCGAACGGCAAGTGCGCCTACATCACGTCCTACAACCGCGAAGTGGCGGCGCATCCGGGCGTCAAGCGCATCTCGGTGATGGACAAGACCTGCCTGTGTACGCAGATGCGCAACTTCGACATCTGGACCTGCGGGCAGTTGACGTGGCGGCTGAAAGACACGTCGCACCGCCACGCCGACGGCCGCTACCAGTTGCTCACGGCCGAACACGTGTTCCAGGACTATCGGTTCAGCATCGACAACCAGGTGCGGCTACCGGAAGCGGGGCTGGTGGTGGCTGGTTGACCTTGCCCTGCCACGGGGCTGTCAACGCCGACGGCGGGGAACGGGCGGCAAGCGAGCGGGTTGATGCGCCTTGAGTCCGGCATCACCCGTCAGGATTTCAACGTGAAAGCCGGCCATTGCATAGTGTTCCGCGACGTTCTTGATGGTCGCATCACCAATGGTCAGCTTTTGCGCCGCCAGTTCCGGCCATGCCGCTGCCAACTCCAGCAGACCCTCCGATTCCCACAGCGGCCCCTGATCCGTGAAAGCCGCCCAGGGTGAAGTCGCTTCTGCCGCGCTGCGCAAATGATCAACCAGCGCCTGGGCCAGCATGAAACGGTCGCCGCTGGACTGGGCAATGTGGTTGCCGGTTTCAATCAAGGAAGCCAGCGGCAGCACAAAGGTACCCCCTGCCTGGCGCTCATCCGCCAGCAACCGATCGATTCGCTCATGGGTCCATCGGTCTGTCACAGGGCCGGCTGTTTCCTTCCCGGGAATTTTCAACCAGCAGCACAGCACTGACGTATCCAGAATAAAGACGCGCCTAGACATGCACGGATTCCCGTTGCTCCACCGCTGGGAAATCCATCTCCAACTGCAAAGCTTTTTCAATAACACCGTTGCTGGAAAGTTTCCCAATCGAACCCTGCGCAAGCAGTTTTGGCAGTTTTTTCATGTTTTCCAGCAGCGTCAACTGACTGAGACCGCTGTGTGGATTGCGGTGCGCCACCGTGATGAACGGCACCATCTCGGCCCCCATGGCGTCGAGTAAAGCGGGATTGTGGGTCGTCACCAGCACATCGACTTCCTGTTCTTCACCCACTGTTCGAAGCATGTCCAGCAACATCTGCGCCCGAGACGGATGCAACCCGTTATCGACCTCCTCGATCACCAGCAGACTGTGCCGGGGCCGGGTCAGCAACGCCGTGAGGATGGCCAGAAAACGCAGCGTTCCATCCGACATGCCCCGTGCATCGACCGTTGGCGGATCTCCCGAATCGCTCCAGTGCTCCTCGCAATACAGCATCGCATCCGACTTGAATTTACCGACCGGCTCGGCATATACGCGACGAATATCCTTTTCCGGAAGTTTCCGGGCATACCGGGTCAAGACAGATTCGATGGACGCCTGTTTCTCCTGAGGAAGCGCCGCAATCACCCCCGCAATGTTTCGCGCATCAGAGTCGAGACGCTCGTTCAGTGGTGAGTAACCACGCATGTGCGACGGAATCGGGTCAAGAATGAAAATATCCCGAAGGGCTGCCACCACGACCACAACACCATCTTGTATTTCTTGGCGCAGCTTCTGCCCGACCAGATGCGTCAATACCGACTGCACACGACTCACCTGACGGGGGCTGCCCTGCTTTTCGTTGTACAGGCGCGCCGTCACCGTGGGCGATCCGACCTCGCAAGGGTCGGTGCGGAACAACTTGATCTGCCCGAGCACGGAATCCCGTTTGCGCAGACTGTTCCGGTCCAGTCGATAACGAACCCGAGTGAGCTGTTCCGAGAGCACCTCGCAGCGACTGTCGCTGAGCGTGCATTCCAGTCGGTACTGATAATCCGTTTGCTCGTCCGCGCGGCAGGTCACGCCCACGGCAAACGAAGTATTGGGCCGCCGTGCCGCCCAGTCCACACCGCCACGCAGCGCAGGCAGCACGCCATCGCCTTGCAACGCCGCGGTGAGCGCAGCACCGTGGGCGATTCGGTTCAGAAAAGCAAACGCGTCCAGCGCATTCGATTTGCCACTGGCATTGGCGCCGATGAGCACCGTCAGTGCATCGATGTTCACCCGAGCCTGTTCGTAGCTTTTCCAGTTTTCCAGCAGAAGTTCGGTCAGCATGGTGGGTGCATCCGCAAAGAGAGGGCCAATTCCGGCATCGTAGCGCCCGGAAACGGACCCCCGGTGATTCAGCAAGCCACGATGTTGACCGCCAGCCCCCCGCGGGCGGTCTCCTTGTACTTGGTCAGCATGTCCGCCCCGGTCTCGCGCATGGTCTTGATCACCTTGTCGAGGCTGACGTGGTGAGTGCCGTCGCCATAGAGGGCCATGCGGGCGGCGTTGATCGCCTTGACCGAGGCGATGGCGTTGCGCTCGATGCAGGGGATCTGCACCAGCCCGCCCACCGGGTCGCAGGTCAGGCCCAGGTGGTGCTCCATGCCGATCTCGGCGGCGTTCTCGACCTGCTCCGGCGTGCCGCCCATCACCGCGCACAGCCCCGCCGCCGCCATCGAGCACGCCACGCCCACCTCGCCCTGGCAGCCCACCTCGGCGCCGCTGATGCTGGCGTTTTCCTTGTAGAGCAGGCCGATCGCCGCCGCCGTCAGCAGGAAGTCGATGACGCCGCGCTCGTCCGCCCCCGGCACGAAGCGGGCGTAGTAGTGCAGCACCGCCGGGATGATCCCGGCCGCCCCGTTCGTCGGCGCCGTGACGACCCGCCCGCCCGCCGCGTTTTCCTCGTTCACCGCGAGCGCGTAGAGGTTCACCCAGTCGAGCACGACCAGCGGATCGGCCGCCTTGGCCCCTTGCGCATCCAGCGCGGCCAGCGCCCGTGACAGCGCCGCCGCCCGCCGCCGCACCTTGAACCCGCCCGGCAGCGTGCCCTCGGTGCGGCAGCCGCGCTCCACGCAGGCTTGCATCGCCGCCCAGATGCGCAGCAGGCCGGCATCGGTTTCGGCACCCGGCCGCCAGTGGCCCTCGTTGCGGCGCATCACCTCGGCGATCGAGCAGCCGTGCGCCTGCGTCAGCGCCAGCAGGTCGGCGCCACTGTGGAAGGGCAGCGGCAGCACGCTGGTGTCGGGCGCGATCACCTTCTGGCGCTGGCCATCCGCGGCGACCTGCTCGCTGACCACGAAGCCGCCACCCACCGAGTAATACACCCGCTCCGCCAGCACCGCCCCCGCCGCGTCGAAGGCCGAGAAGCGCATGCCGTTGGCGTGCAGCGGCAAGGTCTCGCGGCGGTGGAACACGACATCGCACGCCTCGTCGAAGGCCATGGGATGCGTGCCATCGAGCAGCACGCGCCGACGCTGGCGCAGATCGTCCAGCAGCGCCGGGATCCGGTCCACGTCCACCGTGTCCGGCTCGTGCCCGCCGAGGCCGAGCAGCACGGCGGTGTCGCTGCCGTGGCCCTTGCCGGTGGCACCCAGCGAGCCGTAGAGATCGACCTGCACGCGGGCAGCGCGGTTCAGCAGCTCCGCGTGCAGCAACCCTTGCGTGAACAGCCGCGCCGCCCGCATCGGCCCGACGGTGTGCGAGCTGGACGGCCCGATGCCGATCTTGAACAAGTCGAAAACGCTGACAGCCATGCGAATCTCCGGTCCTCTGCGGTTATCCCCGCCACCTGTGGATAAGGTTGTGGGCAAGTTGTGTTGAACGTTTGCAAGTGGTTGTTTTGCAATGGATTTTCTTGGATTGCCTTATTTTTAGGCAGACAGCACAACGGACGCTCTGCACAGGCATCAGTCACGGCCTTCACGCAGTTGCACCACCTGCACCTGGTTCACCGGCGTTCCGGTGTTGCCCCAGGCGCTGCGCACATGGGTGGTGATGGCGGCGATGTCGGCGTCGTCGAGGACGTGGCCGAAAGGCGGCATGCCGTGCGGGCGCGGACGGCCGGCGGTGGACGGGCCATAGCCGCCTTGCAGGATCACGCGCACGAGATTGGTCGGGTCGGCCATCGTCACCGCGCGGTTGCCGGCCAGCGCGGGGAAGGCGCCGGGCTGGCCCTCGCCGCGCTCGCCGTGGCAGGTGGCGCAGTGGTCGCCGTAGAGCTTGGCGCCGCGGTCGAGCGTGCGGGCATCGGCCGGCCGGACGCGGGGGGCTTCGGCCGGCGGGCGCTGCGGCAGGTCACGCAGGAACACCGCCATCGCCTGGGCATCGGCCACGCTCAGGTGCTGCGTGCTGCGGGCGACGACCTCGGCCATCGGACCCACCACCGTGGCCCCCGAGCCAGCGGCCACTCCGTCACGCAGCAGGCCGACCACGTCCGACACCGGCCACGCGCTGACGCTGCCCTCGGCGGCGAGCGTCAGCGCCGGGGCGTACCAGCCCTGTCCTGGAATCGGCGCGCCGTCGAAGGCACGGCCGGGGATCGTCGCGCCCATCGCGTTGCGGGCGCCGTGGCAGGCGGCGCAGTGGCCCAGACCGTTGACGAGGTAGGCGCCGCGGTTCCACTCGGCGGATTGCGCAGGCTGCGCGGCATACGTGCCGGGCCGGAAATACAGCGCCCGCCACACCTTCAGCGCGAGTTGGGTGTCGTAGGGGAAGGCGAGCGCGTTCGGCGTGTTCGGCCGGTCCACGGCGGGCACGCTGCGCAGGTAGGCGAACAGCGCGTCGCTGTCCTCGCGCGTGACCTGCGTGAAGTGCGGATAGGGGAACGCCGGGGTCAGCATCCGGCCATCGCGCGCACGGCCGTGGTGCAGGGCGCGCCAGAAGTCGTCGGTGCTCCAGGCGCCCAGGCCGGTGCGGGCGTGGGGCGTGAGGTTGCCGCCGTAGACGGTGCCGAACGGGGTGCGCAGCGCCTCGCCACCGGCATAGGGCGGCTCGCCGCGGCGGGTGTGGCAGGCGGCGCAGTTGCCGGCCTGCGCAAGGTAGCGGCCACGGTCGATCGCCGCGGCGTCGGTGGCGACCGGGCGCGGGTTGGCGGAGGGTGGTGCGTCGGCGGCATCCAGCCACGCGATCGCCGCCGCCCCCAGCGCCAGCACGCCCGCCAGCCCGCCCAGACCCCAGGTGAGGACGCGCTTCATTGCACACCCCCGCAGTCCATCGGCAGCGGCTGCGCGAGCGCCGAACGCGCCACCGCTTTCGACGGCACCGGCACCGGCTGCGCAGCCAGCCACGCGGCGACAGCGGTGATGTCGGTGGAGGTGAGCTTGTCGGTGAGCTTCGCCATGCAGTCCGGCGCGGCGGCGTGGCGCTGGCCGGTTTTCCAGGCACCGAGCTGCGCGTTCAGGTAGTCGCGCGGCAGTCCGAGCAAGCCCGGAATGGCCGGCGCCACGCCCGTCATCGCCTCCCCGTGGCAACGCACGCAGGCTGGCACGTCCCGCGCGGCATCGCCCTTGAGCACCAGCGCCCGGCCCTGCGCCAGCACTGCTGCGGCCAGCCCCGGCGTGGCCGGTGGCGGATACGGCACCTCCAGCGACGCGAAGTGGTCGGCGATCTCGCGCAGGTAGTCGTCGCTCAGGTGGTCGAGCAGGTGCGTCATCGGGCGGTACTGGCGGCGGCCGTCGCGGAAGTTGACGAGCTGGTGGTAGAGGTAGCCGGCGGGCTTGCCGGCGATGCGCGGGAAGTAGCCGCCGGGGGTGGCGCGGCCGTCCTTGCCGTGGCAGGCGGTGCAGGCAGCGACGCGGGCGGTCATCGCCTGGGGGTCATCGGCCGGGGCGGCGGCGTGTGCGGCCCAGGTACACAGCACGGCGAGGGCCGCGATCAGGGAGGAGCGGAAGCGGATGAACAGCATGGGCCGATGCTACGCCGGCCGATGGGGGACGCCTGCGGGCCTCGGCGAGTTTGTCGGCGTGGCCGAGGTGCGGCTGCAGGCCAGCCTATCCACCCAGTGCGCCCCAGAGCATCCGAGCGATCGGCGTGGTGAACACCAGCAACCCCGCCACGTTCACCACCACTGTCGCCCAGAACGCCACGAGGAACGGCGGCTTGGCGGTCTTGTGGCGCAGCAGGCGCTGGGCGATGAGGCCACCCGGCCAGCCACCGACCAGCCCGAGCAGCAGCAGCGTGTTTTCCGAGGTGCGCCAGCGGCCGGCCCTGGCGGCGGACTTGTCGAACGCATAGGCCAGGAAACACACCACGCTCGCCACCGCGTAGACCAGCGGCAGGACCATGCCCGAGGTCAGCATCAGTGGGCGGCCGATGCGCCGAACCAGGCGTCGGCTAGCGCCTTGGCGCGCGCCAACCCTTCGGGCGTCAGATGCACCGACTGGTTTCGGTTGCGGGGATCGCTGATCATGCCTTCGGCGTGGAGGCGGTTCATCACGTCGAAGTCATGGCCCTTCCAGGCGCGGCCGTTGTCGAACTCGAAGGCGCCGAGTAAGGCCAGGGTGGCGTCGGCGATTTTTTCGGGGTCATAGACGGCAGGCATGAGAATCTCCGCAGGAGAAGAGGGCAACCATTTCACTGCAGAAAATTTACTCGTGCAAGTAGCGATTAACGTCGAAGCTAACCGACCCGGAACAGCGGGACGGGATTTGTGCTAGCGTTTTTGCTGGCACAAATGCCGGCACGCTGTGTAGGGTCCGGTTGAGCGCCCTGTTAGACCTCGCATTTATTCGCCAATATTTACCAGAAGATCCTTGCCGAAACGAATCCTTGCAACCTCGCAGCACATTTCTGTTATTCGTTCTATTTGGGCTTTGCTGACATTCGTGCCGACGTACCATCCTGATGTAAGTTTGGCAAAATGTTCACGCGCCAGATCGGGACGGCTGGGATAGAGTTCGTCCGCGGTTCGTGCCAGATAGCGCCTTGTTCTTCCGTGTTTTGGTCTGGCGGCAAACCGATCCGGAAATGATGGGTCGCGTTGACTTAGTGCCTCGAAAACGCCAATTAGTACCTCTCTGCCGTTTCTGCAGGAAACGAACTTTCCATCTAGTGAAAAGCCTACAGCAATCGTATTTGTCCCAGGACCGATTGCTTGAATTCGTTGCGGCAACGGTGGCGCTTGTGCAACTATTCGTTGCGGTTGCGCTCGCGGTGTTTGTGTTGCTTGCGCGTTGGCAAGTGCGGACGAGCGAAAAACTACATTTTCACGTAGAAACTTTGCGACGGTATCCAAATCGGGTTTGAATCCGCTCAAACTTTCTACTCTGTCCGCTACTAATTCAAGCAGAAGGTCATCCTCTTCGGACACGAGCTTTGTCCACGCTTCGGGAAGTGTCGCGAGCATTTGTCGATTTCGAGAGACGTTTTGATAGTCCTCTCTTGCCGCTGCAATTGCCCTTCCCGTTGTAACTTCGGAGTAGGAAAGATAGCGAATTAGACGCGCAGCGCTCTCCTGGGGCTCTCTTTCAACTAAGTCCAGTTTATATACGCGCCGCTCCCCATAGTCGCCCTGCTCAGCAGGAAGAAAGAAATTCCATTCCTGTCCATCAGTCAGGATTGCAACGGGTACTCCAATATGAAACGCGTACTCAAATAGTTGACGTTCAGCGCCATCACTCTGGCCAATTTGCTTGACTTCTATGAATGCAATCGGCTTAGATGAAGGATGGCACAGTGCAAAGTCTACGCGACGCCCTTCCAGTGAGTATTCTGGACATACAACCTGAGTGTCAAATGTTGGCCAGCCAAGCACTTGCAGCAATCGAAGGACAATTCCTTGAGAAACTGCGGCCTCATTCCTGAATCGACCCGACTTTATGCCGGATCGAATGTCTTCAATGTGTTCTTCGAGCGTCATGTGTAGTAATTGGGTATTTTGCGAGGTCTAACGCCCAGGTTAACCGGCGGCAATGCGAAGCATTGACGTCCGAGTTGAACCTACAGTTAGGCTGGTGATAGATGCTTGGTCTGACAAGTTCACACCCCTGTGATTGCTTCTGGTGACAACACTTGTGTTTTTCGCTCAAGCGTCTCCCGATCCAACCACGACGCAAGAAGTGAATAATCGTTTGCGCCAAACTCAAGAAAGACGCCGCCAACGGCGCGGTTTCCTGACAGCCCTTCTTGTTCAATGAGCGACTGAATGGCGCTGACGTTGTGCACAAAAATGGCAATTTGAAAGTCAAGCTCTTCTTGTGTTGTTGCGTCCAGCTTGAGTTGAACCTTGTCGAACCCATTCCCAAGTGGGATGGCCAGTACCGCGAACGTCTTTGGCGTGGACTGGGCAATGGACTCGATGATGAATGTGGATAACCGACTAATTGCGGACGCGCCAATGCGGGTCAATTCGCCCCGATTTTTCCAAGTGTCCTTTCCTGCTTCACTGATGATTCCAGTAACGTAGACCGTTGCTGCACCGCCAAGAAACTGAACCCACCAAGGCGCCCCTGCCGCAATGGTTATCCATGAAGGAACCTCCATAGCGCGCATGAAGAATTGTTCATCGCTCACTTGCGCTTGCCACTCCGGTGGCAGAAGTCCTGCTGACTGGCGAAGCGCGTTCACTGAGATGTCAGATGTCGATTCGACTTGCATAGACGCAGTTGTGTGGGTGGTATCGGATTTGGGCTCTAACGAGTAGCTATAGCCGGTGTTTTCGAAAAGCCTAACGTAATTTAGACCTCACGGCCTTGCCATCTAACTTGGCGCCTGACGCCTAACTCGGCCTGTAACGCAACTCCAAATCGTTGTCGGCATTGGTTTTTTGGCTTTGACTGACGCATAAATTGCTCCTAAAAATCCCGACAAACCCTGCATTCGCAGCAGTCTAGGCACAGCACACACGAGTTGCGCACTACATCACGCCAACTGCCCAAAAATGAGACAGTCGCGTGGATTTCTCCACGCTGCCAGGTTAATTTTCACCAAATCCCAGTAGTTACCCGCAAACCCCCACATACCCACACGATGTGCAGAACTCGCACCCATCCTTGTGGATCATCGTCGCGTTCCCGCACTCAGGACATGGTGGCGCAGGCCGTGGCCTCACGCAGCCCCAGCCTCGAATAACCGCAAGCCGGGGGGAAATCAACTTCAAATCTTCTTGCCAGCTTCCGGACTGGATGCCGCAGGCGTGGCCGGCACAGGCTGGTTTTCCTTCTCGTTATGGCGATCAAATGTCAGCGTCTGACCAAAGATCAGTTGCACCCAAGAGGGATAGGTGTACGCGCTGCCAGTGTTGTGGTCGATGACCGCGCCAATCCCGCCGCCAAGAATGATGTTCCCGAACATCCCGCCATTGACTCGCGAAATCGCCTTGGCAATGGCATCCGACTTCGCCGGATGCTTGCAGGTGATTTCCAGATCCGTGTTGGACCGCCGGACGTTGGCAATTTCTCCCGACTTGACCGTACTGGACGCCTTGTCGTTCGTCATCGTGCAATCGGCACCGGTGACAAGCTCCCCAGCCTCCGTCTTGGTCTCGATTTTCATCGGATGGGTTTTGTCATTCACCACCGATGCACAGCCAGAAAGAAGCACTGCTGCAGAAAATAAAGCGAATCGCGCGTTCATGGTTTCTTACCCTTGATGATTTGAGTCGCCGCAGTCTAGGCAAAACATGCCTGAATTTCACACTACTTCACGCAAAATCTCCACAAATGGAAAAACGGCGTGAATTCCTCCACGCCGCCCAGGTAAATATTCACCAAATTCGAGTAACTAGCCGCAAGCCCCCACATACCCACACGCCGTGCAGAACTCGCACCCATCCTTGTGGATCACCGTCGCGTTCCCGCACTCGGGACACGGCTTGCCGGGCACCGTGGCGCGGGCGATGGACGCGGCCACCGCGGAGGCCGCCGCAGCCGGCGTGGCGAGCACGCCCATGGCGTTGACGGGAACCCCCGCCTCGTCCAGCACACCCAGCATCGCGTACCGGTGAATCACCAGCCGCGCCACATACGCCACCGTGCTCGGCCAGACCTGCTGCCGCCGCTGACCCGCCGGCAAACCCGGCACCGGCGCCATGAAATGCCCCAGCGGCTCGCCGACATTCAATAACTTGCGCAATTTCATGCCGATCCAGGCCGGGTCGATCACCCGCATGTCCAGCGACAGCAGCCGCGCCAGCCCGTCCAGCGCCCGCGGGTAATTGCCGGCAAACCCGATCGCACACGGCCGGGTCACATACCCACCCTCGGGTGTCGGCAACGTCACCTCCTTGAGCGTGAGCGTGAATTGCTCGCCGGTGCCGGGATTCTCGAGATCGACCGCCCACGCCAGCGTGCCGTCCACCCCGGTGCGCGGCTCGTGGCGGCTGAACATGGCGTCCAGCACCGGCGTGGCCCCGCCCTCCTGCAAGGCGCCGAGTTGCTCGCAGCGCCAGCGGATCACCGCCGCCGTCGCGGCCACCACCCCAGGGAACAAGCGTTTCTCCCCACTCGGCGGGAAGGGCATGTCAAACGCCCGCTCCTCGGCCACCGTCGCCAGCGCATCGAGTTTCAGCCTTAACCAGCTCGGGTCATTCGCCCGCATGTCCATCGACAGGGTTTTGGCCAGCGCGCCCAATCCCCGCGGCTGCTCCGCCCCATTCACCCAGACCTCGAACGGCAGCGTCTGGCCGAACAGGCCCGCGTCCGGCCCCGCCTCGGCCGGCAATTCGCCGACGAAGAGCGAGAAACTGCCGTGCGGGTGCTGGACCATGTAACTCCAGGCCGGGTTGCCCGACGGCAATTCCGGCCGCCCCGGCCAGCGCAGACTCGCCAGCACCGGCTGCGGCAGCCGCTCGACGCGCAGGCGGCGGTTGGCGCCGTCCGGGTCGATGGCCATCGCGGGCTGCGCGACGGTCAGCGGCTGGGGTTGCAGCGCCGGCGCAGCAGCCGGCTCGACACTCAGCACCGCGCCGAGCACGCTGTTCGGCCGGTAGGTCGCCAATCCCTTCAGCCCGGATTTCCAGGCGGTGAAATACAGCCCCTGAAACTCCGCGTACGGATAATCCGCCGGCACGTTCACCGTCTTGCTGATGGAGGTGTCGATATAGGGCGCCACCGCCGCGACCATCGCCTCGTGCGCCTCGGCGCTCATGTCCAGCGCGGTGACGAAGGCGTCGGTCAGCGGCGCGTCGGCGCCTTTCAGGTGGCGGTACAGGCGCCAGGCGTGGTCCTCGACCGCGTATTCCTTGAAACTGCCGTCCGCCTCGCGCTTGCGGCGGGTATAGGTCCAACTGAAGGGCGGCTCGATGCCGTTGCTGGCGTTGTCGGCAAAGGCCAGGCTGATGGTGCCGGTCGGTGCGATCGACAGCAGGTGCGAATTGCGCAGGCCGTAGGCGTAGATGCGGTCCTTCAATTCATCGGGCAGGCGCGAGGCGAAACTCTCGCCGCCGAGGTATTGGTCCGCGTCGAACAAGGGAAAGGCGCCGCGCTCCTTGGCGAGTTCGACCGACGCGCCATACGCCGCATCCCGCATCACGGCGGAAATCCGCCGCGCCATGTCCCGTGCCGGCTCGGTGTCATACCGGCAGCCCAGCATGATCAGCGCATCGCCCAGCCCGGTGAACCCCAACCCAATGCGGCGCTTGTGCATCGCCTCGCGCTGCTGCGCGGGCAGCGGCCAGACGGTGGCGTCGAGCACGTTGTCCAGCATCCGCGTGGCCACCGCGCAGACCTCGGCGAAACCCGCTTCGTCGAACGCGGCATCCGGCTCGAACGGGCGGTGGACAAAGCGGGTCAGATCGACCGAGCCGAGGCAGCAGCAGCCGTAGGACGGCAAGGGCTGTTCGCCGCACTGCCCGGTCACGAGGCCGTTGAAGATCACCGAGTTCTGATCAGCCTGGGTGGTGTCGTAGACCGGCTCGATGCCGGCAGGGAGTATTTCGGTGATGCGGGTGGTGAAACCCGGTCGATCGACGATGGCGAGAGCGTGCAGGTCCGGCTGATCCGCATCCCCTAGCGGGAGCAAAGTGGACACGAGACCCCAATTTGCCAGCAGCATCTGGACATCCCGCAACAAGCCCGGATGCGCGGACACACACGCCGTATCACGCCACCCCGTCTCGTCATTCCTGCCCACCTCAGCATCCCCGCTTTCGCGGGAATGGCGGGTGCGCAGGGCGGCATGCAAACCGTCTAGATACGTCCGAACGCACGCTTCGGAACCCCACCACACGGCGTCCGGTATTCGAATGTCCGCTTGACCGACCGCCAGCGCCTCGCGCGTCACCGCCAACATCCGAGCGCCCAGTTCCGCCCCACCTTCGAACCCGAACTGCCCCTTGCCCGACTGCACCAGCAATTCATCCCCGGGCACCAGTTCAGAGAGTTTGAGCTTGCCGCGAGCGGTGTAGAAGTCGTGCCACGCGGTCGCCTTGATTTCATACCCGTCCTGCGTGACGACCCGGAATACCTCGGCCTGCCCCGCCGTCAAGAATGCCGGGACCGCCGACCGCACCTGCGTCCCACGGGCGGGATCGCCGAGCGCGCGGTTGTCCACCGTCACCTCCAGCGGCAATCCGGATGCATGGAGTTGCCGGATCGGAATCAACCCGAACTGTGTGGCCAACCGCGTATCGCCGGTCACGCACGGATTTGTGGCGGTAATCGCCTCGCAATACCCGAGATTATTGTCCTCATTGATACGATCGATGAAGAGAATCCCCGGCTCGGCGTGGTCGTAGGTGGCCCGCATGATCTGGTCCCACAAATCGCGGGCGCGCACGCGGCGGTAGACCCACAGGCCATCGGCGCGCTCGAAGGCGCCGGCGGTCTTGAGCTTGCGGCCGGGTTCGGCGCGGTGGGTCAGGTCGATCTCGCCATCGGATTCGACCGCGCGCATGAAGGCGTTCGTGACGCCGACCGAGACATTGAAGTTGCGCAGATCCCCGCTGTCCTTGGCGTGGATGAAGGCTTCGATGTCGGGGTGGTCGCAGCGCAGCACGCCCATCTGCGCCCCACGCCGGCTGCCGGCGGATTCCACCGTCTCGCAACTGCGGTCGAACACGCGCATGTAGCTGACCGGGCCGCTGGCGTGGCTGTCGGTGGAGCCGACCCAGGCGCCTTGCGGGCGGATGCGCGAGAAGTCGTAGCCGACGCCGCCGCCGCGGCGCATGGTCTCGGCCGCTTCGGTCAGCGCGGTGTAGATGCCGGGGAAGCCGTTCTCGGGTTCGGCGATCGAGTCCCCGACCGGCTGCACGAAGCAGTTGATGAGCGTGGCGCCGAGCGCGGTGCCCGCCGCGGAGGCGATGCGGCCGGCGGGGACGAAGCCCTGCGCCTGCGCCCAGGCGAAGCGTTCGGTCCAGTGGGCGCGCCGGACTTCGGGTTCGACCGCCGCCAGGGCGCGGGCAACGCGCAGACGGACTTCGTCCGCCGTTGTTTCGGTGCCCTTGGCGTATTTTTCCTGCAGCACCTCGCGGCTGATGGGCTGGGCAGGCAGGCTGGCAACAAGGCGGGACATGCGGCGCTCCTCGGGGCATTCAGCGCCTCACTTTAGCGGCAGCCACACGGTTTCCCGACCGAAAGTGCCTTGGCCGCACGTTGCACAGTGGTACCGGCCACTGCCTCCCGTATCCTTCTTGATTGGTTTTGCTGTTAATGCGTTTTTTGCGCGATTGTTGCGTTACTGCTGCGTAATCGAGAAGTGAGATGGCCCCGAACGTTGGCCTTGCCGCCCCAGCCCCATTGCCCACCCCCGACCGACACCGCCGCCCTCCGCCCTGGGCGCTGCAGGTGGCCGTCAGCGTGCTGCTGGCGTGGCTGGTGGGTCAGGGAGTGGGCAGTCCGTCGCCGGTCGCAGCGTCGGCGGGGCTGTGGCCGGTGGCGGGGCTGTCGCTGGGGTTGTTGCTGCAGTGGCGGCGCTGGGCGTGGCCGGCGTTGGCGTTCGGGTGGCTGGTGGGGAACGCCGTGTGGTGGGCGCACTGGCAAACCGCCGGGCAGGAGGCGCTGGGAACGCTGGGGACAACCGTGCTGGGTGCCGTGGCGCTGGCGTCGGTGACGGCGGTGCAGACGATGGCCAGCGCGCAACTGCTGCGCGGCCTGCGCCGGCGCGTGCGCGAGCATCCGGGCTGGCAGCCGCTGCGCTTCGCGGTGGTGGCGACGCTGGCGAGCGTGGCGGGCAGCGCGCTGCTGGCGGGGCTGTGGTGGTGGCTGGGCTTGATCGGCACACCGGATGGGCACACCGCCGCCCTGGTGCGGCTGTGGCTGGACATGGGGATGGCGCAACTGGTGGGGCTGCTGCTGGTGACGCCGCTGGTGCTGCTGGCGACACCCGGCCATGCGCGGCTGTCGGGGCGGGCGCGGCTGGCGATGCTGGCGTTTCCGGTGCAGTGCCTGGGGCTGGGCTTGACGCTGCTGGCGGTGTCGCTGGCGGGCAGCATGGCGGTGCAGACGCGCACCGAAGCCTTCCGCGGCGAGGCGCGCGCGCTGGCGATGGCGCTGCAGAACCACATCGACATGGCGGTGAGCGACGTGGAGCGGCTGCGCGACTTCCACTACCGCCGCGAGATCGACAAGGACGAGTTCGACACCGTGGCCGGGCCGATGGCCGCGCGCAGCCCGTGGGTGCTGCACTTCGGCTGGCTGCAGCGGGTGGCGGATGAAACGCGCGCGGTGTTCGAGGACAGTCCGATGGGGCTGGACGGCCAGTACATCCGCGAGATGAACGCCGAGGGCGCGCTGGTGCGGGCCGACGAGCGCCCGCTGTACTACCCGCTGCGCTGGGCCACGCCGTCCGACGGCAACGAGGCGCTGGTCTGCGTCGATGAGACCGGTGACGCCGAGCGCCACGGCGCCGTGTCCGACGCGGTGGCGTTCGGCGGGGTGCGGGCCACGGCGCCGTATGTGTCGCTGGCACGCGCGGCCTCGGACGTGAGCGCCGTGACGCTGTACGCGCCGGTGCTGACCGGGAGCATGGACATGGACGGCCGCCACGATGCGAGCCGGGTCCACGGACTGGTGTCGGCCGTGATCGACCTGGGCCGCATGGTCGAGCGCACGCAGGCGCAGATGGCCCGCGGCCGGCTCGACCTGCTGCTGCACGAGGACGCCAGCGGCGACAGCGCTGGCATCCACTCGCACCACGACCCGGCCCGGCAGGCGCGGCCCGTGGAGCCGTGGCTGCCGCACGCCGCGCCGCAGGTGCAGCGGCTGTTCGTGCAGGGCCTGCACGAACAGGTGGAGGTGCAGTTCGCCGACCGGCGCTGGACGCTGCTGATGCGTCCGGGCTGGCTGGACGAGGTGCCATGGCCCAGCCCGGTGCAGGGCGGCATCCTGGCCTGCGGGCTGGCGTTCACGGCGCTGCTGACGGGCATCGTGCTGGTGCGCCAGCGCCACGACCGGGCGATGCAGGCGGTGCTCGACGGACTGGAAAACCAGGTCACGCACCGCACGCAGGAGCTGGCGCACAGCAATACCCAGCTCAGCGCCGAAGTCGAGGAACGCCGCCGCCTGGAGTCCGATCTGCGCGACGCCAGCCAGCAGGCACACCAGGCCAACCAGGCCAAGACGCTGTTCCTGGCCAACATGAGCCACGAGATCCGCACGCCGCTGAACGCGGTGATCGGCTACGCGCAGATCCTGCTCGAAGAGCCGCAGCACGACCCCACCACCCGCGGCCGGCTGCGCACCATGCTGCAGGCGGGTCAGCGGCTGCTGCGGCTGGTCAACGACGTGCTGGACCTGTCCAAGATCGAGGCCGGCGGGCTGCAGTTGCACCACCAGCATTTCGACCTGCGCCAGGAACTCGACGAGACCGTGGAGATGATGGCGCCTCGGGCAGCGGCGCGCGGGCTGGAGCTGGCCGTGGAGCTGGCGCTCGACGCGGCCGAGCCGGTCCACGCCGACCGGACCAAGGTGGGCCAGATGGTGCTCAACCTGCTGAGCAACGCCATCAAGTTCACCGACCACGGCCGGGTGGCGCTGACCGTGCGGCGTGAGGGCGACCGGGTCGTGGTGTGCGTCACCGACACCGGGCCGGGCATGGGCGCCGACGAGCTGGCGAGCCTGTTCACGCCGTTCCGCCAAGGTCAGGCCGGGCTGGACAAGGGCGGCACCGGGCTGGGGTTGGTGCTGGTGCGGCACATGGCGCACTCGATGGGCGGCGATCTGGTGCTCGACAGCGCACCAGGCCAGGGCACCCGGGCGCGGCTGACGCTGCATCTGCCGCGCAGTGCCGAAGGCGGCGCCGCCCTGCCCCGCCACGGTGGCCCGCAGCGCCTGTCGCACGACACGCCGGTGCGCGCGCTGGTGGTCGAGGACGACGCGCACAGCCGCGACATCCTGGTCGAGCTGCTGCGGCGCGTCGGCTGCACGGTGGAGGCGGCCGAGAACGGGCTGGACGGCCTGCGCGCGGCGGGCCGGGGCGTGCATGACATCGTGTTCACCGACATCCGGATGCCCGTGCTGGACGGGATGCAGATGCTGCACCGGCTGCGCGAGCAGACCGGCGCCGCGCAGCCGCCGGTGGTGGCCGTGTCGGCGTCCAGCCTGGAGCACGAGCGGCGGCACTACATCGCGCTCGGGTTCAGCGACTTCGTGGGCAAGCCCTACGGCTTCGAGGAAATCCACCGCATGCTGGCGCTCTACGCCGCCGCGCGCTTCGCGCCGCTCGACGCCGAGCCAGCCCCACCGCAGGCGGCTGCCGTGCCGACCACCCGCATCGGCCCGGCCAGCCTCGCGCTGCTGGCTGCGCTGTCCGACGCCGCCGACCAGGGCGCGCTCAAGCCGATCCGGCAGGCCCTGGCCCAACTGACCGCATTGGCCGAACGGGCCGACGCCGTGGATGCCGTGCCTGCCGAGGCCCTCGTGGCGCTGCAGACCGCCGCCGCGGACTACGATTTCGACCGCCTGCTACAACAAACCCGTGCCCTGAGCGCCGAGGAAACGCACCCATGAGCCAGCCCCTACCCCGTCTGCTCATCGTCGATGACACGCCGCAGAACATCGACGTGCTGCAGGCCATCCTGGCGGAACTCGATGCCGATCTGCTCATCGCCACCCACGGCGCCCGTGCCCTCGACCTGGCACAACGGCTGCAGCCGGACCTGATCCTGCTCGACGTGATGATGCCGGGCATGGACGGCTTCGAGGTCTGCACGCAGCTCAAGGCCGATCCGCGCACCGCGGACATCCCCGTCATCTTCTGCACCGCCCGCACGGACGATGTCGCCCGCGGCTTCGCGGTCGGCGGCACGGACTACCTCACCAAGCCGGTGCAGCCCGACGAGGTGCGCGCCCGCGTCCACCACCAACTGGAGCGGCGCGCCCTGCTGCGCGAGCTGCGCCACCTCAACCGCGCCCTGGAAGACAAGGTCCGCGAGCGCACCGCCGAGCTGACCCTGGCCAACCAGCAGCTCCGCCACGAGATCCACGAGCGCCGCTACATGCAGGACCGGCTGGCCTACCTCGCCAGCCACGACTTCGTCACCCGGCTGCACAACCGCGGTGCGCTGGATGCCCACGTCTCGCAGTTGCTGGCCCGCCTGCAGCGCCAGCCTGCGCCGGCCGGCCCGGCGGTGATGCTGCTGATCGACCTCGACCAGTTCCGCCTCGTCAACGAAAGCTGCGGCTGCATCGCCGGGGACGAGCTGCTGCGCCAGTTCGCCGACCTGCTGGGCGGGCTGCTGCGCCGGGGGGATTTCCTGGCGCGGCTGGGCGGCGACCAGTTCGCCATCGTCAGCGAGGAGCCGGACCTGGGCGCGGGGCTGGCGCGGCAGTTGCTGGCCTTGCTGCAGGACTGGTCCTTCGTCTGGCAGGAGCGCCGCTTCACGCTGGCCGCGACCATCGCCATCGTGCCGCTGGACCGTGATCTGGTGTCCTTCGATCAGCTCATGCAGATGGCCGACGAGACCGTGTTCCTCGCCAAGCGGGACGGCCGGGGCCATGTGCGCCAGTACACGGCCACCCGCGCCGGCGAGCCTTCGCAGCGCGAGACCACCAACTGGGCGCTGGTGCTGCTCGATGCGCTGCGCCACAACCGCCTGCGCATCTTCTTCCAGCGCCTGCAGTCGCTCGACCAGGGCGGCCCGCTGCGGGTCGAGGCGCTGGTGCGGCTGTGGGATCCCGTGCGTGGCGAGCTGATCGCGCCGACGCAGTTCATCGCGCTGGCGGAACGGTTCCACCTGATCGGCGAGATCGACCGCTGGATGCTGGGCGAGGTGCTGTCGCTGATCGGCCGCCACCCCGAACTGCAGCAGCAGCTCGGCCAGGTGACGCTGAACCTGTCGGCGGTGTCGCTGCGCGAACCGGGGTTGGCGCAGCAGGTGCTCGCGACGATCGCGCAGCACGGCGTGCGCCCGGACCTGCTGTGCTTCGAGATCACCGAGACCCAGGCCATCGGCAACCTCGCCCAGGCGCGCGAGTTCATGCAGACGCTGCACGACGCGGGCTGCCGCTTCTCGCTGGATGACTTCGGCTCGGGCTATGCCTCGTTCGCCTACCTGCGCGAGCTGCCCTTCGACACGCTCAAGATCGACGGCCTGTTCGTGCGCGACATGCAGACCGAGCCGACGCACCAGGCGATGGTGCGCTCGATGGTGGACATGGCCCGGCTGCTGGACAAGCCGGTGGTGGCCGAGTTCGTCGAGACCGCATCGGTGGCGCAACTGCTGGCGGAGCTGGGGGTGCAGTGGGGCCAGGGTTTCTACTTCCACCAGCCCGAGCCGTTCACGCTGGAGGCGCTGCAGCAACAGGTGCGGCTGGCCCGCCAGCCCTACCCGGCCCTGCGGCACTGAGTGGACATGCCTTCCGCCACGGTCCAGACCCGCCTGCGCACCCGCACCGACCATCCCGTCCGCACACCCATCTGGCTGCAAGTGATCCGGTGCTGCTGGCACGGGTGGTGGCGACACTGTGCCGGGTGCGCGAAACCGCGGATGGGCCGGACATCGTTCACAGCGGCCGGGTGCGCTCGCTGGTCATCACGCCGGACGAGGCGGTGCTGACGCTGCACCTCGGTGGCGGCCACTGCAGCAGCGCGCAGGTGGTGGCGGAACTCGCGTTCGACGTGCTGCGGGTGCAACTGCCCGACACCGATCTTTACCTGCGCCACGAGCGCGCGGGCGGCTGCCACGCGCCCTGAACTCACCCTCGCCCGACGAAGGGCATCGCCGTCGCCATCACCGTCATCGTCAGCACATTGGCCGACAGCGGCAGGTTCGCCATGTGCAGCACCGCATCTGCCGCGTGCTGCACGTCCATCACCGGCTCCGTGCGCATCTCGCCATCGGCCTGCAGCGTGCCGGCGCGCATCTTGGCCGTCATGTCGGAGGCGGCGTTGCCGATGTCGATCTGGCCGACCGCGATGTTCCAGCGGCGACCGTCCAGCGACGCCGCCTTGGTCAGCCCGGTGATGGCATGCTTGGTGGCCGTGTAGCCGATCGCCCACGGGCGCGGAACGTGGGCCGAGATCGAGCCGTTGTTGATGATCCGCCCGCCCTGCGGCGACTGCGCCTTCATCAGCCGGAACGCCTCGCGGGTGCAGAGGAAGGCACCCGTCAGGTTGGTGTTGACGGAGAGGTTCCAGTTCTCCAGCGTCACGTCCTCGACCGAGGCGGCGGGGGTGAACAGGCCGGCGTTGTTGAACAGCATGTCCAGGCGACCGAAACGCGTCCGGATCGCATCGAACAGCGCGACCACCGAGGCTTCGTCGGTCACGTCGGTGGCGACGGCGAGCGTGCGGGCGGCCAGGTCGTCGTCGGGCTGCGCGGCCTGTGCCTCGGCGATGACGCCGTTCAGACGCTCGACGCGGCGGCCGGACAGCACGACGGACCAGCCGGCGCGCAGCAGGGTCAGCGTGGTGGCGCGGCCGATGCCGCTGCCGGCGCCCGTGACCAATGCGATCCGGGAGGGGGAAATCGTTGTTGCGCTCATGCCTGTTGTCCGATGTTCAAGGAGGGGAATTCGGTATGCGATGGGATGCTCACAGACTCGCCGTGATGCCGCCATCCACGTACAGGATGTGCCCGTTCACGAAGCTGGACGCATCCGACGCCAGGAAGATCGCCGCGCCGCCCAGTTCATCCACGTCGCCCCAGCGGCCCGAGGGCGTGTGCGCGGTCAGCCAGGCGGTGAAGGTGGCATCGGCGACCAGCGCGCTGGTGAGTTCGGTCTTGAAGTAGCCGGGGCCGAGGCCGTTGACCTGGATGCCGTGCTTGCCGAGGTCGATCGCCATGCCCTTCGTGAGCATCTTCACCGCGCCCTTGGTGGCGGTGTAGGGCGCGATGCCGGGGCGGCCGAGTTCGCTCTGCACGGAGCAGACGTTGATGATCTTGCCCCGACCCCGCGGGATCATGCAGCGCGCCACCGCCTGCCCGACGAGGAAGACGCTGTCGATGTTGGTGGTGGTGATGCGGTGCCAGGCGTCGAGCGGGAACTCGGCGAACGGCGCCCGGTGCTGCATGCCGGCGTTGTTGACGAGGATGTCGATGGGGCCGACCTCCGCCTCGATGCGCGCCACGCCGGCCTGCACCGCGTCGGCGTCCGTCACGTCGAAGGCGTAGGCGGCCACGTCGATCCCTTGCCCAGCCAGCGCAGCGCGGGTGGTCTCCAGCCGGTCAGCGTCGCGGGCATTGAGCACCACGCGGGCGCCCGCGGACGCCAGCGCACACGCCAGCGCCAAGCCGATGCCCTTGCTGGAGCCAGTGATGAGGGCAGTGCGGCCCGTCAGGTCGAATCTATTCATCATATGAAAGTAACGTCAATGCCCGAAAACGTCAACCTGCGAAACCCGTCTTGTCGGCCCGAGCCGCGTCGCTATAGTGCCCCGCACACCCCAGGAGACCCGGATGCTTGACGACACCACGACCGGCCGGCCGCTGCGCCTGCGCTGCCGCTGCCTGCTGATCCATGCGCCGGACGACCTGCGCGTCGAGGAGCAGGACGCGGGCAAGATGGCCGCCGGGCAGGTGACGGTGCAGGTCGGCATGGGCGGCATCTGCGGCTCGGACCTGCATTATTTCCACCACGGCGGCTTCGGCACGGTGCGCATCAAGCGGCCGATGGTTCTGGGCCACGAGGTCGCCGGCACGGTCGTCGCGGTGGCGCCAGACGTGACGCGGGTGCAGGTCGGCGACCGGGTGGCAGTGAATCCGAGCCGGCCGTGCGGGGCGTGCAAATTCTGCCTGGAGGGACTGCCGAACCAGTGCCTGGAGATGCGCTTCTACGGCAGCGCGATGCGCGATCCGCACGTCGAGGGCGCCTTCCGCCAACTGCTGGTGTGCAACGCGGTGCAGTGCGAGACGGTGGCGCCGGGGGTGCCTTTGACGCTCGCGGCGCTGGCCGAACCGTTCTCGGTCGGGCTGCACGCGGTGTCGCGGGCCGGGTCGCTGCTGGGCAAGCGGGTGCTGGTGTCGGGCTGCGGGCCGATCGGCTGTCTGGCGATTGCCGCGGCCCGGGTGCATGGCGCGGCCGAGATCGTCGCGGTGGACGTGACCGACGAGACGCTGGCGGTCGCCAAGGCGATGGGCGCCGACCGCACGGTCAATGTCGCCAGCGAGTCCGACTGGGTGTCACGTTACAGCGCCGACAAGGGCACCTTCGACGTGATGATCGAGTGCTCGGGCAACGAGCGTGCGCTGCGGGCGGGGCTGGACGTGATGCGCCCGCGGGGCGTGGTGGTGCAGCTCGGGCTGGGCGGGGACGTGAACATCCCGCAGAACCTGATCGTCGCCAAGGAGCTGAGCCTGTGCGGGTCGTTCCGCTTCCACGCCGAGTTCGCGCTGGCGGTGCGGCTGATCAACGAGGAGCGGGTGGACCTGCGGCCGATGGTGACGCGGACCTTCCCGCTGGAACAGGCGCGGGAGGCGTTCGAGCTGGCGGGGGATCGGCGGCGGGCGATGAAGGTGCTGATCGACTTCGACGCGTAGCCGAGACGTTCACGCCGCTCAGGTGCTCTCCCGCGCCACGACGTGGAAGGGCACGGTCACCGTCTCGGCCAGCAAGACCTGCCCCGCCCGCCCGGCCTCGATCGCACGCAGCAGCAACTCCCCGGCCGCACGCCCCATGCCCGCGCAGTCGATCGCCACGGTCGTGATGCGCGGGTGGCAGTTCTGGCTGACCTCGAAGTCGCCGAAGCCCGCGATGGCGATGCGCCCCGGCACGTCCCAGCCGCGCCGCTGGCACTCGGCCAGGGCGCCGAACGCGCACAGGTCCGACACGCACACCGCTGCGTCCACGTCCGGCCACTGCTGGACGAGCTGCGCCACCGCCTGCGCGCCCTGCGCCATCGACACGGGCGGCTGCCCGAAGGCCATCACCCGCCCCGACGGCAGGCCGAGTGCCTGGACCGCCTCGGTGTAGCCACGCCGGCGGTCGGCGCCGCGGGTGTCGCGGTCGGACACCCCGCCGAGAAAGGCGATGCTGCGGTAGCCACTGGCGTGCAGGTGGCGAACCAGTGCGGCCGTCGCCTCGGCGTTCGAGAAACCGACCGTGTGGCCAATCGGCTCTGCAGGCAGATCCCAGGTCTCGACCACGGGAATGCCGCTCGCCAGCAGCATCGCGCGGGCCTGTGGCGTGTGGGAGCCGCCCGTCAGCACGACGCCCTCGGGCCGGCGCGCCAGCATCTCGCGCACCAGCCGCTCTTCGCTGTCGAGCCGGTAGTCGGTGTCGCCGAGCAGCAGTTGCAAGCCGGCGCCTTCGACCGCCGCCGCCAGTCCGTGCGCGGTCTCGGAGAAGTTGGAGTTGTTCAGCGACGGGATCAGCGCCGCGATGAAGCCCGAGCGTTTGCTGGAGAAGGTGCGCGCCGTCTTGTCGAGCACGTAGCCCATCGCCTCGCAGGTGGCCAGGATGCGCTGGCGCAGGGCCTCGGACGTGCCGCCGCTGCGGCTCTCGCTCGTCTTGAGCGCACGCGAGACCGTCATCTTCGACACCCCGACACGCGCCGCCACGTCGGCCATCGTCACGGGGGCGCGCTGCGTGTCGGCGCGGGTCACGTTCGCGTTTTCAGTCGCAGGCTTGGTCATTTCGCCATTCTAGGTACCGAGACCAACGAGAACTTTCGCACACGGGAAAACACCAGTTACCGGTAACTGGTGCAGTCGCACAATCGTGCCGTTCCTCCTTGGAAAGCTGTCCGATGTCGCCTTTGCCCCTCCACATCCAAGTCCTCGATCCCCGTTTTTCGGCGGTGGCCGCTGGTGCTGGCGGGCTGGAGCGGCTGTGCGGCGGCGCGGTCTGGAGCGAAGGGCCGGTGTGGATCGGCGAGGCGGGCGTGCTGCTGTGGAGCGACATCCCGAACAACCGGATGCTGTGCTGGCACGCCGAACGCGGCATGAGCGTCTGGCGCGACGCGGTGGAGTTCACCAACGGCCACGTGCGCGACCTGGACGGCGCCCTGCTCCACTGCTCGCACGGCCAGCGCGCCATCGTCCGCACCCGGCTCGGCCCGGACGCGCAGGGGCTGCACGACGAGGTGCTGGTCGATCGCTACCAGGGCCGGCGCCTGAACTCGCCCAACGACATCGTGGTCAAGCGCGATGGCACCCTCTGGTTCACCGACCCGCCCTACGGCATCCTCTCCAACCACGAGGGGCACCAGGCCGAGAGCGAACTGGGGCACTGTTACGTCTTCCGCTTCGACCCGCGTGACGGCTCGCTGCGCATCGTCAGCGACTTCCTCGAACACCCGAACGGCCTGGCCTTCTCGCCGGACGAGTCGGTGCTCTACGTCTCCGACACCTCGGCCGCCGTGCGCAGCGATGGCGGCGGCAACCACCACATCGTCGCCTTCGACGTGGTCGGCGGTCAGGATCTGGCCAACCCCCGGATCTTCGCCGTGGTCACGCCGGGGCTGGCCGACGGCTTCCGGCTCGACGTGGACGGCCTGCTCTACACCAGCAGCGGCGACAGCGTGCAGGTCTACCACCCGGACGGCACGCGGCTGGCCGTGATCCCGGTGCCGGAGAAGGTCGGCAACGTCTGCTTCGGCGGCGCGGCGGGCGACGAGCTGTTCATCTGCGCCAGCACCTCGCTCTACCGCATCCGCCTGAACACCCGGGGCGCCACCGCATGACCACCGCGCCGGGCCGCCCGCCGCTGCTGCGCTTCGAGGCGGTCAGCAAGCGTTTCGGCGGCACGCAGGCGGTGGACCGGGTCAGTCTGGACGTGTTCGGCGGCGAGATCCTCGCGCTGCTGGGCGAGAACGGCGCGGGCAAGTCCACGCTGATCAAGCTGCTGGCCGGCATCTACCCCGCCGACAGCGGCGAGATCTTCGTCGAAGGCCGCCCGCAGGCGCAGTGGCGCAGCCGCGACCGCCTGCGCCAGCCGGTCGCCTTCATCCACCAGGACCTGGGGCTGGTCGAGTGGATGACGGTGGCGGAGAACGTCGCCATCGGCATGGGGTATCCGCGCCGCTTCGGGCTGATCGACTGGCGGGCGGCGGACGTGGTGGCGCGGCGCGTGATGGCGCGGGTGGGCTGCGACATCGCGCCCGACCGGCGGGTGTTCTCGCTGACGCGGGCCGAGAAGTCGCTGCTGGCGATCGGGCGGGCGCTCGAAGTGCAGGCCAAGCTGCTGGTGCTCGATGAACCGTCCGCCAGCCTGCCGATGGCCGATGTGGAGCGGCTGTTCGGCGTGCTGCGCGGGCTGCGGGCGCAGGGCGTGGCGATGGTCTACGTGTCGCACCGGCTCGACGAGGTGATGGCGCTGTCCGACCGCGCCGCCGTGATGCGCGACGGCAAGCTGGTCGCCACCGAGGTGACGGCGCAGACCTCCGAGCACACGCTGGTGAACCTGATCGTCGGCAAGACGCTGTCGGCGTCGGTCCCGAAGGCACGGACGCCCGAGGCTGCGGCCCAGGGCGAGCCGGTGCTGGCGCTGGACGGCGCGGCCAGCGGCAACGCCGGGCCGGTGAGCCTGCGGGTCCACGGCGGCGAGGTGGTCGGCCTTGTCGGCCTGCGCGGCGCCGGGCAGGAAGCCATCAGCCGCGCCGTCTTCGGCCGCGAGCCGCTGTCGGCGGGCACGATGCGCCTGCTGGGACGCACCGTGCGGCTGAACAGCCCGGCCGAGGCGATCCAGGCGGGCGTGGCCTGTGTCGCCAGCGAACGGCTGGAGGAGAGTCTGGCGCCGTCGATGTCGGTGCTGGAGAACCTCTTCCCGCACCCGGCCTTGCTGGGCGACGGCGGTTTCTCGCTGCAGCGCCGCCGCCAGGAACGCGACCGCGCACAGCAGTTGATCGATCGCTTCGACATCAACCCGCCCGCACCCGACGTCGAGGTGCAGCAGCTCTCCGGCGGCAACCAGCAGAAGGTGGTGCTGGCGCGCTGGTTCCACCTCGACAAGCCGCTGACGCTGCTCGAAGAGCCGACCGCCGGCGTGGACGTGGGGGCCAAGCGCCAGATCTACGCGCTGCTGAAGCAGAAGGCCGAGGCCGGCGGCGCGCTGCTGGTCGTGTCCACTGACTTCGAGGAAGTGGCCACCGTGTGCAACCGCGTGCTCGTCTTCCGTGACGGCCTGATCGCCGCCGAGCTGCGCGGCGCGGAGATCACCGTCGCCCGGCTGCTGTCCACCGCCGCCGGCGCCGCCGCCGCCGCCCCATCCGATTCGACACCCGCCGAGGACATCGCCGCATGAGCAGTTCGATCCAATCCACGGCGCTGGAACCCGATCCGTCGCTGGACGGCCCAGCCCCGACGCTGGCGCAGCGGATCGGCCGGGCGATTCCGGTCTACGGGCTGGTGGGGCTGACGGGGCTGCTGGCGCTGCTGTTCTCGGTGCTGCTGCCGGACACGTTCCCGACGCTGTTCAACCTGCGCGCCATCCTGTCGGACAAGTCGGTGATCGCGCTGCTGGCGCTGGCCGCGACCATCCCGATGATCACCGGCAAGATCGACCTGACCGTGGGCTACGGCATCGTGCTGTGGCACATCCTGGCGATCAGCCTGCAGACGCGCATGGGGCTGCCCTGGCCGGCGGCCGTGCTGGTGGTGCTGGCGTGTGCGGCGCTGTGCGGGCTGCTCAACGGCTTGCTGGTCGAGCGGGTGCAGATCGATTCCTTCATCGCGACGCTGGGCACCGGCACCGTGATCTACGCGCTGGCCATGTGGCACAGCGGCGGCCGGCAGGTGGTCGGCGAGCTGCCGGACGGCTTCGTGGCCATCGCCGGGGGCAGTTTCCTCGGCCTGCCGGTGGCGGCGTTCTACGTGCTGGTGGTCAGCGTCGCGCTGTGGCTCGTCACCGAGTTCACGCCGCTGGGCCGCGCGCTCTACGTCATCGGCGCCAACCCCAAGGCGGCGCAGCTCAACGGCCTCTCGGTGCGCCGGCATGTGATGGGCGCGTTCATCGCGTCGGGCGTGCTGTCGGGGTTTGCGGGCGTGCTGCTGGCGTCGCGGCTGCAGATCGGCCAGGCCAGCGTCGGACTCGAATTCCTGCTGCCCGCCCTCGTCGGCGCCTTCCTCGGCTCGACCACGATCCGGCCGGGGCGCGTCAACGTCTGGGGCACGCTGGTCGGGGTCGCGATCCTGGCCATCGGCATCTCGGGCATCCAGCAGTTCGGCGGCGCGTTCTATGTCGAGCCGCTGTTCAACGGCATGACGCTGCTGGTGTCCATCGGCATCGCCGGCTGGGCGCAGCAGCGCCGCAACCGCGCCATCAAGCGCCGCATCGCCGAGCGGCAGCTTGCCACCTGATCGCTTGGCCCGTTTGACCGTTTGACCGTTCCCACCCACCCCAGAAGGAGACGACGATGACCCCGATCCGCATGCACCTGGCCCTCGGCCTCGTTGCGCTGGCCTGCAGCAGCCTCACCGCGCCAGCCCACGCCGACGACTTCCTCGACGCCGCCAAGAAGAAGATCGCCACGGCGACGATGACCAAGGAAACCTGGGACGGCCCCACCACCGGCCCGAAAGCCGTTGCCAGCAAGACCCTCGTCTTCGTCGCCGCCGACATGAAGAACGGCGGCATCGTCGGCGTCTCCAAGGGCGTCGAGGAAGCGGGCAAGGCCATCGGCTGGAACGTCCGCGTGATCGACGGCCAAGGCTCGGTCAGCGGGCGCACCGCCGCGCTGAACCAGGCGCTGGCGCTCAAGCCGGCCGGCATCGTGGTCGGCGGTTTCGACACGACCGAGCAGAAGGTGGCGTTCGAGAACGCCTCCAAGTCCGGCATCCCGCTGGTCGGCTGGCACGCCGGCGACAAGCCCGGCCCGAACGAGAAGGCGGGCCTGTTCGCCAACGTCACCACCGTGACCGACGACGTGGCGGACATCGCGGCGTCGTGGGCGGTGGTCGATTCGGGCGGCAAGGCGGGCGTCGTGATCTTCACGGACTCGCAGTACGCGATCGCCGTCTACAAGGCGCGGGCGATGGAGGCCATCATCAAGAAGTGCGGCGGCTGCACGGTGCTGAGCTTCGAGGACAGCCCGATCGCCGACAGCGCCACCCGGATGCCGCAGCTCACGACCTCGCTGCTGCAACGCTTCGGCGACAAGTGGACCCACTCGCTGGCGATCAACGACCTGTACTTCGACTTCATGGGCCCGTCGCTGACAGCGGCCGGCAAGAAGGGCGACGGCAACCCGAAGGCGGTCTCGGCCGGCGACGGCTCGGAAGCCGCCTACCAGCGCATCCGCACCAAGCGCTTCCAGGCCGGCACCGTGCCCGAGCCGCTGAACATGCAGGGCTGGCAGATCGTGGACGAGATGAACCGGGCGTTCAACAAGGCGGCGTGGTCTGGCTACTCGCCCAAGGTGCATCTGGTCACGGCCGAGAACGTCGCCAAGGACGGCGGGCCGAAGAACGAGTTCGATCCGGACAACGGCTACCGGGACCAGTACAAGCGGATCTGGGGGAAGTAACGGCCAGGGCGGATCAGACTCCTGCCCGGCACACGCGCCGCTGTTGCGCAGCGTCACCTCGACCACGAGCGTGCCCTGCCGGCCTGTCCGCCCAGCCAGCCCTCGACGATCGCCGGCACGCTGTCCTCCAGCCCGGCGCCGACCACCTTGCGCAGGCCGTGCGGACCATCGGAGACCACCATCGGCGCCAGCCCGAGGCGCTCGATGCCGTGCGTCTGCCACCAGCCATCGCCGGACAGCAGCAGGGCTTGCTCCTCGACCGACATCTGCGCGACGAGGGCGTCGGCCTGGGAGCGGAAGGCGGTCACCGGGGAGGTTCCCGAGGAGGTGGGTGGCATGGGGGCGGTCATGGCAGTTTCTTCAATGCAGAGGGCCGGCATCATTCACCGCCATTCGTCGAAGGGCAAGACGGACCCGCTCAGCAATGCCTGCATCAGTTGCGCATGGTCCGCCTGGTGGTTCACGCTCAGTTCCAGCCCCAGCGCGTCGGACGTGTCCGCATAGCTGTACGAGCCGCCCGGGTAGTAGCCGACGTGGTACGGCAGCCCGACGCCGATGTCTGCCAGCGTCTGCTGGAACACCTTGCGGTCCCCCACCTGGACACAGAAGTGGAAGACCCCCGGACCACGGCGATCCAGGAAATACCGCCACGGACTCGGCCCCGGACCCGGCTGCATCAGCTCCAGCACGAAGCCGTCCAGGGGGTACTTCGCCACTTGGCAGTCCACGTAGTCGGCGGGTTGGCCGTGCGTGTAGTGGAGGATGCCGTCGGGAAAGATGACCTCGATGGCCGCCTCCGGCAAGCCGAGCACCCTGGCCCAGTTCGCATTGGCCTTGCGCACGTCATGGACGACGACGCAGATCTGGAAAATGGTGTTGCTGGAGGCCATATCAGAGGTCCGTGGTGAGGGAATGGAGAGGGTTGCCAAGGAACAGCAGCACATGGGCCAGCAAGACCTCCGGCGCTTCTTCGGCGATGTAGTGGCCGCAAGGCAAGGGGCCGCCGCGCACGTCGTCGGCCACGCGCTGCCACTCGCGCAGCGGCTCGAAGCAGCGATGCACCACGCCTTCCTCTCCCCACAGCGCCAGCAGCGGCATGGACAAGCGGCGGCCAGCGTCGCGGTCGGCGCGGTCGTGGTCAAGGTCGATGCCGGCAGCGGCGCGGTAGTCCTCGCACAGCCCGTGGGCGGCGCCCGGCTGGCGCAGGCCGTGTTCGTAGGCAGCCAGCGCACGCGGATCGAACGGCGCCAGCCCCGCGCTGCGCCGGCCCATCACGTCGCGCAGATAGGCCGCCGGATCGGCCTCGATCAGCCGTTCGGGCAGCGGCGCGGGCTGGATCAGGAAGAACCAGTGCCAGTAGGCGCGGGCGAAGGTGTCCGAGGTCTGTTCGTACATCGCCAGCGTCGGCGCGATGTCCAGCAGCACCAGCCGCCGCACCGCCTCGGGGTGGTCCATGCCCAGCCGGTGCGCCACCCGTGCGCCCCGGTCGTGGGCGAGCACGTCGAAGCGGTCGTGGCCCAGCGCCTGCATCAGCCGCAGCAGGTCGCGGGCCATCGTGCGCTTGCTGTAGTTGGCGTGGTCGGCGTCACCCGGCGGCTTCGACGACGCGCCGTAGCCACGCAGGTCGGCCATCACCAGCGTGAAATGTGTGGCCAGCGTCGGCGCGACGCGGTGCCAGATCGCGTGGGTCTGCGGATGGCCGTGGAGCAGCAGCAGGGCCGGGCCCTGTCCGCCGAGGCAGGCATGGATCTGCACGCCATCGTCGGTGGGCAGCGACCGGGTCGCGAAACCCGGAAAGAGCGGTGTGGAAGGCATGCCGGTCATTTCATGGTGCGGAGAAGGACAATGCCACGAAGTCCACGAACGCACGCACCCGCGCCGCCAGCCGGTGCCGCTGCGGATACACCGCGTAGACATCGGCGTCCGGCGTGAAGCACTGCGGCAGCACCTGCACCAGCCGCCCGTCCTTCAGGAAGCGGTCGATGTCCCACTCGGCGCGCATCAGGATGCCGTGGCCGTCCAGCGCCCAGTTCACCGCGATCTCGCCGTCGTTGGTCGTCAGCGTGCCGCGGGTCTTCACCGCCTCGGTGGTCACGGCCCCGCCCCGCCCGCTCGACAGCCGCCACAGCCCGTAGGCTTCCTCACCCTGGCGGATGCCGATGCAGTTGTGCTGCGTCAGGTCGTGGGGCACCTTGGGCGTGCCGTGGCGGGCGAGGTAGGCGGGTGCGGCGCACAGCAGCCGCCGGTTCGGGGCCAGCCGCTGCGCGATCACGCGGGCGTCGGGCGGCTCGCCGAAGCGGATGCAGACATCGAAGGCGTCGTCGGTCAGCGGCGGCGGGTTGACCGAGAGCTGAAGCTGCACCTCCACCTGCGGGTATTGCCGCAGGAAACGCGAGATCAGCGGCGCGATGTGGCTGCGGCCAAAGCCCAGCGTCGCGTTGATGCGCAGCAGGCCGGTGGGCGTCGAGCGGGAAACGCCCAGCTCCTCCTCCATGTGGCCGATCTCGTCGAGGATGCGCCGGGCGTGTTCGAGGTAACGCTCGCCCTCCGGGGTCAGGCCCATGCGCCGCGTCGTGCGGTTGACCAGCGACACGCCGAGCCGCGACTCCATCAGCGCGAGGTGCTTGCTCACGGCCGGCGTGGTGATGCCCAGCTCGCGGGCCGCCGCGCTCAGGCTGCCGGCGCCGGCCAGCGTGGAGAAGAAGCCGAGGTCAGCGGGCTGGATGGCGTCGGGCATTGTTGAATCCAGGTGAACGATGGTTTCACTTTAGCCCGCCGCAGGTCACGTTTCCAGTCCCTACAGTGCGGCAATGCTTTCCCGCAGCCACACCACAGGACACCCCATGAAGACCTACTCGATCGCAACCATCCCGGGCGACGGCATCGGCAAGGAAGTCGTGCCCGCCGGCCAGCAGGTGCTCCAGGCACTGGCCACCTCTGGCAACACCTTCCGTTTCGACTTCGAGGACTTCGACTGGGGCGGCGACTACTACCGCCAGCACGGCGTGATGATGCCGGCCGACGGGCTGGACGCGCTGCGCGGCAAGGACGCGATCCTGTTCGGCTCGGCCGGCGATCCGCAGATCCCCGACCACATCACGCTGTGGGGCCTGCGCCTGAAGATCTGCCAGGGCTTCGACCAGTACGCCAACGTGCGCCCGACGCGCATCCTGCCCGGCATCGACGCGCCGCTGAAGCGTTGCCGGTCCGAAGACCTGAACTGGGTCATCGTGCGCGAGAACTCGGAAGGCGAATACTCCGGCGTCGGCGGCCGCGTGCATCAAGGCCACCCGATCGAGGCCGCCACCGATGTGACGATGATGACCCGCGTCGGCGTCGAGCGGATCATGCGCTTCGCCTTCAGGCTGGCGCAGAGCCGGCCGCGCAAGCTGCTGACCGTCGTCACCAAGAGCAACGCGCAGCGCCACGCGATGGTGATGTGGGACGAGATCGCCGTGCAGATCGCGCAGGAGTTCCCCGACGTGAAGTGGGACAAGGAGATCGTGGACGCCTGCACCGCGCGCATGGTCAACCGCCCCGCCACGCTCGACACCCTCGTCGCGACCAACCTGCACGCCGACATCCTGAGCGACCTGGCCGCCGCGCTCGCGGGCAGCCTGGGGATCGCGCCGACCGGCAACATCGACCCGGAGCGCCGCTACCCGTCGATGTTCGAGCCGATCCACGGCTCCGCCTTCGACATCATGGGCAAGGGACTGGCCAACCCGGTCGGGACGTTCTGGAGCTGCGTGATGCTGCTGGAGCACCTCGGCGAACCCGAAGCCGCCCAGCGCCTGATGTCGGCCATCGAGCAAGTCACCGCCAACCCCGCGCTGCACACGGGCGACCTGGGCGGCAAGGCCACCACCGCCGCGGTGACGCAGGCGGTCTGCGAACTGCTGGCACGCTGAACCAGCCCACCCCGTGCGAGGAGACAACGCCATGAAGAACATTCCCCAGACCACCGCCGCCCTGCTGCTGGCCGCTTTCGCCACCGCCGCCAGCGCCCAGAGCTGGCCCACCGCCAAGCCGATCACGCTGGTCGTGCCCTTCCCCGCAGGTGGCACCACCGACGTGCTGGCCCGCGCCCTGGCCGACAAGCTCGGCACCGCGCTCGGCCAGACCGTCATCGTCGAGAGCAAGCCCGGTGCCGGCGCCACGCTCGGCGCCGACTTTGTCGCCAAGTCCAGGCCGGACGGCTACACGCTGCTGATGGGCGCGATCCACCACACCATCGCGCCGGCGGTGTTCAAGAAGGTGTCCTACGACCTGCAGAAGGACTTCGCGCCGATCACCATCGTCGCGCTGGTGCCCAACGTGCTCGTGGTCAACGCGAACAACCCGGCCAAGAACGTCGCCGACCTCGTCGCGCAGGCCAAGGCCAAGCCGAACCAGCTCAACTACGGCTCCAACGGCAACGGCACCGCCCAGCACCTGATCGGAACGCAGTTCGAGAACATGAACGGCATCGAGATCACCCACATCCCCTACAAGGGCAGCGGCCCGCTGGTGACCGACCTGATCGGCGGGCAGGTCACGATGTCCTTCGACACCATCACACCCGTGCTGCCGCACATCAAGTCCGGCAAGCTCAAGCCGCTGGCGGTGACGACAGGCAAGCGTTCGTCCGCGCTGCCCGACGTGCCGACGCTGGCCGAGGCGGGACTGAAGGGCTTCGACATCGGCACCTGGTTCGGCGTGCTGGCCCCGGTGGCGACGCCGAAGGACATCATGGCGCGGCTGAATGCCGAAGCCGTCAAGATCATCCAGTCGCCGGATTTCCGCAAGCGCATGGACGAGATCGGGGCCGAGCCGATCGGCAATACGGCCGAGCAGATGGGCAGGCAGATCCATGACGACGTGGAGAAATTTGCCAAGCTGGTGAAGGACGCGAAGGTCGTCATCGAGTGACGCCGTAATCGAGTGAAATAGCGGGATGCACACGCTGACCCCCTCCCCCTCCTCGCTGCTGCGGGCGATGTTCGACGCGGCCGTCGCCGCCGCCCAACCCGCCCGCTGCCTGCCGCCACACCTGCCCGCCGCGCCCACCAAGGGGCGGCTGATCGTGATCGGGGCCGGCAAAGCGTCGGCGGAGATGGCGCAGGTGGCCGAGGCGCATTACCGGCGGCTGGGCGTGGCGGTCGAGGGGCTGGTGATCACGCGCTACGGCCACGGCGCCCCGTGCGAATACGTCGAGATCGTCGAAGCCTCGCACCCAGTGCCGGACAACGCCGGGCTGGTCGCGGCGCAGCGTCTGCGCGAACGGGTCACCGGCTTGTCGGCCGACGACGTGGTGGTCGCGCTCATTTCGGGTGGTGGCTCGGCGCTGCTGGTCGCGCCCGGCGAGGGGCTGACGCTCGACGACAAGCAGGCCATCCACCGCGCCCTGCTCGCCAGCGGCGCGGGCATCGGCGAGATGAACCTGGTGCGGCGCCACCTGTCGGCGCTCAAGGGTGGCCGGCTCGCCGCGCTGTGCCACCCGGCGACAGTCCACACGCTGCTGATCTCCGACGTGCCGGGCGATGACCCGATCGACATCGCCTCCGGCCCGACGGTCGCCGATCCGACCACCTGCGCCGACGCACTGGCGACGCTGGCGCGTTACCGGATCGCGCTGCCGGACGCGGTGATGGCGCGGCTGCGCAGCGGGGCGGCGGAGTCGGTGAAACCCGGCGATGCGCGGCTCGCGGGCCACACCTGCACCATCGTCGCGGCACCCCGGGCTTCGCTGGACGCCGCGGCCGAAGTCGCCCGCGCCGCCGGGATCACGCCCTGGGTGCTCGGCGATGACCTCGAAGGCGAAGCCCGCGCCATGGGCACGACGCTGGCCGGACTGGCTCGCCAGACCGCCCGCCACGGCCACCCGTTTGCCGCGCCGTGCGTGCTGCTCAGCGGAGGGGAAAGCACGGTGACGCTGCCGACGGACGCCGCCGCGGCGGCCGAGCTGGGCCGGGGCGGGCGCAATGTCGAGTTCCTGCTGTCGCTCGGTGTCGCGCTGAACGGCGAGCCGGGCGTCTGGGCGCTGGCCGCCGACACGGACGGCATCGACGGGCTGGAGCCGATCGCGGGCGCCGTGCTGCACCCCGACACGCTGGCCCGCGCCTGGGCGGCAGGGCTGAACCCGCGCACCTGCCTCGACCGGCACGACGGCCACGGATTCTTTCAAGCCATCGGCGACTCGGTGGTGACCGGGCCGACGCTGACGAACGTCAACGACTTCCGGGCAATCCTGATCACCGTCCGTCCGTGATTCGCTTCAGTACACGGCGTCCGGCTGTCCGCAGAACGCATCCACCGGGCTGATCCCCGTGAACGCCTCTTCGCCCAGCAGCTTGCGCACCACCGCGTGCTGCACGGGCGAGGCCGCCGTGTAGGCGTTGACGACACAGGGCATCCGCGGCGCGTCGTAGAGGTAGTACGGCTGGCCAAACGACACCAGCGCACACGGGATCTCGTGCCAGAAACGGCGCATCGACATCCGCCAGTCGCCGTGGACCTGCGCCCAGTCCAGGTAGATGTGCGACTGCGCCAGCAGCGACTCCTGCGCCAGCAGGTAGAGCACGAGGTCGGTGTCGGCCGGCGTCGGCGGCTGTGCAGGATCGAAGGCGCGCACCTCGAAGCCCTGCGCCGCCAGCAGCGCGGGGACTTCGAGTTCCTTCGGCGCTTGTCCGGCGAACCCGCCGCGCGTCGGATCGGTGACGACGACGATGCGGCGGTGGCGCTCGACGCTGAGCGGCAGCAGCCCGCGCACGTCTTTCACCAGCGTCACGCTGGCGCTGGCAACACGCCGTTCCACATCGAGGTGCGCTGGCTGGCGGACCACGGCGCGGGCGGTGTCCAGCGACGGCAGCAGCTCGTCCAGCGTCTTGCGGTGCAGCCCCAGCGCCGCCTTCAGGCCGAGCACGCGGGTCACGGCTTCCTCGATGCGCGCTTCGGTCAACCGCCCGTCCGACAGCGCCCGCATCACATGCCCGAAATCGGTCTCGAACGGGCTGGGAAACAGCAGCACGTCGCAGCCATTGGCGATCACCTCGGGGATGCACTCGGCCCGATCCGCCCAGGCCGACAGCCCCGCCATGCCGCTCGCATCCGACACGATCAGGCCGTTGAAGCCGAGTTCGCCGCGCAGCAGGTCTTCATTGAGGAAGCGCGACACGCACGCCGGCCGGTACAGCTCCAGCCCGCTCGCGCCGTGCTGCTGCGCATAGGCCGGCAGCGCGATGTGCGCCGACATCACCGTCAGCAGCCCGTCGTCGATCAGGCCGCGGTAGATGCGCCCGAAACGCTCGCGCCACGCGGGCATGTCCAGCGGGTTGACCGTGGTGACGAGGTGCTGGTCGCGGTCGTCGAAGCCCTCGCCCGGCCAGTGCTTGGCGGTGGCGGCGATGCCGTGGCGCTGGAAGGTGGCGACGTTGACGCGGGCCTGCGCGAGCACCGTGTCCGCATCCGACCCGTAGGAGCGCGTGGCGACGATGGCACTGCGGAAGGTGGCGTTGAGATCGACGACCGGCGTGAAAGTCCAGTTGTACCCCATCGCCCGCGCCTCGGCGGCGAGCACGGCGACCGCCTCCTCGGCCAGCGCGGTGGAGCCGGTCGCCGCCAGTCCGAGCTGGTTGGGCAGCGCGGTGCCGAACGGCAGGCCGATCGCGCCGCCCTCGATGTCGCCGCTGATGAGCAAGGGGATGTCGCTGCGTTCGGCCTGGCGTTCGATCAGGCGGCGGGTGGCGCGCCAGCTCGCGTCAGGGTCCGTGCCGCCGAAGCGGGTGACGCCGCCGACCGCGTGATCAGCGAGCGCGGCGACCGCGTCGGCGTTGTCCCCGTGGGCGGCGACGTTGAAGAGCTGGCGCACCTTCTGCTCGGTGGTGAGCGTGCGCAGCTTGTCGGCGACCCAGGCGAGGGCCGTGTCATCGAGGTGAAAGGGGGCGAGGCGGAGCGAGTCGAGCGTGGCGGAGGTGGTCATGGATCGGCGCGGCAGTGGGAGCGGGGCGACAAGCTTAGCCCTGCACCGGGCGTGGCGCCGCACGCGGGGGCCGCCACGCCAGCAGCATCTGCAGCAGCAGGACCAGCAACGCACCCAGCAAGGCGAACTTGCCCGCCGAGACGAGCGTCTCCAGGCAGGTCACCAGCACCACCAGCACGCTGTGCGACCACCACCCCGGTGTCGGATCCGGCGGTGTCACCAGCGCCAGCGCCCAGAGCGTGAACTGGTTTTCCAGCAGGTCCGCGATGGCCAGCGGCAGCATCACCCGTGCCAGCCGCTTGCCGTTGCCCTCCTGCGGATAGCACCGCGCGGGCACCTGCAGCCACAGCGCCACCGTCAGCATCAGCGCGGCGGTGTACAGCACGACGAAGAACTGGTCCATGCGCAGCAACGTGACCACCGCCTGCCAGTCGCCTTTCGACCAGTCCAGCAGCGATTGCCCGAGATCCCACCCATGGGTGCGGTGCAGACCGAGCTGCTGCCCCCAGGCCAGCGACACGCCCTGCCCGCCCCAGTGGTTCCCGATCGACCCGGCCAGCAGCGCCATGCACACCAGCCACGCAGGCAACACCCAGCGCGGTGGACGCTGGAACACCGGCTGTCCCGCTGGCGCTGGCGCGGCAGCCGGCATGGTCCAGTGTTCGAGCGGATGGCGTGGCTCCTCCGGCATGTCGGGCGGCAGGGGCACCCGCTGCGGCCCGCACACCGCCGCCCGTGCCCGCACCGAAGCGTGGACCGCGTCCCGTCGGACCTCCACCTTGCGCTGGAACACCCCCACCAGCGCCCACGGCGGGGACAGCGTCACCTCGCTGTGGAGGGTTCCACAGGGGTCGCCCTGCAGCCGCGCGAGCATGGGCAGGTCCAGCCACAGCCCCAGATCGTGCGCCTGCCCGGCCATCCACTGCAGGGCGATGGTGGACAGCCCTGCCTGCGCGTAGCCCCCGCCCACGTCGGAGTGACCACCCCGGAACCAGACCTGCCGGAACGAGCGTCCCTCGCCCAGCGGAGCCACGGGGGATTGGTACAGGCGGGGCAGGAAGGTCCAGCGCAGTTCGTCGAGTGCCACGGCGTGGCGCACATGGCGGTAGCTGTCCTTGACCTCGCGGCCCATCTGGTTGCGCGTGCCCAGGCCCAGCACCTGCCCCATGCCGACCGTCTCGACCGTGTCCCACACCCCGATGAAATGCACCGGCACACCCGCCAGACAGAACCGCTCCCGGAACTCGGCCGCGCTGGCCTTGAGCTGCCTGGGGTCCGGGCCGGGATGGCGGTACAGGCGCAGCAGCGTGGGCAGCATGTGGACATGGTCCGGGCGCAGCAGGCCGAACACGTCGATCAACCCCGACACGGCCCGCACCGTGAACGCGCCCCGCGAGAAACCGAACAGGAAGAGGCGGTCTCCGGGCTGGTAGTGCTCGCACAGGAACCCATACGCCTGCGCCACGTTCGCCCACACTCCATCGCCCCAGGCCAGCCCGCCCACCCGGCTCAGCGTGTCCAGGCTGAACAGCCGGCCCGACGCGCTGGTGCCGACACTGCCGTCGGGGGTGCCGACGCCAGGATCGTAGTAGGCAATCTGGCGGTCGGGGTCGTCCTGTCGCAACGCCTTGAACAGGAGGACCACGTTGGAGTCGCTGGTGCCGGGCTGCCAGAGGTTGCCCGTGCCGTCGCAGCAGACGACCAGGTTGCGCCCTGCAATGGCAGTCGCTGCCACGGTCGCGGTCGCATCGGAAGAGTCGGGAACCATCGCGCACCTCGCCAGGATCGGAACGGTACCCGACGCTAACGCACTCGGGCGCCCGTGTCATCCTCTGGCGGTAGGACGGCTCCGGCGGTCGGCGGTCGTCAGTGCCCGCCGCCCAGGTACGCCGCCTTCACCGCCGGATCGTTGCGCAGCTTCTCCGCCGGGCCATGCACGTTGATCCGGCCGTTCTCCAGCACGTAGCCATAGTCGGCCACCGCCAGCGCGGCGGCAGCGAACTGCTCGACCAGCAGCATCGTCACGCCCTCGCTCTTCAGCCGGGCGATGATGCGGAAGACCTCTTCCACGAGGATCGGCGCCAGCCCCATCGACGGCTCGTCGAGCAGCACCACATCGGGGTTCAGCATCACCGCCCGCGCCATCGCCAGCATCTGCTGCTCGCCACCGGAGAGCGTGCCGGCGAGCTGCTGGCGGCGCTCCTTCAGGCGCGGGAACAGCTCCATCGCCCGCTCCAGATCTTGCGCCACGTCGCCACGCGGCCGGGCGCCGGTCATGCGCGGGAAGGCGCCGAGCAGCAGGTTGTCCGCCACCGTCATCGTCGCGAAGACACGGCGGCCTTCCGGTGAATGTGCCAAGCCGCGCCGGGCGATGTCGAAAGGCTCCTTGCCGTCGATGCGCTCGCCATTGAGCGTGATCTCGCCGCCCGTGGGCGCGATCATGCCGCTGACGGCGCGCATCGTCGTGGTCTTGCCGGCGCCGTTGGAGCCGATCAGCGTCACCACCTTGCCCCGAGGGACGTCGATGGAGATGCCGTGCAGCACCTGGACCTTGCCGTAACCGGCGCTGAGGTTCTTGATGGTCAACATGGGAGATCCTGTTCGTCCGCTGTGTGCCGGTCAGGCCGCCTGGCCGCCGAGGTAGGCTTCGATGACCTTTTCGTCGGCCTGCACGGCGGCGGGCACGCCCTCGGCGATCTTCTGGCCGAAGTCGAGCACCGAGACGGTGTCGCACAGGCTCATCACCACGTCCATGTGGTGCTCGATCAGGATCACGGTCACGCCGTGCTCGCGGATCTTCTGGATGATCGCCAGCAGCTCCTGGATGTCGGGCGCGGTCAGGCCGGCCGCGGGTTCGTCGAGCAGCAGCAGTTGCGGGTCCAGCGCCAGCGCACGGGCGATTTCCAGCAGGCGCTGCTTGCCGTAGGGCAGGTTGCGCGCTTCCTCGCCGGCCAGATCGGACAGACCGACGAAGCGCAGCAGGCCGATCGCCCGCGCCGTGGCGTCGCCGTGTTCGCGCAGGTAACGCGGCAGGTGCAGCGCGACCTCGGGCAGCGTGCTGTGGAAGGTGTGGTGCAGACCGACCATCACGTTCTGCAGCGCGGTCATCTCGCCGAAGAGCTGCACGTTCTGGAAGGTCCGCGCGATGCCGGACAGCGCGATGTCGGACGAGGTGCGGCCCGCCTGCCCGGTGCCGGCGAAACTGACACTGCCGGCGGTCGGCACGTAGATGCCGGTGAGCACGTTCATCATCGTGCTCTTGCCCGAGCCGTTCGGGCCGATCAGGCCGTGGATGGTGCCGCGGCGGATGGTCAGGTCCACGTTGTTCAGCGCCTTCAGGCCGCCGAACTGCATCAGGATGCCCTTGGCTTCCAGCAGCGTGCCGCCATCGCCACGCCCGGCCGCTTGGCTGAGCGCGTCGCTGGTCGAAGCCCTCTGCGCGGCCTCGTCGGCGTCGGTGGCACCGTGGCCACGCAGGTTCAGCGCATTGCGCACGAAGCCGACGATGCCGTCCTGCAGGTAGTACACGACGAACAGCGTGATCAGGCCGAACACCGACAGCCGCCAGTCGGTCATGGTCTGCAGCACGAACGACAGCCCGGCCAGCGCGATGCTGCCCACCACAGGGATCACCGCGTCCTTCAGCGTGAGCTTGCCGCGCTTGTACGCCACCGCGACCGCCGCCGTCACCAGCACCGCCAGCAGCACCGAGACGATGCGGAACAGGCCCAGGTCATCCAGCAGCTTGGGCAGCATCACGATGATGGTGGCGCCCAGCAGCGCGCCGGTGCGGGTCTTGCGGCCACCCATGATGATGGCCAGCAGGAACAGCACGGTCTGCTCGTTGTTGTAGGTGTTGGGCGAGATGTACTGCTCGGAGTAGGCGTACAGCGCCCCGGCCAGCCCGGCCAATCCGGCGCTGACCACGAAGGCGTAGACCTTGTACTTGTAGACCGACACGCCCATGCAGTCCGACGCCACCGGGCTGCCACGCAGCGCCTCGAACGCGCGGCCCAGGTGGGAGCGCAGCACGCGGTGGACGAACACCAGCGAGGCCAGCAGCATCACCACCACGACCCAGTAATACTCGGTCTCGTCCAGCTTGTGGCCGAACAGGCTGGGCTTGGTCAGCGTGATGCCCATCGGGCCTTCGGTGAGGAAGGTCATCTCGTTGATGAGGATCTGGACGATGGTGCCGAAGGCCAGCGTCACCATCGCCAGATAGGGGCCGCTGACGCGCAGCGCCGGCAGCGCCAGCAGCGCGCCGAAGCCGGCGGTCAGCGCAACGGCCGCCGGCAGCGTGAGCCACAGCGAGGCGCCGAGCTTGATCACCAGCACGCCGGCCGTGTAGGCGCCGATGCCGAACAGGCCGGCGTGGCCGAGCGAGACTTGGCCCGTGTAGCCGACGACGATGTCGAGGCCGAACAGCACGATCGCGTAGATCATGATGGTCTCGACCAGGTGGATGTAGTACGGGTTGCCGACCACGACCGGGAAGGCGGCCAGCGCCGCCACCGCGACCGCCGCGGCGATGAGTTGTTGGGGCTTCATGTTGTCGGGTATCCGTTCAGACCTTCTTGATCGCCGACTTGCCGAACAGACCCGCGGGCTTGACGGCCAGCACGATCAGCAGCAGCACCAGACCGGGCACATCCTTGTAGCCGGTGGAGAGATAGAAGCCGGTGGTCGTCTCGGCCACGCCGAGGATGACGCCGCCGACCACGATGCCCATGCCGCTCGTCAGCCCGCCGATGATGGCCACCGCGAACGCCTTCAGGCCGAGCACCGAGCCCATCGTGGCGCCGGTCAGCGTCAGCGGCGCGATCAGCACGCCGGCGAACGCGGCGGTCAGCGACGACAGCGCATACGAGAACGTGATCACCAGCCCCGTGTTGATGCCCATCAGCTTGGCGGCGTCGCGGTCGTTGAAGGTGGCGACGACCGCCTTGCCGTAGATGGAGCGGCGGTTGAACAGCTCCACCGCCAGCATCATCAGCAGCGCCCCCACCACCACCAGGATTTCCATCGGCAGCACGTTGGCGCCGAGGAAGTGCAGCGGCGCTTCCGGCAACGGCGACGGGAACTTCAGGTCGTCGCGGCCCCAGACGTTCTCGGCCACGTTCTTGAAGATGATGCCGAGCGCGATGGTGGACATGATCCAGCCGAACTCGGACTTCATCTTGATCGCAGGCCGCACGCCGATGCGCTCCACCACCGCGCCCTGCAGCACGCCGAACAGGCACACCAGCGGGATCATCAGCCAGTAGTTGACGCCCCAGCCCACCAGCGACAGCCCGACCAGCGCCCCCAGCATCAGGGCGTCGCCCTGGCCGAAGTTCAGCGTGTCGGAGGTG
>NZ_JAAFKF010000040.1 GCF_013299175.1 Sphaerotilus sp.
GGTGGTGCGTCAGCTCCGCCCCCAGCGCCCGCTCGATCAGCGCCTTCTTGAACGCTTGCGAGGCCGCCATCACCGCCTCGGCGCTCATCGGCCCGGTCACGAAATGGTCGATCAGCTCGACGGGAACCTTCGGCAGATCCTTGCCCGGCGCGTCCGCCGCCTTCATCGTCTTCTTCATCCTTGGCATACAGGCTCCTTCTTCAGGAAGTCAGGTTATGCCTCGTACACAAAATTCCAGACAGGCTCGTCTCTGCACAGTCCATGCGGTTGGCGCCATCTTCTGCTAGAGCGTGTTATTGACTTCTTGGCCTGGCCACCCGTGTAGCCTTGGTCCGCCCACACCAGCTTGACCGTCTCGCCCGTGGCGCTCTGCACCGCCTCGCACAGCGCCTTGACCTGCGAACGTTCCTGCTCGTCGGCCGGCGTCACCGTCAGGGCCAGCAAGTTGCCCATCGTGTCCACCGCCATGTGGACCTTCGAGCCCATCTTGCGCTTGTAGCCGTCAACGTCAGGTAAGGCGCCACGAAGTTCCACTCTTCTTCGCTGATGTCGCTTGGGTACTGCTTTCTGTTCATGCCACCCATGTTGGGCTTCGTGCGCCGGACTCAATGGCGTAAGTCAATAACACGCTCTAAAACTATTGGCGTACTAGACCGCCAGTCTGCTGCCAGAACCCGCCCCGCTTCCGGGTCATTGCCAAGGCGCACCACCGATGCCTGTGGTTGAATGCCTGCTGTCACAGAAATGCATTTCCAAGCAGCATTTCCCGCAATCTCCCCCAGCATTCCCTACCTCCACGGAGCTGTCCCATGCCCGGTTTGTTGCCCCACGTCGATCCTGACGGCCTGCTCGAATACTCGGTCGTCTACACCGACCGCGCCCTCAACCACATGTCGCAACGCTTCCAGGGTGTCATGCGCGGGATCTCCGGCGTGCTCAAGGAAGCCTACAACGCCCGCTCGGCCTTCGTGGTGCCCGGCAGCGGCTCGTTCGGGATGGAGGCAGTCGCCCGCCAGTTCGCCACGCAGCAGCGTGTGCTCGTGCTGCGCAATGGCTGGTTCAGCTTCCGCTGGTCGCAGATCTTCGACATGGGCGGCATCCCGTCGGACACCCGTGTCCTCAAGGCCCGCCAGACCACCACCGGCGCACAGGCACCGTTTGCCCCGGCGCCGATCGAGGAAGTCGTCGCTACGATCGCCGAGTTCCGCCCCGGTGTCGTCTTCGCCCCGCACGTCGAAACCGCCAGCGGCATGGTCCTGCCGGATGCTTATCTGAAGGCCGTCGCGGACGCGGCCCACGCGGTCGGCGGGCTGTTCGTGCTCGACTGCATCGCCTCGGGGGCGATGTGGGTGGACATGGTCGAGACAGGGGTGGACGTGCTGATCAGCGCGCCGCAGAAGGGCTGGAGCGGCTCGCCGTGCGCTGCCTTCGTGATGCTGAGCGCACTGGCGCGCGCACGGATCGACGCCACCACCAGCACCAGCTTCGCCTGTGACCTGAAAAAGTGGCTCCAGGTCATGGAAACCTACGAAAACGGCGCCCACGTCTACCACACCACCATGCCCACCGATGCGCTGGCGCAGTGTCTCGTGGCCATGGAGGAAACGCGCGCCAGCGGCTTCGCCTACCTCAAGGCGCAGCAGGTGGAACTCGGCCTGCGGGTGCGGGCGCTGATGGAGCGGCGTGGCTTCCCGAGCGTGGCGGCGGCGGGCTTCCAGGCGCCGGGCGTGGTGGTGAGCTACACGACCGATCCGGAGCTGCAGTCGGCGAAGAAGTTCATCGCGCAGGGTTTGCAGACCGCCTCGGGCGTGCCGCTGCAGTGCGACGAGCCGGCGGAGTTCCGCAGCTTCCGCATCGGCCTGTTCGGGCTGGAGAAGCTCCACCACCTCGACCGCAGCGTCGCTGCCCTCGACGCGGCACTGGACCGCATCCTGGAGCCGGTCACGGTCTGACCCGCCGCGCTAGCGCACGACCGTCACGACCGGCGCCAGACCCGGTCGTGCAGCACCATGCCCACCAGCATGGCTGCCACGAACCAGGCGGCATCGCCCCATCCGGCCCCCAGCGCCACCAGCGCCGGGCCGGGACAAAAGCCCGCCAGCCCCCAGCCCGCGCCGAACAGCAGGCCGCCGATGACCAGCGGGGCGTCGATCCGGGTGGAGGTGGGCCAGTGCAGCGGCTCGCCCAGCCAGGTGGTGCTGCGGCGCTTCGCGATGGCGAACGCTGCCAGCCCGACGCCAACCGCCGCCCCCATCACCAGTGCAAGGCTCGGATCCCAGGCGCCTGCAAGGTCCAGAAAGGCTTGTACCTTGAGCGGCTGCGTCATGCCCGCCGCGATCAGCCCCAGCCCGAACACCACGCCCGCCAGCAGCGCGCATACAGACCGCATTGTCGAATTTGTCATGTCCAGCCCTTGGGTATGGATGCCAGCGTCACGCCAGCAGATGGCGCGTGAGCAGCACCGTGGCGAAGCCCGCCCCCATGAACGCCAGCACGTTCACCAGCGAGCGCCCCGACAGCCGGCTCAGTCCACAGACGCCGTGGCCGCTGGTGCAGCCGTTGCCCATGCGCGTGCCGAACCCGACGAGCAGGCCCGCGAGCACGGTGGTGCCGGCAGAGCTGTTCGACACCATCGGCGGCAGGGGGGCCCACAGCCGCCAGATCCACGGCGACAGCAGCAGCCCCAGCACGAACAGCAGCCGCACCGCGTGAACGCCCAGCGGCTTGCGCAGCAGCCAGGCCGACAGCGGCTCGGCCACGATGCCCGCGATGCCGGCAATGCGACCACTGCCCAGCAGGTAAAGCGCAGAGGCCACGCCGATCAGGGCGCCTCCGGTCAGCGCACTGCCCGGCGTGAAGTGAATCCAGTCGATGTTCATGTCCCCATGATACCCCATGGGGCATATGAGTGTGTGCGGAATGCCCGTGAACTAACGCCGAGGAACGGGAACACTGGCGCCGGATTCTTGGTGGGTTTGTGTGGATTTGTGTGGTTTTGCACGGTCTAACCATGCCAATTCCAGCGATGGTACAGGGACGTTTATTGCATGATTCCTCTACCACTTCAGAGCCAGAGCGATCCATGAGCGCGTCCATTTCCGTTCTCCATATCGGTGCCGACGCACCGCAGGCGTCCGACTCCCGCTTCGGCCGTTGCGTCTGGCGCCTGTGTCCGACACTGGATGCCGCCCAGGCGGCGCTGGCTGAATCCACGCCCGAGGCCATCCTGGTGTCGTGCGCGGACGAGGTGCAGGCGAAGGCTTTGCCGTTCTGGGCCGCGTGGACGCAGGCGGTGCTGGCGGCGGCGGTGGTGGTGCGCGTGCCGAAGCCGTCGCGCGAGCTGATGCTGCACTTGCTGCGGGCGGGTGTGCAGGATGTGTTGCCGGCCGAGCAGTCGGACGACGAATCGATCGGCCGCAGCCTGTGCCTGGCCATCGAGCGCAAGCGCCAGGAACAGGAGCTGCGCCGGGCGTGGTCGATCGACCTGGCCACGGGATTGCCGAACCGGGTGCAGTTGATGGAGCTGCTGCACCAGCTCTGTGCGCTGCGCGAGCGCGAGCCGGCGCCGATGGCCTTGCTCGTGCTGCGCGTCGAAGGGCTGGCGACAACCGAAGCGCGGCTGGGCGTGGCCGCGGCGCAGGCGTTGCGGCGCAAGCTGGCGGTGCGGCTGCGCAGCGGGTTGCGGGCCAGTGATGTCGTCTCGGCGCTGGCGCCGGATGCGTTCGCGGTGGTGCTGACCCGGCTGGAATCGGCCCAGGACGGCGACCGCGTGGCGCTCAAGCTGTCGCAGATGCTGCGAGAACCCTTCATGGTCAGCGCGCAGACGGCGGTGGTGACGGTCTCGACCGGGCTGGCGGTCTACCCTGCCGATGGACGCCAGCCTGACGAGATGCTCAAACGGGCGCTGTCTGCCGCCGCCGCGGGCCGTGGATTGGGCCGACAGGGTTTTTCCGACCGCACGGAGCGGGGCGCTGCGCCAGCAGCCAACGACGACTGAGGCCGCGCGCTGTCCGTGCGCCGGTCAGCGCAGGAGGTCGGCGATGCAGAGGTACTTGGTCTCGACATAGTCCTCGATGCCCTGGTGCGACCCCTCGCGGCCCAGGCCCGACTGCTTGATCCCGCCGAACGGCACCTCCGCCACCGAGATCAGCCCGGTGTTGATGCCGACCATGCCGTACTCCAGCGCCTCGCCGACGCGGAAGATGCGGCCGATGTCGCGGCTGTAGAAGTAGCTTGCCAGCCCGAATTCCGTGGCGTTGGCCAGCGCGATCACTTCGGCTTCGGTCTTGAAGCGGAACACGGGCGCCACCGGGCCGAAGGTTTCCTCGCGGGAGCAGCGCATGTCCGGCGTCACGTCCGCCAGCACGGTCGGGCTGTAGAACCGTTCGCCGATGCGCGTGCCGCCGACGACGACGCGGGCGCCCTTGGCCAGCGCATCGGCCACATGCGCTTCCACCTTGGCGATGGCCTGCGCGTCGATCATCGGACCTTGGTTCACCCCTGCCTCGAAGCCGTTGCCGACCTGGATGGCCACGGCCTTGGCCGCGAGCTTGTGGACGAACTGGTCGTACACGGCTTCCTGCACGTAGATCCGGTTCGCGCAGACGCAGGTCTGGCCGGCGTTGCGGTACTTGGAGACCATCGCGCCCTCGACGGCCGAGTCGATGTCGGCGTCGTCGAAGACGATGAAGGGCGCGTTGCCGCCGAGTTCGAGCGAGAGCTTCTTGAGGGTCGGGGCGCACTGACCCATCAGGATGCGGCCGACCTCGGTGGAGCCGGTGAAGCTCAGGTGGCGCACGGTGTCGGAGGCACACAGCACGTTGCCGATGGCGATCGAGGAGTCGGCGTCACCGGTGAGGATGTTGAGCACGCCGGGCGGCATGCCGGCGCGCTGGGCGAGTTCGGCGCAGGCCAGCGCGGACAGCGGCGTCTGCTCGGCCGGCTTGATGATGACCGGGCAGCCGGCGGCCAGCGCGGGGGCGACCTTGCGCGTGATTGAAGTGCAACACTTCAGCGCGGCTTGGCCAGCTCCATGACCCAATAGTTCGACCGGTTGACCGTGTTGTAGACACAGGCCACGGCGAACTCCTCCATCACCGGGTTCATCAGGTTGGCGCAGTGACCATCGCTGCCCATCCAGGCATCGACCACCCGCGACACCGTGGGCTGCCCGGCGGCAATGTTTTCGCCCACGCTGGCCCAGCCATAGCCCGTCGCGTTGATCCGCACGCTCACGGTGCTGCCGTTGCTGCCCGTGTGCGAAAAGAAGTTGTTCGTCACCATGTCGCGGGCGTGGGCCGTGGCAGCGTCGAACAGGGTGCCGTTCCAGCGCAGGCTGGCGGCGGCGGTGTAGGTGCCCCGGCTGCCGCAGGACTGCGCGCTGGCTCGGCGGCGGTTGACTTCGGCGACGACGGCGGCCTGGAAGGCGGTGATGCTGCAGGTGGTCGCGGCCGTCAGGTTGCCGCTCGATGCGGTGGACACGGCCGGCGTGCCGGCGGAGGTGCTGGCGCTGGGCGTGGCGGTACCGGCGGTGAGCACGGCGCTGGGCGTGACCTGCGCGGCTTCCTCGTCGCTGCCGACGATGCAACCACTCAGCAAGCTCCACAACAGTGTGGCGCCGATCCAGCGGGTGAAGTTACAACTGCCGAAAGTGAGAATACTGTTCTTGTGGGTCATGTCAGGTGGCCTCTTGGATGAAATTCATTCTGGGAGGTGGTCCCGCCCGGTGTCGATCGGTACGCCACGTATCCGGGGGGAGCGTGGCTTCCACACGCTTCAAAGCGCGGCTTCTGCACGCTGTCCCATGCCCGCAGCCCGTGTTCGTGGGGGCGGGTCTGGATCCGTCGTGCGGGCGTCGTTGGCGCACACGGGCACCCGAACTGCAATAAGTCGCAAGCAGTTGTCTGCATCGCGTTCGGTTCTGCTACAGGAGTCAGTGGGTGTCCGCGGGCATCCGTGCCTGACGGGCTGTCTGAGCGGCACCTGAAGTGATCGTTCTCGCATAACTTCCACGCAAGCGTCGCCCGCTAGGATGCCGCCGATGCAGTGTTCAACCCGGAACCCCCAAGGACCATCGCTGCCGATGGTCGATCTCGGCAAGGCGATTGCGTCCCAGCTCATCGTCTGGCACCACCTGGCGCTCTACGGACCCATGTCCGATGTCGTCGGCAACTTGGCGGGTGGCTGCATGGTGTGGCTGGTCAGCCATGCGCGGCTGGCGGTGCAGGTCTTCCTCGTGATCGGCGGGTTCCTCGCCGCCCGTGGCCTGCTGCCCACCCCGGATGCGCCGAACGGCGAGTTCCCCCGCGCCTTGCCCCGCACCCTGCTGCGCCGCCTGCAGCGGCTGATGCCGCCGTACTGCGTCGCCTTGCTGGCGGCGGTGTGGTGCGCGCTGTGTGCCCGCACGCTGATCGATTACCCGACCATCCCGGACGCACCGACCACCTGGCAGTTCATCGCCAACGCACTGATGCTGCAGGACGTGCTGGAGGAGAACGCGCTGTCGGCCGGTGTCTGGTACATCGCGATCGACGCGCAGCTCTACGCGGTGCTGGCGCTGCTGTGCGCGGTGCGGGTCTGGTGGGGTGGGTCGGACGCCGAGCGGGGGCGCCTCACGGCGCTGACCGTGGTGCTGCTGACCGGCGCCTCGCTGCTGTGGTTCAACCGTGACCGCACGCTCGACGCCTGGGCGCCGTACTTCCTCGGCGCCTACGGGCTGGGCGTCCTGGCGCAGTGGGCGCGCGCGGCCCGGACGGCGCAGCGCCGGGCGCTGTGGACCGCGGCCATCGTGGTGCTGACCGTGCTGGCGCTGCTGGTGGAGTGGCGCAGCCGGCTGGCGCTGGCAGGTGGCGTGGCGCTGGTGCTGGCGCTGGATGTCGGCCGCGGCTGGCGCTGGCTGAACACGGGCCCCGTGCGCGAGGTGGTGGCCTTCCTGTCGCGCATCTCCTACACCGTGTTCCTGATGCACTACCCGGTCATTCTGGTGGTGGGCGCGGCGTTCTACCGCCTGTGGCCCAGTTCGCCGGGGATGAACTTGCTGGGGCTGGGGGTCGCCTGGGGCGTGAGCTTGCTGGCTGGCTGGTGGCTGCAGGAATCGCTGACACCCCGGCCGCAGACCGCCGCGCGTCCGGCGGGGCCTGCCGCCCACCGCGCGTTTCAGTCCGGCCCAGCGTCGGCCCTGCGCGCTTCGACCTCGAACGGGTTGTCCCAGTAAGGCACGCGCAAGGCCGACCACAACAGCGCCACCAGATCGGTCGCCACGGCGTCGATGTCGGTCGGCTTGTCCTGGGCGATCACTTCCCAGAGGATGTGCTCCATCGGCCCGAGCACCACCGAGCGCAGCAGCCGCAGCGGCACGTCCCGCCGGATCTCCCCGCTGGCCTGACCGCGGGCGAGCAGGTCCATCAGCGGCGCGGTGTAGCGGCGTTGCAGTGGCAAGAAGCTCTCGCCGAGAGCCTGCCCCTTCGAGCGGCCTTCGGACAGCACCAGCGCGCACAGCCCCGTCCCCTGCACGAGGAACAGCCGCAGGTGTGTCTCGACGAGGTAGTGCAACTGTGCCCGGATCGGCTGTGTGCGGGGCAGGCCGGCGTCCATCGTCGCGATGATCTCGTCGTACCAGTCGCTGATCACGGCCACGCACAGCGCCCGCTTGCCGTGGAAATACGTGAACACCGTCGCTTCGCTCACGCCCAGGCGCTGCGCGATCTCGGTGGTCGTGGCGCGCTCGTAGCCCTTCTCGGCCAAGACCTCGCGGCCCACCCGCAGCAGGTCGCGCACCCGCTGTTCGGACTTGGCACTGGCGGGCGCGCGGCGGCGGGCGGGCGGGACAGGCTGGGCGGTCGAAGGAGTTTCTGCGGGCATCTTGTCATCTTAGTGCGGGCGGGTGGATAATAATTGAGTGATACTCAACAATGAAGCGTGAGGAGACACCATGACCCCGTCAAGCGGATTCAGCCATGTGGCCGGCGCCACCGACCAGCCCTTGTCGGACCAGACCATTGCGCAGGCGCTGGCGCAGACCGTGGCCCGCTTCGGCGAGCGCGAGGCGGTGGTGTTCCGCGAGCAGGGCGTGCGCTGGACGTGGCGGCAGTTCTCGGCGGAAGTCGATCGGCTGGCGGCGGGGCTGCACGCGCTGGGCCTGCGGCGCGGCGAGCGTCTGGGCATCTGGTCGCCGAACCGCGTCGAGTGGCTCGTCACGCAGTTCGCCACGGCGCGGCTGGGGGTGGTACTCGTCAACATCAATCCGGCATACCGGCTGGCGGAGCTGGAATACGCGCTGCAGCTCTCCGGCTGCCGGGCGGTGATCGCGGCCGAGCGGCTGCGCACGGCGGACTATCTGGCGATGCTGCAGACGGTGGCGCCGAAGCTGCCCGCGCTCGAATTCATCCTCCGCATGGGCGACGGCGAGACGCCTGGGATGCTGCGCTACGCCGACGTGCTGGCGGCGCCGGAGGCGGTCGATGTGGCGGCGCTGGACGCGATCGAGGCCACGCTCGGCTGCCATGACCCGATCAACATCCAGTTCACCAGCGGCACCACCGGCCACCCCAAGGGCGCGACGCTGACGCACCACAACGTCGTCAACAACGCCATCGCGGTCGCGGCGGCGATGCGCTTGACCGAGGCCGACAAGCTCTGCATTCCCGTGCCGCTGTACCACTGCTTCGGCATGGTGCTGGCGGTGCTGGCCTGCGTGGCGAGCGGGGCGGCGATGGTGTTTCCGGGGGAGGTGTTCGATGCGGGCGCGACGCTGGCCGCTGTGTCCGAGGAAGGCTGCACCGCGCTGCACGGCGTGCCGACGATGTTCATCGCCGAACTGGACCACCCGGATTTCGCCACGTTCGACCTGAGCCGACTGCGCACCGGGATCATGGCCGGCTCGCCGTGCCCGATCGAGACGATGAAGAAGGTCATCGCGCAGATGCACCTCGCCGAGATCACCATCGCCTACGGCATGACCGAGACCAGCCCGGTGTCGTTCCAGAGCAGCTTTGATGACCCGCTCGACCGCCGCGTGACCACGGTGGGCCGCGTGCAGCCGCACGTCGAGGCCAAGGTGGTCGATGCCGAGTTCCACACCGTCCCGGTCGGCACGCCGGGCGAGCTGTGGACCCGCGGCTACCTCGTGATGCAAGGCTACTGGGGCGATGAAGCCAAGACCCGCGAAGCCATCGTCGAAGGCGGCTGGATGCGCACCGGCGACTTGGCCACGATCGACGCCGAGGGCTACTGCAACATCGTCGGCCGCGTGAAGGACATGCTCATCCGCGGCGGCGAGAACGTCTATCCCCGCGAGGTCGAGGAGTTCCTGTTCCGTCACCCGAAGGTGCAGTCGGTGCAGGTCTTCGGCGTGCCGGACGCGAAGTACGGCGAGGAGGTCTGCGCCTGGATCGTGCTGCGGCCGGGCGAAACCTGCACCACCGACGAGATCCAGCTTTTCTGCCGCGACCAGATCGCCCACTACAAGGTGCCGCGCCACATCCGCTTCGTGGACGCCGCCGAGATGCCCATGACCATCACCGGCAAGGTGCAGAAGTTCGTCATGCGCCGCGCCATGACCGAAGCACTGCAACGTGCTGAACACAAGACCGCCTGAGCACGACCGCCTGAGCACAACCGTCCCGCCTGACCAGGAAATCACCATGTTCGAATCCACCTTCCAGTTCCCCCTCGGCGACGACGTGGCCGCCCTGCGCGACGCCGTGCGCGACTTCAGCCAGCACGAGATCGCCCCGCGTGCCGCCGACATCGACCGCGACAACCTCTTTCCGCACGCGCTGTGGAAGAAGCTCGGCGACCTCGGCGTCCACGGCCTCACCGTGGCCGAGGAATACGGCGGCACCGGCATGGGCTACGTCGCCCACATGGTCGCGATGGAGGAGATCAGCCGCGCCAGTGCCTCGGTCGGCCTGAGCTACGGCGCGCACTCCAACCTGTGCGTCAACCAGATCAACCGCAACGGCACCGACGCCCAGAAGCGCAAGTACCTGCCCAAGCTCATCAGCGGCGAGCACATCGGCGCGCTGGCGATGAGCGAGCCGGGCGCCGGTTCCGACGTGGTCAGCATGAAGCTCAAGGCGGAGAAACGCGGCGACCGCTACGTGCTCAATGGCTCGAAGATGTGGATCACCAACGGCGGCGACGCCGACACGCTGGTCGTCTACGCCAAGACCGAGCCGGAGATGGGCGCCCGCGGCATGACGGCCTTCATCGTCGAAAAGGGCATGGCCGGCTTCACGCACGGCCACCACCTCGACAAGCTCGGCATGCGCGGCTCGAACACCTGGCCGCTGTTCTTCGACCACTGCGAGGTGCCGGAAGAAAACGTGCTCGGCGGCGAAGGCAACGGCGCCAAGGTGCTGATGTCGGGACTCGATTTCGAGCGCATCGTGCTGTCGGGCGGGCCGCTGGGGATCATGGCGGCGTGCCTGGACGTGGTGGTGCCGTTTGTGCATGAGCGCAAGCAGTTCGGGCAGTCGATCGGCGAGTTCCAGCTCATGCAGGGCAAGCTGGCCGACATGTATTCCACGTTCCAGGCGTGCCGCGCTTACGGCTACGCGGTGGCCGGCGCCTGCGACCGCGGCGACCACAGCCGCACGCTGCGCAAGGACGCGGCCGGCGTGATCCTCTACACGGCGGAAAAGGCAACGTGGATGGCGGGCGAGGCGATCCAGGCGCTGGGCGGTGTCGGCTACACCAACGAATACCCCGTCGGCCGCCTCTGGCGCGACGCCAAGCTTTACGAGATTGGCGCGGGCACCAGCGAGATTCGCCGGATGCTGATCGGCCGCGAGCTGTTCAACGAAACCTGCTGAACGTCACCAGCCAAAAGCCGAGCGACCACGCCATGCAAGCCCTTCAAAGCAAGATCAACCCGCGCTCGGACGACTTCCGTGCCAACGCGGCCCACATGAAAGCCCTGGTCGAGGATCTGCGGGTGCAGGCGGCCAAGGTCGCACTCGGCGGCGGCGAGTCGGCCCGCGCCAAGCACACCGCCCGCGGCAAGCTGCTGCCCCGCGAGCGCGTGAACCAGTTGCTCGACCCAGGGACGCCGTTTCTGGAAGTCGGCCAGCTCGCCGCGTTCGGCCTGTACGACAACGACGCGCCGGCGGCCGGCGTGATCACCGGCGTGGGCCGCGTGCAGGGCGTCGAATGCATGATCGTCGCCAACGACGCGACGGTGAAGGGCGGCACCTACTACCCGATGACGGTCAAGAAGCACCTGCGCGCGCAGGAGATCGCGATGCAGAACCACCTGCCGTGCATCTACCTCGTCGATTCGGGCGGTGCCTTTCTGCCCAAGCAGGATGAGGTGTTTCCCGACCGTGACCACTTCGGCCGCATCTTCTTCAACCAGGCCACGATGTCGGCGATGGGCATCGCGCAGATCGCCGTCGTCATGGGTTCCTGCACGGCGGGCGGCGCCTACGTGCCGGCGATGAGCGACGAGACGATCATCGTCAAGAACCAGGGCACGATCTTCCTCGGCGGCCCGCCGCTGGTGAAGGCGGCGACCGGCGAAATCGTCAGCGCGGAAGACCTGGGTGGCGGCGATGTCCACACCCGCGTTTCCGGCGTGGCCGATCACCTGGCCGAGAACGACAGCCACGCGCTGTTCATCTGCCGCCGCATCGTCGCGAACCTGAACCGCCGCAAGCCGTCGCAGCTCGTGCTCGCCCCGAGCGAGGCGCCGCTGTACGACCCGGAGGAGATCTACGGCATCGTCTCGGCCGACCCGCGCAAGCCCTACGACGTGCGCGAGGTCATCGCCCGCGTGGTGGACGGCTCGCGCTTCGACGAGTTCAAGGCCCGCTACGGCACGACGCTGATCACCGGCTTTGCGCAGCTTTACGGCATGCCGATCGGGATCATCGCCAACAACGGCATCCTGTTCGGCGAGTCGGCGCAGAAGGGCGCGCACTTCATCGAACTCTGTGCGCAGCGCGGCATCCCGCTGGTCTTCCTGCAGAACATCACCGGCTTCATGGTGGGCCGCAAGGTCGAGAGCGCCGGCATCGCCAAGGACGGCGCCAAGATGGTCACGGCGGTCGCCACGGCGCAGGTGCCCAAGCTCACGGTGCTGATCGGCGGTTCGTTCGGCGCGGGCAACTACGGCATGTGCGGCCGGGCGTATTCGCCGCGTTTCCTGTGGATGTGGCCGAACTCGCGGATCAGCGTGATGGGCGGCGAACAGGCCGCCAGCGTGCTCGCCACCGTCAAGCGCGATGGCATCGAGGCCAAGGGCGGCGCGTGGTCGGTGGACGACGAAGCGGCGTTCAAGGCGCCGATCCGCCAGCAGTACGAGGACCAGGGCCACCCGTACTACGCGACGGCCCGCCTGTGGGACGACGGCGTGGTCGATCCGGCACAGACGCGGCGCACGCTCGGGCTGTCGCTGTCGGCGTCGCTGAACGCGCCGATCCAGCCGACGAAGTTCGGCGTGTTCCGCATGTGAGCCGGGGGACACCATGACCGATGCACTTTCAAGCTTGCACACCCTGCGCGTCGAACACCGGGGTGAACCCGGCCGCGCCGTCGCCTGGGTCTGGATGGCGAAACCCGCTGTCCACAACGCCTTCGACGAAACCTTGATCGCCGAGCTGACCGCCACGCTGCTGGCGCTGGACGCGGACCCCGCCGTGCGCGTGATCGTGCTGGCGGGCGAGGGCAAGAGCTTCTCGGCGGGCGCTGATCTGGCGTGGATGCAGCGTCAAGGCGCGGCGAGCGTGGACGAAAACCTCGCCGACGCCCGCCGCCTCGCAGCGCTGTTCCGCACGCTGTCCACGCTCGCCAAGCCGACGATTGCGCGTGTCCACGGCGCGGCGCTCGGTGGCGGCATGGGGCTGGCCGCCGCCTGCGACATTTGCGTGGCGACCGACCGGGCCGTGTTCGCGACCTCCGAGGTCAAGTTCGGGATCATCCCGTCCGCCATCAGCCCCTACGTGATCCGCGCCATCGGCGAGCGGCAGGCGTACCGCTATTTCCAGACGGCCGAGCGCATCTCCGCCGCCCGCGCCCGCGAGATCGGCTTGGTCCACGAAGTCACCGGCAGCGCCGACCCTGCCGCGCTGGATGCGCAGATCCAAGCGATCGTCGAGGCGCTGCTCACGGGTGGCCCTAACGCGCAGGCCGCTGCCACCGACCTGATCCGCGCCGTGGCGAACCAGCCTGTGACCGATGCCGTGGTGGACGACACCGCCCGCCGCATCGCCACGCTGCGCAGCACACCGGAAGCCCGCGAGGGTCTGAGCGCCTTTCTGGAAAAACGCCCGCCCGCCTGGATGACCTCCACGCCTGCACCGAACCCCACGGGACACTGACATGTTCACCAAGATCCTGATCGCCAACCGCGGCGAGATCGCCTGCCGCGTCATCAAGACGGCGCGGCGCATGGGCATCGCGACCGTCGCGGTGTACTCCGAAGCCGACGCCAACGCCCGCCACGTCCGCATGGCCGATGAGGCTGTGCTGATCGGCCCGCCGGCTGCGCGTGAAAGCTACTTGCGCGCCGACAAGATCCTGGAAGTCGCCCGCGCCACGGGCGCGCAGGCCGTGCATCCCGGCTACGGCTTCCTGTCCGAGAACGACGCCTTCGCCGACGCCTGCGCTGCCGCCGGCATCGTCTTCATCGGCCCGCCCGCCTCGGCGATCCGGGCGATGGGCAGCAAGTCCGCGGCCAAGGCGCTGATGGACAAGGCCGGCGTGCCACTGACACCGGGCTACCACGGTGATCGGCAAGAACCGGCTTTCCTCGCCGAACAGGCCGCCAACATCGGCTATCCGGTGCTGATCAAGGCCAGCGCAGGCGGCGGTGGCAAGGGCATGCGCCGTGTCGATCGCGCCGAGGACTTCGAGGCTGCGCTCGCCTCGTGCCAGCGCGAAGCGATCAACGCGTTCGGTGATCAGCATGTGCTGGTCGAGAAGTACGTGCTCCGGCCGCGCCACATCGAGATCCAGGTCTTCGGCGACACGCAAGGCGACTGCGTCTACCTGTTCGAGCGCGACTGCTCGGTGCAGCGCCGCCACCAGAAGGTGCTGGAGGAAGCCCCCGCCCCCGGCATGACCCCCGAGCGCCGCGCCGCGATGGGCCAGGCGGCGGTGGAGGCGGCCAAGGCGGTCGGCTACGTCGGCGCGGGCACGGTCGAGTTCATCGCCAACCAGGACGGTAGCTTCTACTTCATGGAGATGAACACCCGGCTCCAGGTCGAGCACCCCGTCACCGAGATGATCACCGGGCTGGATCTCGTGGAATGGCAACTGCGCGTCGCGTCCGGCGAGCCGCTGCCGCTGCGCCAGGAACAGCTCACGCTCGACGGCCACGCGCTGGAGGCCCGCATCTACGCGGAAGACCCGGACCGCGGCTTCCTGCCATCCACCGGCCGCCTCGTGCATCTGGTGCCACCGGCCGAGAGCGACCATGTGCGCGTCGATACCGGCGTCGAGCAGGGCGACGAGATCTCGCCGCACTACGACCCGATGATCGCCAAGCTGATCGTCTGGGACCGCGACCGGCCGCGGGCGCTGGCGCGGATGCGGGCGGCGCTGGCGCAGTACCGCGTGGTGGGCGTGTCGAACAACGTCGAGTTTCTGCAGCGGCTGGTGACGGCGCCCGCGTTTGCCAACGCCGACCTGGACACCGCGCTGATCGAGCGGGAAAACGCCGTGCTGTTCCCCGCGCCGCAGCCGGTACCGCAGGCGGTCTGGGCCTTGGCCGCGCTGGCCGAACTGCAGCGCGAGGGGCAGGGCGTGCGCGACGACTCGCCGTGGTCGGTGCTCGACGGCTGGCGGCTGAACTCGACCGCACAGCGCACGCTGACGCTGCGCTTCGGTGACGAGGTGCAGCCGGTCGGCGTGGCCTACGTCAGCGGCGGTCAAGGCCATGCGCTGACGATCGGTGGCCAGTCGCTGCTCGTGCGCGGCCAGTTCGGCCCGAGTGGCACGGTCCATGCGCAGCTCGGCGAGCGCCGTGTCAGCGCGGCGGTGGTCACCAGCGGCGAGCGGCGGCAGGTGTTCTTCGAGGGCCGTTCGTGGCCGATCACGGTCGTGGGTGCGCTCAGTGCGGGCGGCGGCGGCGATGACCATGCGGGCGGCCTGAAAGCGCCGATGCCCGGCAAGGTGATCGCGCTGATCGCGGCGGTTGGCAGCGTGGTCGAGAAGGGCGCCCCGCTGCTGGTGCTCGAAGCCATGAAGATGGAGCACACCATCAGCGCGCCCGCCAAGGGGCTGGTGAAGGGGTTCCATTTCGCGGCCGGCGATCAGGTCACGGACGGCGTGGAGCTGGTGGATTTCGACGTCGAGGTGCAGCCATGAACCACGTCCGCATCGTCGAGGTCGGCCCGCGTGACGGCCTGCAAAACGAAAAGCAGCTCATCCCCACCGAGACCAAGCTGGCGCTGATCCGCAAGCTCGCCGCCGCCGGGCTGAGGGACATCGAGGCGACCTCGTTCGTCTCGCCGAAGTGGGTGCCGCAGATGGCCGACCACGCCGAGGTGATGGCCGGCTTGCCATCGCAGGCCGAGTTTCCCGGCGTGAACTACCCGGTGCTGACCCCGAACCTGAAGGGCTTCGAGGCGGCGGTCGCGGCCGGTGCGCGGGAGGTGGCGGTGTTCGCGGCGGCCTCCGAGGCGTTCTCGCAGAAGAACATCAACTGCTCGGTCACCGAGTCCATCGCCCGCTTCGCACCGATCATGGCCGCTGCGCAGGTGGCGGGCGTGCGCGTGCGGGGCTACATCTCGTGCGTGGTCGGTTGTCCCTACGAGGGGGCGATCGCGCCGCAGGCTGTCGCCGACGTGGCGTGGCGGCTGCGGGATCTCGGCTGCTACGAGGTTTCTCTGGGCGACACGATCGGCATCGGCAACCCGGCCACCGTCGGGCGGATGCTGGAGGCGGTGGCGGCGCGGGTGCCGATGGGGCAGCTCGCCGGCCACTTTCACGACACCTATGGCATGGGCGCGGCCAACGTCTATGCCAGCTACCAGATGGGCGTGCGGGTGTTCGACAGTTCGGTGGCCGGGCTGGGCGGCTGTCCGTATGCCAAGGGCGCGACCGGCAACGTCGCCACCGAAGACCTCGTGTGGCTGCTGCACGGCCTGGGCGCGCAGACGGGCGTGGATCTGGATGCGCTGGTCGATTGCGGCGCCTGGATCAGCGCGGAACTCGGGCGGGCATCGGGTTCTCGGGTGGCGCGGGCGATGCTGGCACGGCGCGGGTGACGCCTGCTTGAAGTGCGGCGGTGGCGCTTCAGCGGATCTTCGGCTTGGCGTCCTTGTCCTGCTTGCCGCCGGCGTTGGGCAGGACATGGAGCGTGGCTTCGGCGATGCCGGAGCGGATCATGTTGAGCTTTTCGGCCGCGGCGCGTGAGAGGTCCGCCACGCGCCCGCCGGTGAAGGGGCCACGGTCGTTCACCGTGACGACCACGCTGCGCTGGTTGGCGGTGTTGGTGATCATGACCTGCGTGCCGATGGGCAGCGTGCGGTGGGCCATGGTCATCTCGCCGGAATCGTAGGGTGCGCCGCTGGCAGTGGGGCGGCCGTTGAACTTGTCGGCGTAGAACGAGACGCGTCCGGTCTGGAACAGCGTGGCAGCGGCGTTGGCGGCGCTGACGGCCGTGCTGGTGGCGACGTTGGCGACGCTGAACACGGCGGCGGTGGCGGCCGTTGCGGCACCGACGGCGGCGTTGGTGGCGGTGCTGGCCGCGGTGACGGCGACGGTGGTGGCCATGTTCGCGGCGCTCGTGGCCACCGATGTGGCCGCACTGGCGACACGCTCGATCGGGCGCTCGACCAGCCGCTCGAAGTTCGATACCGGCGCCGCGGGGAGGGCCGCCGCTGCCGCCGAGGCCGCACGTTCGGCTGGCTCGGCCGCCACGCTCCGGACTACCTCACTGGCGGCCTGTTCCTCGGCCGCCTGGCTGGCAGGGGCTACCGCCACGAGCAGCGCAGCGAGCGTGAGACAGGCCAGTGGGGTTTTCGCGGTGCGTGGAATCAATGTCGATCTCCGTCCGAGGGTGATTGGGGGCGGAGTCTAACGGCATCTGCCGCCAGCGCAAAACAGGGAAAAGCCAGGGGGGTGGCGCGGCGGAGATCGGAATTTTTCAATTGCGGCGCGGACTTACGCCGCATGACCCCCAGCCGTCAGCGCGTGAACAGCCGCTTCCAGCCCGCGTGGCCGAGCGCCTGGAGCGTCTCGATGTTGCGCTCGTAGATGTCACCCGCGTCCGGGAAGGCGGCCACCGCCGCGTCGATGCTGTCCTCGCGCAGCAGGTGCAGCGTGGGGTAGGGCGCGCGGTTGCTGAAGTTCTCGATGTCGTCGATGTGGGTTTCGTCGAACTGGTAGTCGGGGTGGAAACTGGCGACCTGCAGGATGCCGTCGAGCTGCAATTCCTCCACTGCGGCGTCGGCCACGTCGAGGAACTCGTTGTAGTCCATGAAGTCGCCCAGCACCTGCGGGTGAATCAGCAGCGTGGTCTCGGTCTTCTCGGGCGGGGCTTCGGCCAGCGTTTCCAGCTCGCGCACGAGGTCGGCCAGCAGCGCGTCCGGCGTGGTCGCGGCGCTGACCACGTAGCGGATCTGGGCCTTCACATGCACCGCCTTGGCGAAGGGGCAGAGGTTCAGGCCGATGACGGCTTTTTCGAGCCACTCCACCGTGTCGGCGATGACCTGGGTGTCGTTCGGGAGGGCCGTGTCCTGGTGCGTGCTCATGCGTCGATCTCCACGCCGCGTTCGCGCAGCAGGTCTTTCAGGGCGGGCAGCAGCGGCCCGAGTTTTTCTTCCAGCGTGTCGCGCACGGTATCGACCAGCACCTGTGTCTGCCGCTCGATCTCGATGTTCAGCGCATCGCCCACCCGCTTGTTGCCGAACGTCGTCTGGCGCAGCGTCTCGGGGATCAGCCAGACCTCGAACCAGCCGGCACGCCGGTCGGCCTCGGCGATCGTCAGGCTCGCGCCGTTGATGGCGATGTAGCCCTTCGGGAACACGTAGCGCATCCACGGCGCCGGCACGCTGAGGCGCAGGACGTGGTTGTTCTCGGGCTGGCGGACCTCGGCGAGCGTGGCCTGGAAGTCGATGTGGCCGGACAGCGGGTGGCCGCCGATCTCCACGCCGTCGCGGGCGGCGCGCTCGACGTTGATCCGGCTGCCGACCTGCAGCGTGCCGAGCGTGGTGAGGTTGAGGCTCTGCAGCATCACGTCGAAGTCGGCGTGCAGGGCGTCGCGGTGCTGCGTGACTGTCAGGCAGGTGCCGTCGCAGGACACGCTGGCGCCGATGGCCTGGCCGTCGAGGAAGCCGGGCGGGAATGCGAGCGTGAAGGTGCGCAGGCCGGGGCGGTCGGTGAGGGCCGTGACGGTGGCGATGGATTGGACGATGCCGGTGAACATGGTGACTCGGTGTGTGGAGGGAGGGAAGTGGACGGTGTTCAGTGTTCAGACCACGGTGACGCGGGGCGCACCGACGGTCAGTTCACCCACGATGGCGGCCTCGCCGAACCCGGCGTCTCGGAACATCGCCAGCACCGCGTCCACCCCTTGCGGCGCGACGCTCACCAGCAGCCCGCCGCTCGTCTGCGGATCGGTCACCAGCGCCCGCTGCCAGTCCGGGAAGTCTTCGGGCAAGGTGACGCTGGCGCCGTAGCTGGCCCAATTGCGCGTCGAGGCGCCGGTCCAGATGCCGTTCTGCGCATGGCCCACCGCGCTGGCGATCAGCGGCAGCGCGTCCCAGCGCACTTCAGCCGCCAGCTTCGATCCCCGGCAGATCTCCAGCAGGTGCCCGGCCAGCCCGAAGCCGGTCACGTCGGTGATGGCATGCACGCTGTCCAGCCCGGCCAGGTCGGTGCCGACGCGGTTCAGCTTCGTCGTGTGGCGCAGCATCTCGGCGTAGCCGTCCGCGTCCAGCAAGCCCTTCTTCAGCGCCGCCGACAGCACGCCCACGCCCAGCGGCTTGCCCAGCACCAGCACGTCACCGGCCTGTGCATCGGCATTGCGGCGCACGCGCTTCGGATGGACAAGCCCCAGCGCCACCAGCCCGTAGATCGGCTCCACCACGTCGATCGAATGCCCGCCCGCGATCGGAATACCCGCCTCGCGGCAGACGCTGGCACCACCTTCGAGGATGCGGCCGATGACTTCGGGCGACAGCGTGTTGATCGGCATCCCGACGATGGCCAGCGCCATGATCGGCCTGCCGCCCATCGCGTAGACATCGGACAGCGCGTTGGTCGCGGCGATGCGGCCGAAGTCGAACGGGTCATCGACGATCGGGGTGAAGAAGTCGGTGGTCGCCACCAGCGCCTGCTCGTCGTTGAGGCGCCAGACGGCGGCGTCGTCGCTGGTCTCGATGCCGACCATCAGCTCGGGCGGGATCAGGCCGGGCGTGTTGCGCGAGAGGATGTCGCTGAGCACGCCCGGGGCGATCTTGCAGCCGCAGCCGCCGCCGTGGGCGAGCTGGGTCAGGGCGGGCGCAGTCTGGCGCGGCGTGGGGGTAACAGCAGGGGATGTCATGGCAGCGGTGAGGGACAATCGGCAATTCCGCATTCTGCCTGCCACGCCATGACCCATCCGATCCGCTGCGCCCTCGCTGCACTGCTGCTGCCGCTCCTCGCCGCCCCAGTCTCGGCGCAGGCAGCCACTGCCTTGCCCACCCCGGCGACCTTCCTCTACGGCTGGAACGTCCACCTCGCCGCGACGTACCAGTACGGCACGCTCCCTGCGCTGTCCGACCGCCTGGTCTCTTCCGGAGCGAACACCTACCGCGACGCCGAGGAATGGGCCTGGACCGATTACGGCCCCACCGCCGGCACCTTCCGCTACGGCGCCGACCTGAACGCCGCCGTCGCCCAGATCAGCGGCCGGCTGCAGCCCGCGGGGCTGATGGGCCTGCAGATCCTCGGCTTCGAGAACAACCTCTACTGGCAGCAGGCCACGCAGGACATCACCGCTAATCCCGCCGCCACCGGCTCGGTGTTCCAGACCTACGCCAAAGGTTTCCGCACCTACGCCCAGCAGCAGCTCGCCCGCCGACCCGGCCAGGGGCTGTACCAGATCGGCAACGAGTGGAACGGTGGCTTCCACCTGAACAGCGCCATGCCGAACTACACGCTGGCGCGCGACGGCGACACCTACGCCCGGCTCTACCTCTCCGTGGCCGCCGATCTGCGCACCCGCGCCCCGCAAGCCCGGCTCCTCACCGCAGGACTCGCGGACTGCGCGGCCAGCGCGACCTTGCCTTACGGCATGTGCTGGCCCTGGCTCATCGACCAGCTCGCCCACGTCCAGCGCCTGGGCGGCAACCTCCAGCTCATCGACGGCCTCGGCATCCACCCCTACGCCGACTACGACCCCCTGGCCATCCCCGAGCGGCTCTACAGCGGACTCGTCACCGGCCGGAACTGGCTCATGACGCAATCCCCCGCCTACGCCGCCGCCCCGAAGGATTTCTACCTCACCGAAACCGGCATCCCCAACACCACCTCCAGCGGCAAGGCCATCTCCGAATCGCTGCAGGCCGATTACCTGCAGCGCATGGCCTTGCTTTACCGCACGCTGCCGTACGTGAAGGGCGTGTGGTTCTACGAGTTCGCCAACCAGCCGCTCACCGGGCGCGAGGGCAGCTTCGGTGTCGTCACGGCCGCGCTGGTGGACAAGCCCGCCTTCGCACCGATGAAGGCCCTGGCGCCGCTGGTGATCCAGGGCACGAACTGGAAACTGGTCAGCGGCGACGTGAAAGTCACCGACTGGGCCAAGCGCCTGACCGACCAGTGGATTTCGTACCGCCCGACGAAGCTCTACACCGTCGAGTGCGACTACCTCGACCCGGCCGACGGCAAGTCCAAGCGCATCACCTCCTTCTGGGCGCCACAGGGCACGCTGCCCGTGACGGTGCAGACGGCGGGCACGACCGTGGCCCACCGCACGGCGTTTTCCGGTACCTCGACCACCCGCTCCGGCACCTTCGCACTGACGGCCACCAGCAGCCCGCAGTTCCTGATCCGCCCGGCCGGTGTCGGCACGGTGCTGCTGAAATGAGCCACAACCGACCCGTCGGCATCGACCAGATCCCCGCCTTCGACACCGTCATCGACGCCCGCTCGCCCGCCGAGTTCGCGCTCGACCACCTGCCCGGCGCCATCAACTGCCCCGTGCTCGACGACGAGGAGCGCCGCACCGTCGGCACGCTCTACAAGCAGCAAGGGGCGTTCGAGGCGCGGCGGGTGGGCGGGGCGATGGTCGCGGCCAACCTGGCGCGGCACCTGCGGGAACAGCTCGCCGACAAGCCGATCACCTGGCGCCCGCTGGTCTACTGCTGGCGTGGCGGGATGCGCAGCGGCTCGATGGTGCAGTGGCTGCGGCTGGTCGGCTGGGACGCACAGCAGCTTGCCGGTGGCTACAAACGCTTCCGCGGCCACGTCATCGCGCAGATCGAGGCGATCGCCCCGCAATTGCCGCTGCGGGTGCTGTGCGGCCCGACCGGCAGCGCCAAGACCGCGTTGCTGCACGCGCTGGCCGCGCAGGGCGCGCAGGTGCTGGACCTGGAGGGACTGGCGGTCCACAAGGGTTCGGTGCTCGGCAAGGTGCCGGACAGGCCGCAGCCCTCGCAGAAACGGTTCGAGACGCAACTCGCCGTGCAGTTGCAGGCGCTCGACCTGAGCCGCCCGGTCTACGTCGAGGCCGAGAGCCGCAGGATCGGCCAGATCTCGTTGCCGACGCCGCTGCTGGAGCGGCTGCGCGCGAGTCCGTGCATCGAGATCGTCGCGTCGCCGGAGGCGCGGCTGGCTTACCTGCTGCGCGACTACGCCTACCTGGGCGACGACGGCCCGCGGCTGGCGGACACGCTCGGCCAGTTGCACGGGCTGCAGGCGAACGAGACGATCGCGCGCTGGCAGGCGTGGGCGCTGGCGGGGGCACTCGGCCCGCTGTTCGGCGAGCTGATGGCGCTGCACTACGACCCGCTGTACACGCGGTCGCAGAACGGCAATTACCTGCGCCTGAAGGAGTCTGCCCAGGTGAACGCGGACTCGCTGGACGAGGCCGCGCTGGTGGCACTGGCGACCGAGATCGCCCAGTGCGCACTCAGTTCGATTCCTTGACCATCCGGCCGCTGGCCTGCTGGATCGGACGGGCGTTCATCGGGTAGAGCCGGCTGAACACCGCGAGCTGGTCGGCCGAGAGCTGCGCCGGCTGCTTCAGCACCAGCCACAGCACGCCCTCGCTGCACGGCGGCGTGGTCAGCGAACCCATGTAGGTGTAGTAGCGGCGGTCCTCCGGCAACAGCAGGTTCATGTCGATCGGCACCGGCGACGGCAGCTCGTCGTTCTTCTCCAGCGGCAGGCTGTTCCACACGAGCTGCACCATCGGGTGCTGTTTCCCTTGGTCCATCAGCACGGCGACCACCGCCAGCCGCCCCTCGGGATCCTTGTGGACCAGGTGGGCGACCATCTCGAACTGCTTGCCGTTGATGCGCTCTTCCGACGGCCGGTGGAAATGGAACTGCACCAGGTCATAGCGCCGGCCGCCGACCTCGATGCTGTTGCCCAGCCCGAGATTGGCCTGCACCGTGTGGCCGTTGTCCAGCACGTTGAAGCCGGTCGGGCGGTAGCTGAACTTGATCGGCTCCAGCTCGACCTTGATGCCGCCCCGGATGTCGATGGGGCTTTGGCGCTGGCCGGTGGAGCAGGTCGAGAAATCGGGGCGCAGCTTGGCCCACTCCGCCGGGCCGCCTTCGCCGCCGTAGGACCAGTGCGCGGCGTGGGTGGCCGCATGGGCGGGCGTGGCGGGCGCTTCGGGTGCGGCGCCCTGCGGCTGGCTGACGATGCCCATGGCCAGTGCGGGTGCGGCGCGCTGGGCGGCGCGGGCCGTGCGGTGGGCGCGGCTGGGGGGGAGTCCCTGCACCTGCGCCTGGGCGGCGCGCACGGTGGCGATGCGCTCTTGCAAGCGGCGCTGCAGCTCGTCGGCGGGCGCTGCCACTGGTGCTGCCGCTGCCACTGGTGCTGCCACGGCGGCAGGCTTGGCGGGGGCGGCGTGGCCGCCGTCGTTCGCGTGGGCGCCGGGGCTGGCCAGGAACGCTGACAGCAAGGCTGCGGCCAAAGCGGCCGAATGCAGCGGACGGGAAGGGTGTGCGGGGGCGGTGCGGACCATGGTGACTCCGGCTAGGGGTTTGCGCAGTTTTCGACTTCCGCCCCGCGGACTTGAATCCCGCACGCCCCCGCCCCGTCAGCCACCGGCCAGCACCGGCCCGAAACCGTTCACATTCGTCAACCCACCACGTCCGGCCACACCGTGTGGAACCACTGCCCCGCCGGCTTGTCGGTGCGCTCGTAGGTGTGTGCGCCGAAGAAATCGCGCTGCGCCTGCAGCAGATTGGCCGGCAGCCGGGCGGTGCGCAGGCTGTCGTAGTAGCCCAGCGACGCGCCCATCGCCGGCACCGGGATGCCCTGCGTCACCGCGTGCGCCACCACCTCGCGCCACGCCTGCTGCGTGCGGTTGAGCAACCCGGCGAAGTAGGGCGCCAGCATCAGGTGCGGCAGATCGGGTTGCGCCTGGTAGGCCGCGGTGATGTGGTTGAGGAAGCGTGCCCGGATGATGCAGCCCCCGCGCCAGATCGCCGCCAGCCCGCCCAGGTCGATGTCCCAGCCTTTGTGCGCGCTCATGCTCTTGACGAGGTCCAGTCCCTGCGCGTAGCTGATGACCTTGGCGGCGTAGAGCGCGTCGTGGATCTTGGCCACCAGCGCGTCGCGTGTGGCCAGGTCGCCGGTCCAGGCGGTGGTCGGGCCTTGCAGAATCTGGCTGGCAGCGACGCGCTGCGCCTTCTGCGACGACAGCACACGGGCTTCCACGGCGGCGTTGATCGTGCTGATGACGACGGCCTGCTCCGCGCCGTTGACGATCGTCCACTGGCCCGTGCCCTTCTGACCGGCCTTGTCGAGGATGAGTTCGACGACGGGGCGGCCGGTCTCGGGGTCGATCTGCTCCAGCGCCTTGCCGGTGATCTGGATCAGGTAGCTCTGCAGTTCACCTTCGTTCCAGCGGTTGAAGACCTCGGCGATCTCCAGCGTGGCCATGCCCGCTGCCTGCATCAGGTGGTAGGCCTCGCAGATGAGCTGCATGTCGCCGTACTCGATGCCGTTGTGGATCATCTTGACGTAGTGGCCCGCGCCGCCCGGCCCGATGTGGCGCACGCAGGGCTGGCCTTCGGCGACCGCCGCGATGCTCTCGAAGATCGGCCGCATCACCGCCCAGGTGGACGCTGGCCCGCCCGGCATGATCGCCGGCCCCTTGCGCGCCCCTTCCTCGCCGCCCGAGACACCCGCACCGATGAAGCGCAGCCCCAGCGGCGTCAGCCATGCATCGCGGCGCTCGGTGTCGGTGTAGAGGCTGTTGCCGCCGTCGATCACGATGTCGTCGGCCTCCAGCAGCCCGATGAGCTGCTCGATCACCGTGTCCACGGCCGCCCCGGCCTTCACCATGATCATCACCTTGCGCGGGCGCGCCAGGCTCTGCACGAACTCGGCGAGGCTGTGCGTGGCGGTCAGGCGCTTGTCCGGGTGCTGCGCCACGAACGCGTCCGTGACCGCGTTGGTGCGGTTGTAGACGCTGACGTGGAAGCCGCGGCTTTCCACGTTGAGCACCAGGTTCTGGCCCATCACGGCCAGACCGATCAGGCCGAAATCGTTGAGCTTGTCTGTCATCACATCACTGCGGTAGGCTAAAGGCGCACAGCGTAGCGGGCTGGACCGGGTCGGTCCAGTCTGGTCAACCCATGACAACCCATGAGGAGATCTGCCATGTCCCACACGATTCGACTCCACCGTGTCCTGCGCGCCCCGCCGGAGCGCGTCTACCGCGCCTTCCTCGACGCCGACGCCCTGGCCAAGTGGCTGCCCCCGAACGGCTTCACGGCCAAGGTTCACCACATGGATGCCCGTGTTGGCGGCAACTTCCGCATGTCGTTCACCAATTTCGGCACCGGCCACAGCCATGCATTCGGCGGTGAATACCTGGAGCTGACGCCGCACACGCGCATCCGCTACACGGACAAGTTCGATGATCCGAACCTGCCCGGTGTCATCACGGTGACGGTGGAGTTGAAACCCGTGCTCTGCGGCACCGAGCTGAACGTGGTGCAGGAGGGCATCCCGGAGGTCATCCCGCCCGAGATGTGCTACCTCGGCTGGCAGGAATCGCTGGTGACGCTGGCGATGCTGGTCGAGCCGGAGATTCCTGCGGGCTGAATCCGCCGCTCAGCCGCATTCCGCCGCGAGCCGGCGCACCACGAGCTGGCGCAGCTCCGCATCGTCCTCGAACTTCAGATCGTGCATGCCCAGCCGCAGCATCCCGCCTGCGCGCAGCAAGGCGCGCTGCACCACCCCGCCACACAGTCCCACCAGCTCGGTGATGGCCTCCCGGTCGGGCGGCGCATCGGTGGCTTGTTCGATCTGGCTGTACAGCGCCCGCTTGCGCACGCTGGCGACGGTGCGCGGGTAGCGTTGCGCGACCTTCTCGCGCACGCTGTCGGCCGTGACGCTGCGGCCGAGGACCGACACGATCCGGCCGACAAAACGGGCCGCCTCGATCTCGCGGGCCAGGAGCAGTTGCTCTGCGTAGGGGTACAGGGCCTCGTCGGTGCCGAAATGGCGGCCCAGGAACTCGGTGCGCAGCCGGGTGGCGAGGGCTTCGGCGCCGGCGTAGTCCTGGTGGTGCAGCAGGTACAGGCGGAAATCGTCCGCGAGGTGGTGCGACAACCGTTCCAGCCGTGCGTGGTGGCGCCGGATCTCGGGGAAGAAGCCAGCAGCGATCTGCCAGCGTTCGGCCAGCGGGTCAGGTCCGTCGCCGTCGCTGTGGTCAAAGGCTGCGGGAGGGTGTTCGCCGCCCAGCGTGGCGTCGTGGGCGCGCCGGCGCACGGGGTCGGACAGCACGTCATGGGCGGCGTTGATGCGCTGGATCCGGTCGATCGCGTCGGGGGCCGGGTTGCGGTCGGGGTGGTACAGCGAGGCCATCGCCCGGTACGCTGCCTTGACGACCGCCGGCTCGGCGTGGCGGGCTAGCCCCAGGGTCTGGTAGTGGTCGGGCGCGGCAGGCGGCGCGGGTGGGGGCGGGTTGGACATGGGCCGGGCATGGTAACGAGTTGTCCAGCCGATTGGCTTTATCCCCGCTTGAGTGGGTGGGCGGGTGGGGGTGGTGCGGCTACACCGGTGGCAGGGTTTCAGTGTCGAAGCCGACGAGGTTGCGGGCGGTCCGGCCGAACTCCACGCCGATCAGGTGGACGGGTTCACCGCGAGCGCGGTACTTGTCGGCGTAGCCCAGTGCCTTGATCTGCCGGAGTGCCTCACCCTTGGCCACCTGTTCGACGACCTTGAACTCGAAGACGAAGACCTGGGCGGCGAACAGGACGGCCATGTCGATGCGGCCGTGGTTGGTCGTGTCCTCTACGCGGATGTCGAGGCCGAGGGCGGCGAAGTAGCTGTAGAAGACGCTGGCGTAATGGCCCTCGAAGCCGGCGAGCGGATTGTTGCGGTACCAGTCGTGCGGGATGCTGGCGAACAGCGCGCGGAACAGCGGCTCCAGCCCTGGCAGGTCAGTGCGCCTGAGCAGATCGATCAGGCGCAGCCGTGATGGAAACGACGACTGTTCCGGCACGCCATAGCCTTCGAGCAGGGCGGCGTTCAGGCTGGACTCGACCTCGCGGTTCGGGTAGCCGAGGGTGTAGACCCACTGACCGGTCAGGGGTTCGCGGACATCGTGGATGGTGAGGTAGCCGGTCTGGAACAGCAGGGCCTCCGGGGTGATCCTATCCACGTCGAAGCTTGACAGCAGGGTCATGCTGCTTTGCAGGCGCCGCAGGTCCGGGCTGAACCACTGCCGCTCGGCCAGGAGCTTGACGAGGAAGGTGGGGGTGCCGGTCTCGAACCACCAGGGGCGGAACTCGCGGTTCTGGAAGAGAAGGAGCAGGTCGAAGGGGTTGTAGACGGAGGTGCCGAGCCAGTTGTAGCCGTTGTACCAGCGGCGGATCTCGTCGCGGTCCAGCCCCGGCAGTTCGGGGGCGAAGACGGTGTCCACGTCCGAGTCGGTGTAGCCGCAAAGGGCGCTGAAGCGGCGGTCGAGGGTGATGTCCTGGAGGTGGTTGAGGCCGGAGAAGATGCTGACCTTGCTGAACTTGGACACGCCGGTGAGGAAGACGAACGCCAGATGTTCATCCGCCGCCTTGAGCACCCCGTAGAGGTTGCGCAGCCCATCGCGCATCGCGGTGGCGGTGTCGCGGTCGGTGAGGTGATCGAGGATGGGTTTGTCGTACTCATCGACTAGCACGACCACGCGCCGACCGTGCGTGACGTGCAGCAGGCGCAGCAACTCGCCGAATCGGCCACTGACGGTGCGGAACACGGGGTCCACGAGGATGCCGAAACGCTGCTGCTCGGTGTGCAGGAATTCGTCGATGCGCTGGTCGAGTTCGGCACGGTCTCGCAGTTGACTGTCGGCGAAGCTGATGCGGATGACGGGATGGGTTTGCGACCAGTCCCATCGCGTCTCGGCCGCGAGTCCGTCGAACAGCGTGAGGTTGCCCTCGAACAGCTCCTTGAAGGTGTCCACCAGCAGGCTCTTGCCGAAGCGGCGCGGGCGACTGAGGAAAAACGCCTTGCCTGCCGACTCGATCAGGTCGATGGCCATGCCGGACTTGTCCACGTAGTAACAGTCGCCTTCTCGGATTTCCCGCAGGGTCTGGAATCCGATGGGCAACTGGCGGCGGGCAAGTACGGGCGTCATGGTGTTCAGTGTAGGGGTTGAACTGCCGGTCCTGTGGTCTGTCACGTTGACGGCGAGGTGTCTATTCTGTACTGTTTGTACAGTTTCTGGAGCCCATGATGACGACACCCCCTTCACCCCTTCGCTACGGCCTCGAACAGGCCCGTGCCCAGTTGCCGCACATCGCGTCGGAGGCCCACGCCGGGTACGCCAGCGTCATCACGCGCCACGGCAAGCCGGTGGCGGTCGTCGTGCCGGTGGCGCAGTGGGAGCAGGCGCAGCCGCCATCACCGTCATCCGCCGGGCCTGGGTTGCTGGCGCTGCGGGGGTCCGGGCGCGGTCTGTGGGGGGCGGATGTGGCGGGTGCCGTGGCGGACCTGCGTGATGAATGGGAGCGGGGCTGAATGGCGCCGCGCAAACCGAAATCAGTGGCCCCGCCACCCGCACGCTGGGGCGGGCTGGCCGAGGGCGCCACGGTGCTGGTCGATACGGCGCCGTTCATCTACCTGCTGGAGGACCACCCGGTGTTCCTGCCGCGTTTTCTGGGGCTGTTCGAGGCGTCGGAGCGGGGCGAGGTCCGGCTGGCGCTGTCGGTGATCACGCTGGCGGAAATCCTGACCGGGCCACACAAGGCGGGTTTGCCGGACCTGGCCAAGCGGTATGAAACGGTGCTGGCGAGCCGCCATTCGGTGGTGCCGGTCACTGCGCCGATCGCGGGACTGGCCGCGCAACTGCGGGCGCGCTACCGGCTGAAGCTCCCGGATGCGCTGCAACTGGCGACGGCGCTCGACATCGGGGCGGCGGCGCTGGTGACGCATGACCGGGATTTTGCGGAGGTGCAGGGGATTCCGGTGTTGACGGGGGGCGAGTGAGCCGCCCCCTCAATCCTCAATCGAGGTCCGCGTACAGCCCCTCGTCCTCGATGCGCAGATCCACGCTCCCGAACGCCACCCCCTGTCCGGGATCAAAGGGATGCAGCACCCACAGCCCATCCGCTCCGCAGCGGTACACATCCGCCCGGCGCGTGTCGGGGTCGATCAGCGCGATCTCGCGCAGCGTCGGGATCTGGCGGTAGTGGGCGAACTTGGCGCCCCGGTCGTAGGCGGCGGTACCGATCGAGAGCACCTCCACCACCAGCGTCGGATCGCGCTTGATCAGCGGGCGCCCCCGGTCGGCCTCGCTGCAGGTGACGATCACGTCCGGGTAGAAGTAGCTGTTGGCGGTCTCGGCGTGCAGCTTCATGTCGCTCATGAAGGTGCGGCAGGGCGTGCCGCGCAGGTGCTGCTTCAGCGCCATCGCGACATTGAGCGCGATCGTCACATGCCGATCCGTGGCGCCGGCCATCGCCCACACCTCGCCGTCAATGAACTCGTGGCGCTCGGTCTGGGTGGCTTCCCAGGCGAGGTAATCGGCGGCGGTCATGGTTGGTTGCGGGGCAGGGTGCCTGCATCCCACTCCAGCTTTCCGAAGAGTTCAACGATGCGTTGCTGTTCTCTGCGGGCGATCAGAGGGAAGTCCGCCGGGCGGCGGATTGAGTCGATTGCAAGGTCAACATCCAGCGACGGCCAGTACAGATGGTTGGTGGTCGGATGCTCGACTGTGGTGATCTGCTCGATGGTGGCTTGCCTGAACCAGGGGAATTGCTCGAAAGGCAAGTGCAACTCTTCGTCGCCGACGAGCAACCAGAAGCCGTGCTTGGAAATGTGGGTGACTTCAGCCGTCGAGGTGGTAGGGGCCATGGTGTGACTCTAGCCGAATGTGCCTTAGCGGCCCCGCTATGCGGGGGTGCGGGGGCTTCCGGTTCTGACGAGCGGGTGAGCGCAAGCGGCGAAAATAGAAGCTGACGCAGACGTGAATGCAAAAACCTGGGGAAATCGATGAGCGATGGCTGGAGTAAAGAGGAGTTGCGTGCCTCAGTCGAGGTGTACCTCGACATGCTGGACAAGGAGCGCCACAACCGTGCGTTTGTCAAAAAGCACTGTTACGCCGCGCTGGCCGAGCAGTTCGGGCGAAGCGCCAAAGCCTTCGAGTACCGAATGCAGAACATCTCCCATGTCATGACACTGCTCGGGCGCGACTGGGTGACGGGGTTGAAACCCGCCAAAAATGTGGGCGCGAATGTCATTACCGACATTCAGGCCATCCTGGCTGAGCTGGAATCCGAAAAGGTGCTGCGCGAAGTGCCGTTGCAGCCGTATCGCGTTGAGCCGGTGGGCGAGGCACAACCAGAGACGTTTTTGACGGAGGTGCAGCGTTACGCCCGCATGGAAGCAGTGCGCGGGAACGTGTTGGCGTTAGCGGATGGGCGGTGCGAAGCCTGCGACAAACCAGCCCCTTTTAACGGGGCCGACGACCAGCCTTTTCTCGAAGTCCACCACGTCCGACCGTTGGCCCAGCAGGGATCGGACACCGTCGCCAATGCGGTGGCGTTGTGTCCGAACTGCCACCGTGCGGCGCATCACAGCAAGGATGCGCTGGCGCTGATTGAGCACCTGTATCAGCAGGTGCTGCGCTTGGTCAGGGAGTGATGACGGGAGTCAATGCCCCCCGCTGAACGACTTCGACGCCTCCACCGACTCCGCCGTCGAATCCCCCCGGCTGCCGTTGAAGTACAGGTTCAGCAGCACCGCCGCGATCGAGGTCAGCAGAATGCCCGACTCCAGCAGCGGGTGCAGGCCGTGCGCCATCTGCTGCGTCCAGCGCGGCGCCACCAGCGGCACCAGCCCGAAGCCGATCGCGATCGCCACGATGTAGAGGTTGTGCGCGTTGCCCTTGAAATCGACCCGCGACAGGATGCGGATGCCGGTGGCCGCGACCATGCCGAACATCACCAGCCCCGCGCCGCCGAGCACGAAGGTCGGCACCGATTCCACCAGCGCCGCCATCTTCGGCAGCAGCCCCAGCACGACCATGATCACGCCGCCCGCCACGCAGACCCAGCGGCTCTTCACGCCCGTCACGCCCACCAGCCCGACGTTCTGCGAGAAGCTGGTGTAGGGGAAGGTGTTGAAGATGCCGCCGATCAGCGTGCCCAGACCGTCGGTGCGCAGGCCGGCCGACAGCTCCGTCTGGCTGATCTTCTTGCCGGTGATGTCCCCGAGCGCCAGGAACATCCCCGTGCTTTCGATCATCACAACGATCATCACCAGCGTCATGGTCAGGATCGACAGCAAGTCAAACGTCGGCATGCCGAACGAGAACGGCAGAACCAGGTCGAACCAGTTCGCCTTGGCCACCTTGTCGAAGTTCATCTTGCCCATCAGCACCGCGACCACGCAGCCCGCGACGATGCCCAGCAGCACCGAGATGTTGGCAACGAACCCGCGGGCGAACTTCACCAGCCCGAGGATCACGGCCAGCACAAAGGCGGCCACGGCGAGGTTGTCCAGCGCGCCGTATTTCGGGTTGTCGGCCATCGGGATCGGGCCGAGCTTGATCGGGGCGGACGCGGCTTCGGCCGTCATCTTGGCCGCATCGACCATCGCGACCAGCTTCGGCACATCGACGCTCTGCGCCAGATTCGGCG
>NZ_JAAFKF010000041.1 GCF_013299175.1 Sphaerotilus sp.
CGCCGTCATCGGCATCACCGTGGTGCTGATGAGCGTGTTCGTGCCGATGGCGTTTTTCAGCGGCTCGGTGGGCAACATCTACCGGCAGTTCTCGCTGTCGCTGGTGGCGTCGATGGCGTTTTCGGCGCTGATGGCGCTGACGCTGACGCCGGCCCTGTGCGCAACCTTCCTGAAGCCGGTGGCACCGGGTCACCATGAAAAACGCGGCTTCTTCGGTGCGTTCAACCGCACGTTCCGCCGCACGGCCAAGGGTTACGAAGGCTGGGTCGCCGTGGTGCTGCGCCACGCGGCGCGGTATCTCGTGATCTTCGCGGTGATCCTGGGCGCGGTCGGCCTGCTGTACCAGCGGCTGCCCACGTCCTTCCTGCCGAACGAGGACCAAGGCTACTTGCTGGTCAACGTGCAGCTTCCGCCGGGCGCCACCGCCGAGCGCACCCGCGCCGTGCTGCAGCAGGTGGAAGGCTTCTTCATGAAACAGCCCGAGGTGGACAAGGTGACGACCGTGCTCGGTTTCAGCTTCTCCGGCCAGGGGCAGAACGCCGCGTTGGGCTTCATCACGCTCAAGGACTGGAAGGACCGCGTCGGCCCCGCGCATTCGGCGCAGGCGGTGGCGGGGCGGGCGTTCGGCGCGCTGATGGCGGTGCGCGACGGGTTCGTGTTCCCGCTGAGTCCGCCGCCGATCCCCGAACTCGGCACGGCAACCGGCTTCAACTTCCGCCTGCAGGACCGCGCCGGCCAGTCTCGCGAGGCGCTGGTGGCGGCGCGCAACCAGTTGCTTGGCATGGCCCGTGAAAGCAAGGTCATCGCCGGCGTGCGCCCGGACGGGCTGGAGGATGCGCCACAGCTTCGGCTGGACATCGACCGCGAGCGCGCCTATGCACAGGGCGTGAGCTATGACGCCATCAACGGCGTGCTGGCGACGGCGATGGGTTCGGCCTACGCCAACGACTTCCCGAACCAGGGCCGCCTGCAGCGCGTCATCGTGCAGGCCGACGCCGAGTCGCGGATGCAGCCCGAGGACTTGCTCAAGCTCCAGGTGCCCAACACGCGGGGGCAGCAGGTGCCGCTGTCGGCGTTCTCGACCGTGGCCTGGGTGACCGGGCCGATGCAGACGGTGCGCTACAACGGCTACCCGGCGATGAAGCTCGGCGGCGACGCGGCACCGGGCCACAGCACGGGCGAGGCCATGACCGAGATGGAGCGCCTCGTCGCGCAACTGCCGCCGGGCTTCGCCTTCGAGTGGACGGGTGCATCACGGGAAGAAAAACTCTCCGGCTCGCAGGCGACGGTGCTGCTGGCGTTCTCGATGCTGGCGGTGTTCCTGTGTCTGGCGGCGCTGTATGAAAGCTGGAGCATCCCGCTGGCGGTGCTGCTGGTGGTGCCGCTCGGGGTGCTGGGCGCGCTGGTGGGGGTGAACCTGCGCGACATGCCGAACGACGTGTATTTCAAGGTCGGTCTGATCACCGTGATCGGCCTGTCGGCGAAGAACGCCATCCTGATCATCGAGTTCGCCAAGGATCTGCAGGCCGAGGGCAAGGGGCTGCTGGAGGCGACGCTCGAAGCGTGTCACCTGCGCTTCCGGCCGATCCTGATGACCTCGTTCGCGTTCATCCTCGGCGTGCTGCCGCTGGCGATCGCGACGGGCGCCGGCTCGGCCAGCCAGCGGGCGATCGGCACGGGCGTGATGGGCGGGATGGTCGCGGCGACGGTGCTGGCGGTGTTCTTCGTGCCGGTGTTCTATGTGGTGGTGCGCCGGATCTTCCCCGGTGGCCATGTGGCGCCGCACAGCACGGCGCTGTCGTCGCCCTCGACCGATGCGGTGGCGGATCTGCTGAAGGACAAGCCATGACACGCACCATGAGACACCTTGAAATCGCCGTGGCCGCGCTGGTGCTGGCCGGCTGCACCAACCTCGCGCCGCGCCACGAACGCCCGGCCGCGCCGATTCCGGCCCGACTGCCGCTGCCCGCAGAGGCGGCGGCGTCGGCCGTGACCGAGGCACTGGCGCCGCTGGGCTGGAAGGCGTTCGTGCAGTCGCCGCAGCTCGCGCAACTGGTCGAGCGGGCGCTGGACCAGAACCGTGACCTGCGCGTGGCGGTGCTCAATGTGCAGCGCGCCGAAGCCCAGCTTGGGGTGACCCGCGCTGACCGGCTGCCGACGGTCAACGCCGGCCTGATCGCCTCGGCCGCCCCCAACGCCTCGACGGGCCGGCAGGTGCAGAGCTACACCGCGGGCGTGCAGGTCACGGCCTGGGAGCTGGACCTGTTCGGCCGCATCGCCAACCTCGGCGAGGCCGCGCAGGCGCAGGTGCTCGCCACCGAAGCCGGTCGCCGCAGCGCGGAGCTGGCGCTGGTCAGCGCGGTGGTGTCGGGCTGGCTGACGCTGGGCGCGGACGCGGAGCTGCTCTCGGTCGCCGAGCGCACGCTCGCCAGCCGCGAGGCCAGCCTGAAGCTGGCCAAGCTGCGCTTCGATGTCGGCGCCGCAGCGGCGCTGGAGCTGCAGACCGCGCAGAGCCTCGTCGCCCAGGCCCGCAACACGCAAGTGCAACTGCGCCGCCAACAGGCACTGGACCTGAACGCGCTGGCGCTGCTGACGGGTGGGCCGGTGCCAGCCGAGTGGCTGCCGGGTGCGGTGGCCGGGACGGTGGCGGGCGCCGCGGAGGTGCTGGCGGCGGTGCCGGTCGGGCTGGCATCCGACATCCTGCTGCAGCGCCCGGACGTGATCCAGGCCGAGCAATCGCTCATCGCCGCCAGCGCCAACATCGGCGTGGCGCGGGCCGCGTTCTTCCCGCGCCTGTCGCTCACCGGCAGCGCGGGCCAGGCCGGCAGCCGCCTGAGCGAGCTGTTCCAGGCAGGCAACTTCGCGTGGTCGCTGAGCGCGTCGGCGCTGGCGGCGATCTTCGATTCGGGCCGCAACCAGGCGAACCTGAACGTCGCCAAGGTGAGCCGGGACATCGCGGTGGCGCAGTACGAGAAGGCCGTGCAGTCCGCCTTCCGCGAGACGGCCGATGCGCTGGCGGGCCTGTCAAGCTGGCGCGAACAGCTCGACGCCCAGCGCCAGCAGCTCGACGCCGCCCGCGAGATCGCCCGGCTGACCGAGCTGCGCTACACGAACGGCGCGGCGAATGTGCTGGAGCGGCTGGACGCCGAGCGCAGTTTGCTGGCGGCCGAGCAGGCACTGGTGCAGACGCGGCTGGCCGAGCAGGTGAACCGGGTGGCGCTGTTCAAGGCGCTGGGGGGCTGATCCGCATGATCGAGCACCCGAGCACCCCTTCCCGCCGCCACGCCTCCGCCCACTCCCACGAAGAAATCGCCGCCAAGTTCCTGGGCAAACCCTACGCCCACCTGGACCCGCGCACGCAGAAGGTCGCCCGCCACGTCGCCGAGCGGCTGCGCATGGCCCACAGCGCGTCGTCCGACCTCGACGAAGCACAGTCCACGCGCGGCATGCGCGCAGCGGACGCGGTGGCGAAGTTCGGCGGTTCGTGGACCTTCGTCGGGCTGTTCGCGGCCGTGATGCTCGGGTGGGTCGCCGTCAACGCCTACCTGCTGGCGCACCGCGGATCGACCTTCGACCCCTATCCCTACATCCTGCTGAACCTGTTCCTGTCGATGCTGGCGGCGATCCAGGCGCCGATCATCCTGATGTCCCAGAACCGCCAGTCGCAGAAGGACCGCATCACGGCCGAGCACGACTACGAGATCAACCTCAAGGCCGAGCTGGAAATCATGCTGCTGCACGAGAAGGTGGACACGCTGCGGATGCACCAGTGGGACGGGCTGCTGGCCCTGCAGAAGGAGCAGCTTGCCCTGTTGACCGCGCTGCACACCGCCCGCTGACTGGCAGTCGCCCGGTGCGCCAGTGGTGGATGGCGTGGTCAGGCACGAATACGACCGGCTGCTGCCCGACAAGCCGGCGGCGTAGGCGTTGTCCGACAACGCAACAGTCATTGCACCGGATGGTGGCGGTGGGGGATTGCACGTAAGCTCAGTGCGGATCCCTGCCCTGCCACATCCCTCCATGCCTCCGCACCCGCACCCGCACCCTCTCAAGACCTACCTCGTCGAGGACAGCCGCGTGATCCGCGAGAACCTCATCGCCACGCTCGAAGAGCTGGTGCCGGCGGAGGTGGTCGGCGTGGCCGAGGACGAGGCGACGGCGGTGCAGTGGCTGACCGCACCGCACCATGCCGTGGAGCTGGTGATCGTGGACATCTTCCTGAAAACCGGCTCCGGGCTGGGCGTGCTGCGGGCCTTGCAGGACCACCTGCCGCGCCGCACGCTGGTGGTGCTGAGCAACTACACGACGCCCGAGATGCGCCGCAAGTGTCTGGCGCTGGGTGCGGATCGGGTGTTCGACAAGTCCTACGACATCGACGCGCTGATCGCCTACTGCACTCGGCTGCACCCGGCGGCGGATGGCTACTGAATCAGGCCGTTCTTGAGCGCGTAGTAGGTCAGGTCGCTGTTGGAGGCGAGCTGCATCTTCTCCATCACGCGGCTGCGGTAGGTGCTGACGGTCTTGACGCTGAGCGACAGGCTCTCGGCGAGGTGGCCGATGGTCTCGCCCGCCGCCAGGCGCAGGAACACCTGCAGCTCGCGCTCGGAGAGGTGTTCGTGCAGCGGCCGGTCGTCGCCCCGGCCCAGGCCCTCGGCGAGCTGTTCGGCGACGCCGGTGGTGATGTACTTGCGGCCCCGGCAGACGGTGCGGATCGCCTTGACGATGTCTTCGGGGTCGCAGTCCTTGTTGAGGTAGCCGCTGGCCCCCTGGCGCAGCAGGGTGGTGGCGTAGTGCGCTTCGGGGAAACCGCTCAGGATCAGCACCGGCAGGTCGGGCGCGCGGGCCTTGATGGCGGCCAGCGCATCGACGCCGCCGTGGTCCGGCATGGCAATGTCCATGAGGACGACATCCAGCTCGCCGCGGCGCACGATGTCGAGGGCCTCGCGGCCATTGGACGCTTCGCCCACGATGGAGAAATCGGCCTGGTCGGCCAGGAACTGGCGCAATCCGGCGCGCACCATGGGGTGGTCATCGACGATGGCAATGCGAATCATGGGGTGGAACCCTCCTGGGCCCATGATCCCACCGATCCCTTGGATCCCTTGGATTCCTTCGATTCGACAGGAGCACGCGATGCACCTTGAACTCTGGCTCGGCGCCGCCGCGGTGCTTGCCAGCTTGCTGGCGCTGGGACTCCACGGACGGCTGCGGGCGCTGCAACGCGCCGTGCAGCGCGCGCACGCACAGCAGCTCGACGCCCTGGTCCGCCAGCGCACGCTGCAGCTCACCGAGCTGACCCACCACCTCCAGACCGCCCGCGAGGACGAGCGCAGCCGCCTGGCGCGCAACCTGCACGACGACCTCGGCGCGCTGCTCACCTCGGCCAAGCTCGATGCGGCGCGCATCCGCCCGCGGCTGGCCGGCGCGCCACCCGAGGCGCTGGAGCGGCTGGCACATCTGGTCGAGATGCTCAACGGCGCCATCGCGCTGGGGCGGCGGATCATCGAGGATCTGCGCCCGTCCACGCTGAACAACCTCGGTCTCGCGGCGACGCTGGAGATCCTGGCGCGCGAGTTCGCCGAACGCTCGGGCGTCGAGGTGCATTGCACGCTGACCCCGGCGCCGCTGGAGGCGTCGGCGGAGCTGGTGGTCTACCGGCTGGTGCAGGAAGCCGTCACCAACATCAGCAAGTACGCCGCAGCGCGCCATGTCTGGCTCGACATGGCCCCGCGGGGCAGGCAGGTGGAGGTGCGGGTGCGCGACGACGGCGTGGGCTTCGATCCGGCCGTGCAGCGGGGATCGGCCTACGGGCTGGTGGGGATGCGCTACCGCGTCGAGGCGGTGCAGGGCACGCTGGAAGTGCTGTCCGCGCCTGGGCAGGGCACCGTGCTGCGGGTGCGGCTGCCAGGCTTGTCGGTGGCGTCCTGCGCGGCCTGACACGCTTGCCCGACACGGGGGCATCCCGCGCACCGATGGTGGGGCAGTATTCCCGCGCGGGGGTCTGGGCGCTGATGGCGCAGGCGCAGACGCTGCAGCCGGGAGAGCGGCGGTTGCGTGAGGATGGGGGTGGGTGAGGCGCTGTCCTACAACGGCAGGCGGTGGGCGCCGATGGTCCGGGCCGCCGCGGATTCCTACAGTGGGGCTGTCCGTCCGGTGCGCCAGCGCACAGACCCCGATGACGGGTCACCTTCCACCCTCCAGGAGACCACCATGTCCAGTACCCCGACCCGCACCCTGAGCCGCCGCCTCACCCTGACCCTGACCGCCACCGTGGCCGCCCTGACACTGGTCCTGGCGTCCGGATGCGCCGTCACGCGCGGCCAGGAAAGCGTCGGCGCCTACGTCGATGACACGGCGATCACCACCGCGGTCAAGGCCCGCTACATCGACAACCGCGAGGTGGACGCCAGCAGCATCAGCGTCGAGACCCTCCACGGCACGGTGATGCTGTCCGGCTTCGCCAAGAGCGTCAACGAGCGCGTGGTGGCCGAGCGGCTGGCCATGCAGGTCGGTGGCGTGAAGGCGGTGCGCAACGAGATCGCCGTGCGCCCCTGAGTCCTCCCGCCCGCGGGGTCACAGCGGCAGACGCGCCTTGAGCGGACAGTGGTCCGACACCGCCAGCAGCGGGTCGGGCCGCTGGTCACCGGACTCCAGCGTGCGACCCAGGAAGCCGAGCGCGACCTTCTCGGCCACCGGCACCGCCGCCCCGCTGCCAGCCGGCAGATGCACCGCGATGTGGTCCAGCCCGATCGGATTGCGGCAACCCAGCGCCTTGGCGTCGGTCAACCGCGCCATCTCCGGCTGGTCAAGCACGCGCACCTTGGCGTCCTTGCACAGCCGGGCCGTGTCCTCGTTCAGCGGGCAGGTGGTGTCCACGAGCGTCAGCAGCGACACCGACGGCACACCATCGTTCACCTCGCGCCACAGGCTGTTCGAGCGCACGCCAGCCGTGTAGGGATCGCTCGCCTGACCGCGGCTGCGCACCGGAGCGTTCGCGGGCAGGCTGGCTTCGTGGGCGAGGTTGCGGTTGAAGTCACCGAGCATCACCACGCCACCTACCCCCTGGCTGCGCTCCTGCAGCCAGTTTTCCAGCGGCTGGAGCTGCGCCTGCAGCACGGTGCAGGCGGGATCGTCCCCGGCGAGCTGCCCACGCCCGTTGCCGTTGCCACCGCCTTCCAGCGGCGAGACGCAGGCCGATTTCAGATGCACGGTCATGAAGCGCGTCACCTTGCCGCCGATGCGCAGCGCCACGGACAGGCCCGGCCGCGGCTGCTCCTTCGCCGGCCGTTCGGGCAGGGCCAGCGGCGCGTAGACCTCGCAGGTGCCCACGGCGGTCGCCACCTGGCGCCGCCACGCGAACGCCAGCCGCTGCACCTTGTGCGACGTGAAACCGCAGACCTCGTAGTCGCGTCCGCCGTCGGGCAGCACCTCGCGCACCGCCTGCACGCTGCTGACCTCCTGGAAGGCCATCACGTCGGCGTTCACTTGGGTGGCGAGGACGGCGGCGATCTGCTGGCGGCGCTTGGCCAGCGCCGCTTCGGTCACGGCCACCGGCTTGTGGCGGCTCTGCCAGACATCGCAGGGCGGCAGTTGGCCGATGTCCCACTCGATCTTGGCATCGCGGCCCCAGCGCAGTTGCCAGCCAGTTTTCGGGCCGCTCGGGTCGGGGCGCCACAGCTCGCCCGCGCCGGACTTGGAAAACCGCTGGCCGCAGGCCGCGATCCAGCGCGTGGCAAGCGGCGCGTCCAGGTGCCAGCCGAGGTTCCAGGTGGCGACGGTCACGTCGGTGGCGCAGGCGGCGCCAGCGGCGAGGCTCAGGACGAAAGCGGTGAGGTGTCGTTGCATGGGTGTGATTGTGCGTCGGTCGCGCCGCCTGCATAGGGCACGATCCCTGACGGTACCCGCACCGACGCCGGCTGCACATGCGCGTCCTGGTCGTCGAAAAACATCTGCGCGCCGAACGCCGCGAGCACCTGGTCCTTCGACGCGCCGCCCATGAAGAACGCTTCGTCCACATCGACCTGCCAGTCGCGCAAGGTGTGGATGACGCGGGCGTGCGCCGGGCTGCTGCGGGCGGTGACGATGGCGATGCGGACGGGGCACGGCGCGCCGCGGCTGCGGAATTCCTGCTGCAGTGCCGCGAGCCGGACCAGCAGCTTGGCGAACGGGCCTTCCGCCATCGCGCGGCGGCGGTTGGCCAGCTCGTGCGCGGCGAAGGCTTCGAGGCCCTGGGTCTTGTAGATGTGCTCCGACTCAGGCGAGAACAGCACGGCGTCCCCGTCGAAGGCGATGCGGATCTGGCCCTCGGGGGCATGGAAGGCGGCGGGCGGGTCGTAGAGCAACGCCGCCGCCACGCCATGGTCGATCGCCTCCTGCACATCGCCCCGGTTGCGCGACAGGAACAGGTCCACCTCGAACGCCTTCAGGTACTCCACCAGCGACCGCGCCCCGCCCGTGAACGCGGCGCGGGTGATGTCCAGGCCGTGCGCCTCGATGGCGTTGAAAGCGCGCAGGCCGGTGTCGGGCGAGTTGCGCGAGACGACCACCACCTCGATGCGCCGCTCCGGCAGCAGCGGGTTCAGCCCGAGCAGCGCCTGCACCAGCGGGAAGGCGGTGCCGGGGCGCAGCGGCTCGTTCTCATGGGCACGCTGGTAGGAACTGAACGCCGCCACGCCCTGCGCGTCGTAGAGCCGGTTCTCGTGCTCCAGGTCGAACAGGGCGCGGGAGCTGATGCCGATGACGAGCTTGTCGGTGAGGGAGTAAGGCATGGGCGGATTGTGGCGCTTGACTTGCTCACTTGGTCGCCGGGCGCGCAGAACCCCGCACCACCGCCAGAAACGCCCCCAGCACCGGCGACCCATCCCCCCGCCGGTGGATGCAGCTCAGCTCGATGTCCCGCAGCCACGCGCAGTCCAGCGGCCGGTAGACGACGCCCGGCAGGCGCAGGCTCTCGCTGCTGGCCGTCGTGATGCAGGCCCCGAACCCGCCGGCCACCAGCGCCACGGCGGTCAGCACGTCCTCCACCTCCTGCTCGATGCGCAGCGGCACGCCCTCCCGCGCAAACGCCCCCATCACCTGCTGCGCCAGCCCTGGCAGCGGCAGGTTCGGATACAGGATCATCGGCGCGTCCGCCAGATCGGGCACCCGCACCACCGCCTGCGCACACAGCCGATGCGTTTCGGGCAAGGCCACGCGCATCTGCTCGCGCAGCACCGTCTCGATCACCAGGTCCGGCTCCGGTGCCACCAGCCGGTTGAAGCCGACGCTGATGCGCCGCTCGCGCAGGGCGTCGAGCTGCTCGGCCTTGGTCATCGTGTGCAGCACGATCTTCACGTCCGGCCGCTCGGCATGGAAACGCGCCAGCAGCCGCGGGATCACGTCCAGCACCCCCGAGCCGAACAGCCCCACGTCCAGCCGCCCGGTTTCTCCCCGCCCGGCCGCGCGGGTGCGCTCGCGGGCGCGCTGCGCAAGCTGCAGCAGGTTCGGCACCTCGTCGAGCAGCGTCTGGCCCGCCTCGGTCAGCTCCATGCCCTTGGGCGTGCGGGTGAACAGCGCCGCGCCCAGCTCCTCCTCCAGCGCGTGGATCTGGCGCGTCAGCGGTGGCTGGGCCATGTGCAGCCGCTCGGCGGCGCGGCCCATGTGGCGCTCCTCGGCGACGGCGAGGAAGTAGCGCATCTGCTTGAGGTCCATGGCAACATACCTCTGCGGTATTGATCTGGAAATATTCGGTATTGGACAGTATCAGGTCAGTGCGCATAAGGTCACGCCCATGAACCCCGAACTCGGCCGCCGCGTCCGCACCGGCACCTTCGACACCAACGTCCACGACCTTGGCGCTCCCACCATCGATGGCCAGCCCCCCGTGCTGTTCATCCACGGCTCCGGCCCCGGCGTGTCGGCGTGGGCAAACTGGCGGCTGGTGATGCCCGGTCTGGCGCAGACCCGCCGCGTGATCGCGCCCGACATGGTCGGCTTCGGCTACACCGACCGCCCGGACGGCATCCCCTACGCCATGGACACCTGGGTGCAGCAGGCGCTGGACCTGCTGGACGCGCTGGGCGTGCCGCAGGTCGATCTGGTCGGTAATTCCTTCGGCGGGGCGCTGGCGCTGGCCTTGACGATCCGGGCGCCCGAGCGGGTGCGGCGGCTGGTGCTGATGGGGTCGGTCGGGGTGCCGTTCCCGATCACGCCGGGGCTGGACGCGGTGTGGGGTTACGAGCCGTCGTTCGAGACGATGCGTGGGCTGCTGGACATCTTCGCGCACAGCCGCGCGCTGGTCACCGACGAACTCGCCGAGCTGCGCTACCAGGCCAGCATCCGGCCGGGGTTCCAGGAATCGTTTTCGGCGATGTTCCCGGCGCCGCGCCAACGCTGGGTCGATGCCATGGCCAGCCCGGAAGCCGCCATCCGCGCCCTGCCCCACGAGACGCTGGTGGTCCACGGCCGTGAAGACCAGGTGATCCCGCTGTCGAACTCGCTGACCTTGGCCGACTGGATTCCGAACAGCCAGCTCCACGTCTTCGGCCACTGCGGCCACTGGACGCAGATCGAGCACAGCGCCCGCTTCGCGCAACTGGTCGCGAACTTCCTGGCCGAAGCCGACGCACAGCCCTGACCCTCTGACCTGCGAGAACCCCATGGACCGCACCACCATCGAACGCTACGGCGACGAGCTGTACGCCTCGCTGCTCAGCCGCCTCCCCGTCGAGCCGCTGACCAACCGCGAACCCGGCATCACCATCGACGACGCCTACCAGATCCAGCTCCGCATGGTCCAGCGCCGCCTCGACGCAGGCGAAATCGTGATCGGCAAGAAGATCGGCGTGACCAGCCAGGTCGTGATGGACATGCTTGGCGTGAACCAGCCCGACTTTGGCCACCTGCTCTCGGGCATGGTGTTCAACGAGGGCGAGCCGGTGGACACCAGCAAGATGATCGCGCCCAAGGCTGAAGCGGAAGTGGCGTTCATCCTCGCCCGCGACCTGACCGGGCCGGGCGTGACGGCGGCCGACGTGCTGCGCGCCACCGACTGCGTGATGCCGTGTTTCGAGATCGTCGATTCGCGCATCAAGGACTGGAAGATCAAGATCCAGGACACGGTGGCGGACAACGCTTCGTGTGGCGTTCTGATGCTGGGTGGCACGCGCCGCAGTCCGCGTGACCTCGACCTCGCGCTGGCCGGCATGGTGCTGGAGAAGAACGGCGAGATCGTCAGCACCTCGTGCGGCGCGTCGGTGCAAGGCTCGCCGGTCAACGCGGTGGCGTGGCTGGCGAACACGCTCGGGCGGCTGGGCATCTCGCTCAAGGCGGGCGATGTGATCCTGTCGGGTTCGCAGTCGCCGCTCGTTCCGGTGAAAGCCGGTGACAGCCTGTACTGCAGCGTCGGCGGCCTGGGCAGCACCTCGGTGCGCTTCATCTGAACCCATCGGAGCACGACACCATGGCACTGGACCGCACCCACCTCGACCACCTCGCCGCCCACCTCGACGCCGCCCGCAGCGAGGTCCGCGATGTCACCAAGATCACCGACGATTTCCCGGACATGGACTGGGCCGACGCCTATGACATCCAGGACGAAATCCGCCGCCGCCAGGAGGCCCGCGGCCTGCGCACCGTCGGCCTGAAGGCGGGGCTGACCTCGTTCGCGAAGATGAAGCAGATGGGCGTCAACGAGCCTTGCTTCGGCTTCGTCAGCGCGGACATGGCGCGCCCGGACGGCGGCGAGATCCGCATGTCCGAATTGATCCACCCGAAGGTGGAGGCCGAGATCTGCATCGTCACCAAGGCGGCGCTGCGCGGCCCCGGTTGCCACGTCGGCGCGGTGATGGCGGCGATCGACTTCGTGATCCCGGCGGTGGAGATCATCGACAGCCGCTACCGCGACTTCAAGTTCGACCTGAAGAGCGTCATCGCCGACAACACCTCGGCGGCGCGCTTCGTCATCGGCGGGCGCTCGCGGGCGGTGGAAGCCCTCGACCTGCGCACGCTCGGCGTCGTGCTGGAGAAGAACGGCCGGATCGCGGCGATGGCGGCAGGCGCGGCGGTGCTCGGCCACCCGGCGGCCGCGGTCGCGATGCTCGCCAACCACCTCGGCCGGCGCGGGCAGGAGATCCCTGCAGGCACCTTCATCATGACCGGCGGCGTCACGGAAGCCATCGCGGTGCAGGCCGGCGACAGCATCAACGTGCGCTTCCAGGATCTGGGCAGCGTGTCGATGCGCTTTGTTGAATGACCGCCCAAGCACTCCCCGACAGCACTCCCGAAAGCACTCCCATGACCCGAAAGATCCGCTGTGCGCTGATCGGTCCCGGCAACATCGGCACCGACCTGCTCGCCAAGCTGCAACGCTCGCCCGTCCTCGAACCCGTCTGGATGGTCGGCATCGACCCCGAATCCGACGGCCTGAAACGCGCCCGCGAGATGGGCATCAAGACCACGTCGGACGGCGTGGACGGCCTGATCCCGCACATGAAGGCCGACGGCGTGCAGATCGTCTTCGATGCCACGTCCGCCTACGTCCACGCCGAGAACTCGCGCAAGGTCAACGAGCAAGGCGCACTGATGATCGACCTGACGCCAGCGGCGATCGGACCGTTCTGCGTGCCACCGGTGAACCTGAAGGCGCACCTCGGCTCCGGCGAGCGCAACGTCAACATGGTCACTTGCGGCGGGCAGGCCACCATCCCGATGGTCGCGGCGGTGTCGCGTGTTCAGGCGGTCGCCTACGGAGAGATCGTCGCCACGGTGTCGTCGCGCTCAGTCGGCCCCGGCACGCGCAAGAACATCGACGAGTTCACCCGCACGACCGCGGGCGCGGTGGAAAAGGTCGGCGGCGCGAAGAAGGGCAAGGCGATCATCGTCATCAACCCGGCCGAGCCGCCGCTGATCATGCGCGACACGGTGCATTGCCTGACCGAGGACGAGCCGGACCAAGCCGCGATCACCGCCTCCGTCCACGCCATGCTGGCGGAGGTACAGAAATACGTGCCCGGCTACCGGCTGGTGAACGGGCCGGTGTTCGACGGCAAGCGGGTGTCGGTCTACCTCGAAGTCGAAGGACTGGGCGACTACCTGCCCAAGTACGCCGGCAACCTGGACATCATGACCGCCGCTGCCGCGCGCACCGCCGAGATGTTCGCCGAAGAAATGCTGAAGGGAGAAGCCCAATGAGCACGCTGTCGCCACGCTCGCACCTGCACGGCCGCAAGATCACCGTCCACGACATGACGCTGCGCGACGGGATGCACCCGAAGCGCCACCTGATGACGCTCGACCAGATGCGCTCGATCGCCTGCGGACTCGACGCGGCCGGCGTGCCGCTGATCGAGGTCACGCACGGCGACGGACTCGGCGGCTCCAGCGTCAACTACGGCTTCCCGGCGCACACCGACGAGGAGTACCTCGGCGCCGTGATCCCGCTGATGAAACAGGCCAAGGTGTCCGCGCTGCTGCTGCCCGGCATCGGCACTGTCGATCACCTGCAGATGGCACATGACCTCGGCGTCAGCACGATCCGCGTCGCCACCCACTGCACCGAGGCCGATGTCTCCGAGCAGCACATCACCTATGCGCGCAAGCTCGGGCTGGACACGGTCGGCTTCCTGATGATGGCGCACATGAACTCGCCGGAGGGACTGGTCAAGCAGGCCAAGCTGATGGAGGGCTACGGCGCGAACTGCCTCTACATCACCGACTCGGCCGGCTACATGCTGCCCGAGGACGTGAAGGCGCGGATCGGCGCGGTGCGCGAGGCGCTGAAACCCGAGACGGAGCTGGGCTTCCACGGCCACCACAACCTGGCGATGGGCGTGGCGAACTCGATCGCCGCGGTCGAGGCGGGCGCGAACCGCATCGACGCGGCAGCGGCCGGGCTGGGCGCGGGCGCGGGCAACACGCCGATGGAGGTGTTCGTCGCCGTCTGCGCCCGCATGGGCATCGAGACCGGCGTGGACGTGTTCAAGATCCAGGACGTGGCCGAAGACCTCGTCGTGCCGATCATGGACCACCTGATCCGCATCGACCGCGACTCGCTGACGCTGGGCTACGCGGGGGTGTATTCGAGCTTCCTGCTGTTCGCCAAGCGGGCCGAGAAGAAGTACGGCATCCCGGCGCGTGACCTGCTGGTCGAACTCGGCCGCCGCAAGATGGTCGGCGGGCAGGAAGACATGATCGAGGACACCGCCATCACCATGGCCCGCCAGCGCGCCGCCGCCGCCTGATCCACGCACCCAAGCAAGGAACCCCCATGCCATTTGCCCAGATCTACATGCTCGAAGGCCGCACCGAGGACCAGAAGCGCGCCGTGATCGAGAAAGTCACCGCCGCGCTGGTCGAAGCCGTCGGCGCCCCGAAGGAAACCGTGCGCGTCTGGATTCAGGACGTGCCCAAGACGAACTGGGGGATCGCGGGGGTCAGCGCGAAGGATCTGGGGCGCTGAAGCTTGGTGCTGCGGGCTCGGCCCAGTTCTCGATCGGCAGCCCCTGCACGCGCTCGAACTCGCGCACGTTGTTCGTCACCAGCGTGCAGCCGTCCGCCAGCGCGTGGCAGGCGATCCAGAGGTCATTGGCACCGATGGGCGTGCCGGCCTCGCGCAGCCGGGTGAACTGCGCGGCGCAGTGCCCGCACAGCGCAGAGCTGGCGGCGTAGCGCACCGGGATGCGCCTGACCAGCCCCTCCAATTGCCGCAGGACATCCGCACGGCGCACGCTGCGCTCCGCCCCCTTGAGCAGCTCTGCATAGGTGAAGAAGGACATGCACAGCTCGGCTGACTCGTCCAGTGCGTTGACCCGTTCAGCCACCGCGGGCGGGCGGTTCTTGATCAGGTAGATCAGGATGTTCGTGTCGAGCATGTACCTCACAGCGGCTCCCGGTCTTGCATCGGGAGTTGCTCGCGGTACAGGGCGTCCAGCAGATCGCCAAACTGCGGATCGAAGGCGTTGAGTGCGTCCAACAACGCTGTACCCCGGTCTGTCGTGACCGGGTGCAGCACCAGGTCACCATCGGCGTTGCGGTGGATTTCGACACGCTGGGCGTTCAACCGGAATTCCTGCGGAATCCGGACGGCTTGGCTGTTGCCGTTCATGAAGACACGGGACATCACAGAGGACATGCAGGACTCCTTGCGGGGTGTTCAACGTAAATACACACAATGATGTGTGTACCATAACAAGCCCGTTTCTGCATCACCCGCCCAGCCCCGCCGTTCCTGCTGTGGCTTGTGGTGCTCCTCACGAGATCACTCCGGCATTGGGCTGCCACTCCAGGCTCGCCACGCCTTTGTGACTAAGATGAATTTCATCTTGGTATACAGGGAACGCAGTGAATAACACCCTCACGCCGCATATTGAAGCCACCCTCGGCTCAACACTGAATCTGGCCGATTTTCAGAACGCGGTACCGCTGCTGAAAGCACTGTGCATCGTCAACGAGACCACCACGCACTGTCAGGCACTCGAACTCCGAGCCACTTCCCAGCCCGCATTCTTCAAACCTCGCGTTTGGCACCTGGATGCCATCGCAGCAAGCGAGAGGCAGCATCTGCTGGACCTCGACATGGCGCTCGACAGTGCTTTGCTTGCCGGGCTGACCGAGGCAGTGCCAGCAGTCATCACCTTCGCTCTGCTGCAGCACGACCCCAACACGTCCGAGCCAATGGAGCTGGCGCGACAAGACCACACCGTCGAACTGCTGCCGCGCAACCAATGGGGTGGGCTGGCGCAATTGCCCGAGATGATCGCCGCCTTCGTGCAGCCCAACGAACCCGCCGTCGCTCGGCTACTCAAGCAGGCATCCGACCTGCTGCACCAACACGGCTGTGATCCATCACTCAATGCCTACCAAGGGGGTTCGCGCCATGCCTGGGAGATCAGCTCGGCGCTGTGGTCAGCCGTGGCGAATCTGTCGCTGACCTACGCGGTCCCACCAGCCAGCTTCGAGCAACGCGGCCAGAAGATCCGTGGACCGCAGCAGGTGGTGGAATCGGGTCTGGCCACCTGCCTGGACACCACGCTGCTGTTGTGCTCGGCGCTCGAACAAGCGGGGTTGCATTCGCTGGTTGTTTTCACCGAAGGCCATGCATTCGCAGGCGTCTGGCTGCGCGCCGAAGAGTTCTCGACCTGCGTGGTCGATGACATCACCGCGCTGCGCAAGCGCGTGAGCCTGAAAGAGCTGGTGCTGTTTGAGACCACGCTGCTGACCCACCGCCCAGCCCCCAATTTTGAGACCGCCACCGACCACGGTGCCCGCCAAATTGCCGAATCGGCATCGGTCCCCTTTGTCTTGGCGATCGATGTGCATCGCGCACGGCTGCAGCGCATCCGACCGATGGCGAGCCTCGCTGCCCCCGCAGTCACGGACATCACCTCCTCGGCGACAACAGCGGGCGAGGCATTCACCGGGTTTTCGGCCGCCCCTGCTGGCCTGCCGGATGACAGCGGCATGCCGCTCCAGATCGACCCCATCCCGCAGACACCCGAAGACCGCCTCACCCGCTGGCAACGCAAGCTGCTGGACCTTTCACTGCGCAACAACTTGCTGAACTTCCGCAGCACGAAGTCCGTGAAGCTCGAAGCGCCCGAGGCAGGCACGCTGGAGGATTGGCTCTCCAACGGCAAATCGATCCGACTGCTGGCACGCCCGACGCTGATGGACGGCCGAGACCCGCGTGACCAAGCCATTCACGAAGGCCGCACGCTCGAACACCTGCGGCGGGACCACGCCCGCGAGGCGCTTCAGCGCGGTGAGGTGTTCATCGATCTGGCGGACACCGAGATGGACGGCCGATTGCTGGAGCTGTACCGGTCCTCACGCGCGACCCTGCAAGACAGTGGCGCCAATACGCTGTTTCTCGCGGTCGGTTTTCTGCGCTGGACTCCAGCCGACAAATCCGATTCGCACTACCGGGCACCGCTGCTGCTGCTGCCGGTCGCGCTGGCACGCCAGAGCGTGCGCTCAGGTTTTTCGCTGACGCTGCTCGACGACGAAGCCCGCTTCAACCCGACGCTGATCGAAATGCTGAAGCAGGATTTCGAACTCAACCTGGGGATCTCCGACCAGGAGTTGCCACGGGACGATGCCGGGTTTGACATCGCCGCACTGTGGAAACAGGTGTCGGTGGCGGTCAAGAACATCAGCGGTTGGGAGGTCAGCGAGGACATCGTGCTGTCCACGTTCTCGTTCGCCAAGTACCTGATGTGGAAGGATCTCGCCGACCGGACGGAGCAATTGCGCGCCAGTCCCGTCGTGCGGCATCTGCTGGACACGCCCCGCGATCCGTTTCCTTCCTCGACAGGCTTTCCGGAAGTGAAACGACTGGACCGCGACTTCTCGCCACGGGACACGTTCTGCCCGCTGCCCGCCGACTCTTCGCAGCTCTCGGCCGTGATGGCCGCCAGCCGGGGCAAGGACTTCGTGCTGATCGGCCCGCCCGGCACGGGCAAGAGCCAGACCATTGCCAACCTGATTGCCCAGAGTCTGGCCGAGGGACGGCGTGTGCTCTTCGTGTCCGAGAAGGCGGCGGCACTGGATGTCGTGCATCGGCGGCTGCGTGAGGTGGGGCTGGGCGAGTTCTGTCTGGAGCTGCATTCGAGCAAGGCGAGCAAGGTCGAGGTGCTGGCCCAGTTGCGGCAGTCCTGGGACTCCAAGGGCACGATCGACGCCAGGGTCTGGCAGGCACAGTCCGAGCGCCTGCAAGGGTTGCGGATGCAACTCAATGGACATGCCGAGCGGATGCACCATGTCTACCCGAATGGCATGACGCTGTTCCGGGCCATTGGCATCACCGCCACCGCCGACGAAATACCGCACATCCGGCTGAGTTGGGCCTCGCCACAGGTCCACGACCTTGATGCATTCACACATTTGCATGAAGTCGCAGCCCGGATGAAGATCAACCAGGAAGCCCTCGCTGACAGTCCTTCGACCCGCCTCGCCTTGGCACCCCTCACCCGGACAGACTGGGCGCCGGGCTGGCAGCAAACATTCACCACGGCAGCACAACACGCCCTCACGGTGGCCGTGCAGTTGCGCGATGCGGTGCAAGCACTGACACAGGTGATCGGGCTGCCAGCGCAACCCCTTCCGAGGGCGGCACGGATGGCTTTGGGCACCTTGGCAAACCGACTTCCCCACGCCCATGACCGGGATTGGCGCTTCACGGCACGGGCCGATGCCGATCACCTCGCTGAGCGGCTGCAAGGGGTGATGCCTCTGCTGACGCAGCACCACCATCTCAGCGCGCAACTGCGCTCCGCGTGGCCCGCCGCCGCATTGCCAGAGTGCCGCAGGGCCATCGACACCCTGAACCGTCATCGGGCCGTGGTGCGCCAATTGACACCTCCCTGGCCCCAGCATGTGCGCGAGCCGCTGGAGCGTGGTTTGGGCTTGCTCGCCAACATCAAAGACACGGCGGCACAACTGTCGAGCCGCTATGACGAGCAAATCGAACAACTCAACGTCGCCCAACTGGCGCGGGAGTGGACCGAGGCCGAGAACACCCTCTGGCCGATCTCGGCGCTGCGACAACGCAAGCTGCGAAAGGTTGTCGAAGCGCACGCCCTGGGTGAAAACAAGCCGGATGTCGGGCGCGACCTGCGCACGCTGTCGGCGCTGCGCATCCTGCGGGCTGACCTCATTGCACTGGACATCGATCCACTGACCAAATCGGTCTGGCATGGTCTGAAAACCGATCCCACCAGGGTCACGGCGGCACTTGCGCTGCAAACCGCGCTGCGCGCAGCCGCCAGTGACCAGCCATGGAACGATGCGGGATTGGAGGGCGTAGCCGACGGACTGTGCGGTGAGTCGATGGCCCAGGATCTGCAGCGCCTGCGCACACTGCATGCGCTGGAGCGGGACATGCATGCGCTGCATGCCCTGCGCGAAGCTGCGCCTGCCCTGTGGACCGGTTTGACCACGGACCTCGACCCACTCGCTGGGGCGGAGCGATTCCAGACCGAGTTGGCCGCTCTGCGCCAACGCGGCGCATTGCAGGGCGACCACGAGGCGATTGGCCGAGGAGAAGCCGGACCTGCCATGGCCGCCGACTGGCAGCACCTGCGTGAACGTGCCGAGATCGAGCGCCAGATCGCCGCACAGGGTGATCTGACCACCGACACCGCAGGACTGTGGGCCGGTCTGGACACCCCGCTCGCGGCGCTGGAGAAAGCTGTCCGGCTGACGTCGGAGTGGTCGCTGGTGGTCAACCACCTGGTGGCGGCCGGTGGCGATGCCCTGTCGATCCGGGCCGCGCTGCAAAACCTGCTGGGCGATCGGCGTGCTGCGCTGGCGCCTTCGGGTGCGGTAGCCGCCGCCGCCGTCCGCTACCTGGAGGCGTTGCCGGCACTGGCTCCGGCACTGGAGGATCTGGCGCGCATCGGTGAGATGGATGCAGCGTCGAAACACCACCTGACCGATGAGGCGGTTGGTCCACTGATCGAACGCTGCGAAGGGCTGTTGCGGTCGGCTGTGCGCCTGAACGCCTGGTGCGCCTGGCGCAAGGTGCGCAGCGAGGCAGTGACCGCAGGGCTGGCCCCGCTGGTCGATGCGGTCGAAGCCGACATCGTGCAACCCAGCGAGATCGTGCCCGCCTTCGATGCGGCCTATGCCCGGTGGTGGCTGCATGCCACGGTCGATCAGGATGCGGCGATGCGCGCCTTCGTCTCCGCCGAGCACGAACAGCGGATCACCGATTTCCGGGCACTGGACGAGCGTTTCACGACACTGACCCGCGACTGGATTCGGGCGCGGCTGTGCGGGCAATTGCCGGGTCAGGACGAGGTCACGGCCAACTCGGACTGGGGCCTGCTGCGCCGAGAAATGACAAAAAAGCGCAACCATCTGCCGCTGCGCGCCCTGATGGAGAAAGCCCCCAGTGCGATGGGAAGCTTGGCCCCCTGCATGCTGATGAGTCCGCTGTCGATCGCACAGTACCTGTCGGCCAGCACCGCATCCTTCGACCTTGTCGTCTTCGATGAGGCATCACAGATCCCGGTGTGGGATGCGATCGGTGCCATCGCCCGCGGGCGACAGGTGGTCATGGTCGGTGATCCGAAGCAACTGCCGCCGACCAACTTCTTCAACCGAGCGGAATCCGATGGCGACCAAGAAAACATTGAAGGCGACATGGAGAGCATCCTCGACGAATGCATCGGCGCCAATCTGCCCTGCATGAACCTGTCGTGGCACTACCGCAGCCGCCACGAAAGCCTGATCGCGTTCTCGAACCAGCGTTACTACGGCGGTGGTCTGGTCACGTTCCCCTCGCCGGTCACACACGACAGCGCCGTCAGCTTCCACCCCGTCACCGGCACCTACGCCAAGGGCGGTGCCCGCACCAACCAGAACGAAGCCAAGGCACTGGTTGCGGATCTGGTCACGCGGCTGAAATCTCCGGATTTCCGGGCCAGCCGTCTGACGGTCGGCATCGTGACGTTCAACGCCGAGCAGCAGCGCCTGATCGAGAATCTGCTCGACGAGGAGCGCCGCCAGGATGCGTCCATCGAGCCGTACTTCGCGGACACGGCGCTGGAGCCGGTGTTCGTGAAGAACCTGGAAAGCGTCCAGGGCGATGAACGCGACATCATGTATTTCTCGATCACCTACGGGCCGGATGCGTCAGGTGTGGTGTCGATGAACTTCGGGCCGATGAACCGCAGCGGCGGCGAGCGGCGCCTGAATGTGGCCATCACGCGGGCGCGCCACGAGCTGCGGGTGTTCTCGACCCTGCTGCCCGAGCAGATCAACCTGAGCCGCACCCAGGCCCGCGGTGTCACCGATCTGAAGCATTTCCTGGAGTTCGCGCAGCGCGGTGCCAGCAGCCTGGGCCGGGCGGTTCGGGGCAGCCTGGGCGGCTACGACAGCCCGTTCGAGCAGGCAGTCGCCGAGGCACTGGCGCCGCGTGGCTGGGAATTGCACACGCAAATCGGCGTGTCGTCGTTCCGCATCGATCTGGCGGTGGTCCACCCCGACGCACCGGGCCTTTACCTGACCGGCATCGAGTGCGACGGCGCCACCTACCACCGCTCGGCCACGGCCCGCGACCGCGACAAGCTGCGCGAGCAGGTGCTGCGCGGCCTGGGCTGGGAGATCTTGCGGATCTGGTCAACAGACTGGTGGATTGACCGTGCTGGCACGCTGGAACGGGTTCACCAGCGACTGGAAATGCTCTTGGCCCACAGCAGGGAACGCAGAGCCGTACAGGCGGTACTGGAGCATCCACCTGCGCCACAGACATCACTGCAACAGACCGCACCGGCCGAGGAGCCTGCATCCATCCTGTTTGCTGGACAGGCTGGGCAGCCGTCTGCCCCGCCACCCCCAGTGGACAACATCGATCCAGATGCCTTTTTTGATTCCCGCTATGCCGCGACGCTCCAGCAAGTCATCCGCCAGATCGTGGACACCGATGGGCCTGTCCTGGACGCCACACTCGTGCGGCGCGTGGCTCGAATCCACGGTTGGCAGCGTGTCAGTCCACGCATTCATCAGCAGGTGACACAACTCGCTGCAGGGCTTTTCCAGTCCAGCACAGAAACGGGACTCGGTGTCTATTTCTGGCCCATGCACCAATCCCTGGGCAGCATCGTCACGTTCCGCGACACGCTGCCGGGTCAGGAGGCTCGGTCGGTCGAGGACATCTGTCTGCATGAACTCGCCGGACTGGCCCGCGACGTTTCGCAGCAGGTCAGAGACAGTGAAATGGCGCTGACCATCATGGCGCGGCGCCTGGGGCTTCAGCGATTGCGGGCGAGCACGCGAGAACGGTTGATGGAAGCACGGGCACTGGCGTGCTGCGGTTGAAGAGGCTGTTCTGTTTCTATTGTTTCTACATCACCCGCCCAGCCCCGCCTTCCTCAGCACCTCGCACGTATTGCGCACATGCGCCTCCAGCGCCAGCGCCGCCCGCGCCTCCTGCCGCCCGATCGCCGCCCGATAGAGATCTTCATGCTCGCGGTGAACGTCCCGCGACGGATTGGCCTCGGCGCTGACCACGCGCAGCGCGATGTAGCGGTAGCGTTCGGCGTGGCGGTACAGGATGCCCAGCAGGTAGCGGCTCCAGGGCGACGCATGGCCGGCGATCAGGGCTTCGTGGAAGGCGCGGTTGGCGTCTTCCCAGCCGGCGTTGTGCATGCGCTCGGGGCTGTGCTCGACCGCGCTCAGGCGCTCGAACGCGGCCACGAGCGCCGCCTCCCATGCCGCATCACCATGGCGGATCGACAGCCGCAGCGCCTCGGTTTCCAGCATCACGCGGGTGTTGGTCACGTCCTCCAGGTCGGCCAGCGAGATCGGCGCGACCCGGAAGCCGCGCTGTCCTTCCGCCGTCACCAGCGCGTCCGACAGCAGCAGCGACAGCGCCTCGCGCAGCGTGCCGGCGCCCACGTCGTAGCGGGCCTTCAGGTGCTCGACGCGCAGCCGCTCGCCCGGCCCCAGCGCCCCGCAGACGATGTCGTGCCGCAACCCCAGGTAGGCGCGTTCGACCAGGGTGCGCGGCGCTTCGTCGGTGCGGCTGGAGAAGGCGGCGAGGAATTTTTCGGATGGCAGCATCAGGTGGCTCCAGGTTCGGACGGCATGGGTCCGCGGCGCAGCCGGTAGGCGAGTTGCGGGCGGGTCAACCCCAAGCGGCGGGCCGCAGCCGACAGGTTGCCGCTTTCGCGGGTGACGGTGAATTCAAGCAACTGGTGTTCCAGCACCTCCAGCGGCAGCCCGCTGGCCAGCATGCGCTCGCAGAGTTCCTCGTCCGGGTCGGGCGGCAGTGCGGTCAACTGGCCGTGCGGGTCCAGTCCGGTGCGGTCGGCGTGGCCCGACTGGCCGGGGCTGAGCGAGAACAGGTCTTCGGCCTCGATCGCGCTGCCCTGTGCGGCCAGGATCACGCCGCGTTCGACGAGGTTCTCCAGCTCGCGCACATTGCCCGGCCAGCCGTGGCGGCCGAGTGCCTGCAAGGCGCGTTCGCTGAAGCCCTGCAGCCGCTTGCCGTGCAACGCCGTGAAGCGGGCCAGCAGCGTCTGCGCCAGCAACTCGATGTCGCCGCCACGCTCGCGCAAGGGCGGGATGCGGATCGGGTAGATGTTGAGCCGGTAGAGCAGGTCGCGCCGGAAACGCCCCGCCTTCACCGCCGCGTCGAGGTCCACGTTCGTCGCGGCGACCAGCCGCACGTTGACCTTGCGCGTGGTCTCGCTGCCCAGACGCTCGATCTCGCCTTCCTGCAGCACGCGCAGCAGCTTGGCTTGCAGAGGCACGGGCAGGTCACCGATCTCGTCGAGGAACAGCGTGCCGCCGTCGGCGCGCTCGAAGCGGCCGGTGCGGGCGGCGTGCGCGCCGGTGTACGCCCCTTTCTCGACGCCGAACAGCTCCGCCTCGATCAGCTCGGCCGGCAGCGCCGCGCAGTTCACCGCGACGAACGGCCCGGCCCTGCGCTCGCTCAGCTCGTGCAGCGTGCGGGCAAAACGCTCCTTGCCAACGCCGGTCTCGCCGGTCAGCAGCACCGTGACCTGCGTCGCCGCCGCCTTGCCGAGCAGTTCGAAGGCGCGCCGGAACGCCGGTGACTGCCCGACCATCGAGCCGCACGGCCCGGTCGGCGCCAGCGTCGAGCGCAGCGCCTCGACCTGCAGGCTGAGCGCCTCGATCTTCTCGACCAGCGAGTCGGACTCGAAGTAGACGCGGTGCGCCTCGCCGTCCGGCCACTCCTCGATCGGGCGGCCGACGATGCGGCAGTGGTCGGCGCCGCAGGCGGTGCAGGCCAGCTCCTTGAACAGGATCAGCCGGCCCATGAACGCCGACGTGTAGCCGCAGGCATAGCCGGTGAGCATCCAGCAGCTCGGGTCCGCCGCCGGGCCGAACTTCTGGCGGTGCGCGTGCGCCTCCCAGGAGTGGTCCCAGCGGAACTCGCCCTCGAAGCGGCCCGTCTCGCGGTCGAAGGCCATCTTCAGCGGCGTCACCCGCGCCGCGCCTTCGAGCATGTGCAACTGCGGCCCGACCAGGAAGGCCGCCACCGGGTCATCGCCGGGGCGCGTCTTGCGGGCGAACTCGGCGTCGTTCAATCCGCTGGCGTAGCCCATGCGCGTGAAGATGCGCCGCGCCTGTTCAAGACCGATCGAGTTGATCAGGTCTTCGCGCAGCGCCCCCAGCGACGCCGTGTGCAGCAGCACCATGCGCCGCTCGCCGAGCCAGATCGCCCCTTCGTCCGGCGCAAAGCGCAGCAGGCGGCGCAGGTCGGTGTCGGGCGGGTATTTCAGGGAATCGGGCATGCAGGACTCCGAGTGCATATTCTCGATATTAAGGGAAAACTAGACCATTCTAAACCAGGTTCATCAAATGATGAAAAGCTCGTGGTCATGTTGATCAAATCGTGAATTCAACCGTTAACTGACCCTTAATTTATCCTGAAAAGCGGTTTATATCCGGTCTGAGGCCGGGCGCTGGCGATCAAAAAACGGTGTTCAGGGGCATGACAGGGGCATGACCCTCTCAGGACTTACCCTAAAAATATCGAGATTTTGACCATTTGATCGCACACTGGCCCATCGCTTGCAATGAAGCACACACCATCCGGAGTCCCGCCCATGTCCGTGTCCGCGTTCGTGCCTGTGTCCGAACCCTCGCTTCCTGAGGTGCCCCCCAAGTACGTCAGGGTGCTCGACCGCCGCACCGACGGCCTGGTGTCCTTCGAGTTCGCGATCGGCTGGCCCGATCTGTCGGTGGAGCTGCTGCTGCCCGACGCCGCGTTCACGGAGTTCTGCACCACCCACGGGGTGATCCGCCTGGATGCCAACACTGGAGACACGCCCCGATGAACATCGACCTGCAGGCCCGCGAGATTCAACCCCTGCGCCAGACCTATACCCACGTCGCCGAGCACCTCGGCGGCGACAAGACGGCCTCGCGCTACCTGGAAGCCACCATCGGCGCGCAGCCCAGCGCCAACTTCCACTACCGTCCGACCTGGGCGCCGCAGTTCGAGCTGTTCGACGCGGCCCGCACGGCGATCAAGCTCAAGGACTGGTACGTCCTGAAAGACCCGCGCCAGTTCTACTACGCCACCTGGACCACGACCCGCGCCCGCCAGCAGGACGCGATGGAGTCGAGCTTCCAGTTCGTCGAGTCCAAGGGCATGGTCGCCGCGATGCCGGACGCCGTGCGCGAACAGGCGCTGATGGTGCTGATGCCGCTGCGCCATGTGGCCTGGGGCGGCAACATGAACAACGCCTCGGTCTGCGCCTACGGCTATGGCACGGCCTTCACCGCCCCGGCCATGTTCCACGCGATGGACCAGCTCGGCGTCGCGCAGTACCTGACCCGCCTGGGCCTGCTGCTCGGCGAGCCGGCGGTGCTCGATGTCGGCAAGCAGGCGTGGCTGGAGGCGCCGGTCTGGCAGGAACTGCGCCGGCTGGTCGAGGACACGCTGGTGGTGCAAGACCCGTTCGAGCTGTTCGTCGCACAGAACCTCGCGCTCGACGGGCTGCTCTACCCGCTGGTCTATGGCAGCTTCGTCGATGACCACCTGGCGCTCAAGGGCGCCACCGCCGTGGCCATGCTGACCGCGTTCATGACCGACTGGCACACGGAGAGCGCCCGCTGGATCGACGCCGTGGTGAAGACCGCCGCCGCCGAGTCGGCCGAGAACCGGGCGCAACTGGTGCAGTGGACCACGCACTGGACCGACCGCGCCCAGGCCGCCCTGGCGCCGATCGCGCAACTCGCGCTGGGCGAGCACGGCGAGTCCGCGCTGGCCGAGGCCCGCACCGCCCTCGACACCCGCTGCCGCAAGGCCGGACTCGTCGCCTGACCCGCTGAGCCACAGGACACCCCGCATGTCGAACGTTTTCATCGCCTTCCAGGCCAACGAGGAATCCCGCCCGGTGATCGAGGCCATCGTGGCCGACAACCCCGCCGCCGTCGTCACCCACCCGCCGGGGCTGACCAAGATCGACGTGCCGCAGCGCCTGACGATCCGCCGCGAAACGATCGAGGAGATCACCGGCCGGCCCTTCGATCTGCAGTCGATCCACGTCAACCTCGTGACGCTGTCCGGCCACATCGACGAGGACGACGACCAGCTCACGCTGAGCTGGTCGCACTGATCACCGCATTCCACCGCATCACCGCATTCCCGACTCCCCAGGAAACCCGCATGGACACCCGCGTCGCCAAGAAAAAGCTCGGCCTCAAGGAACGCTACGCCGCGATGACCCGCGGCCTTGGCTGGGAGACGACCTACCAGCCGATGGACAAGGTCTTCCCGCACGACACCTACGAGGGCATCAAGGTCCACGACTGGGACCAGTGGCAAGACCCGTTCCGCCTGACGATGGACGCCTACTGGAAGTACCAGGGCGAGAAGGAAAAGAAGCTCTACGCCGTCATCGAGGCGTTTGCGCAGAACAACGGTCAGCTCGGCGTGAGCGATGCGCGCTACATCAACGCGCTGAAGCTCTTCATCCAGGGCGTCACGCCGCTGGAGTACTACGCCCACCGCGGCTTCGCCCACGTCGGCCGCCAGTTCACGGGCGAAGGCGCCCGTGTCGCTGCGCAGATGCAGTCGATCGACGAGCTGCGCCACTACCAGACCGAGACGCACGCGATCTCGCACTACAACAAGTATTTCAACGGCATGCACCGGCCGGGCCACTGGTTCGACCGCGTCTGGTACCTCTCCGTGCCGAAGAGCTTCTTCGAGGACGCCCTGACCGGCGGCCCGTTCGAGTTCCTGGTCGCGGTGAGCTTTTCGTTCGAATACGTGCTGACCAACCTGCTGTTCGTGCCGTTCATGTCGGGCGCGGCGCACAACGGCGACATGTCCACCGTGACCTTCGGCTTCTCGGCGCAGTCCGACGAGTCGCGCCACATGACGCTGGGCATCGAGTGCATCAAGTTCCTGCTGGAGCAAGACCCGGCGAATGTGCCGATCGTGCAGAAGTGGATCGACAAGTGGTTCTGGCGCGGCTACCGGCTGCTGACCATCGTGGCGATGATGCAGGACTACATGCTCCCGAAGCGCGTCATGAGCTGGAAGGAGGCGTGGGAGATGTACGCCGAGCAGAACGGCGGCGCACTGTTCAAGGATTTGGCCCGCTACGGCATCCGCGAACCGAAGGGCTGGAAGGACGCCTGCGAAGGCAAGGACCACATCAGCCACCAGGCGTGGGCCACCTTCTACAGCTACGGCGCCGCCGCCGCCTTCCACACCTGGATTCCCGACGAAAGCGAGATGCAGTGGCTGGCCGAGAAGTACCCGGACAGCTTCGAGTCGGTCTACAAGCCGCGCTGGGACTACTGGCGCGAGCAGGCGGCACAGGGCAACCGCTTTTACAACAAGACGCTGCCGATGCTCTGCACGACGTGCCAGATCCCGATGCTCTTCACCGAGCCGGGCGACGCCACCAAGATCGCCTACCGCGAGTCGAACTACTTCGGCAACAAGTACCACTTCTGCTCCGACCACTGCCAGGAGATCTTCGACGACGAGCCGGAGAAGTACGTCCAGTCCTGGCTCCCGGTCCACCAGATCTACCAGGGGCACTGCTTCAAGCCCGGCACCGACCCGACCGCCGAGGGGTTCGATCCGCTGCTGGCCGTGCTGCAGTGGTACGAGCTGAACATCGGCCGGGACAACTTCGATTTCGAAGGCTCGGAAGACCAGAAGAACTTCGCGGCCTGGCGTGCAGACGGCAGCACCGGAGGAGCCGCAGCATGAGCGTCGTCGCCAACCCCAACGCCGCCGTCCCCTACGACTTCCCGATGAAGGACGTGCGCGAGAACTTCCCCGCGCCACTGCTCTACATCGGCTGGGAGGACCACCTGATGTTCGCCGCGCCGATTTGCCTGCCGCTGCCGCCGGACATGCCGTTCGGGGCGATCGGCGCGGCGGTGTTGCCGGGCGTCTATGGCTACCACCCGGACTTCGCCAAGATCGACTGGGCCACCACCGAGTGGTTCAAGTCCGGCCAGCCGTGGACACCCGACCCGGCCAAGTCGCTGGTGGAGAACGGTCTCGTCCACAAGGACGTGATCCGCTTCCGTACCCCGGGCCTCACCGGCATCAAGGGATCGTTCAGCTAACCGGCATCCCGTCACCACGCCACCACGCCACCACCAGGAGACAACCCGATGAAGAAGAACACTGCCCCCGCCATGGCCACGGCCCTCGCCCTGGCCGCCACCGCCCTGTGCGCCACTTCGGCGCAGGCCCAGGACAAGTGCGGCCTCGGCAACGGCAAGAAAGCCACCGGCGAGCCGATCCCGCTGGGCGCCATCGTCGGCAAGACCGGCCCGGAGGACTTCTCCTCGTCGTCGCGGGCGGCCGAGGCGTACTTCAAGTGCGTCAACGCCAACGGCGGCATCCACGGCCGGCCGATCGCCTACACGGTGCAGGACGACACCTGGAACCCCGAGGTGGCCGCGCAGGCGGCGTCCAAGCTGGTCAAGGACACCAAGGTCGTCGGCATGGTCGGCTCCAGCAGCTTCGTCGAGTGCGGCGCCAACAACAAGCTGTATGAACAGGAAGGCGTGGCCGTGGTCGCCGGGACGGGCGTGCCGCGGGCTTGCTTCTACGGCAAGAACTACGCTGCGTTCAACCAGGGTCCGCGCCAGTCCACGATCGGCGCGGCGCAGTACATCGCCGAGACCTTCAAGCTCAAGAACATCACCTGCGTCGCCCCGGGCATTCCCGGCTTCGGCGACTGGGTGTGCGGTGGGGTCGAAGCCTGGGGCAAGGCCAACGGCGTGGCGGTCAAGCAGGTCATTTTTGACCCAGGTCAGTTGGATGGCAACGCCGTCGCGCTGCAGGTCTCGGCCACCAAGCCCGACGGCGTGGTGCTGGGCATGCCGCGCGGCATGATGCTGCCGATCCTGACCGCCGCCGAGCAGCAGGACATGGGCAAGACGATCAAGTGGGGCCTGCCGACCTCGGCGTACCACACCGAAATGCCCAAGGCCGCCGGCAAATACTGGGACGGCAAGCTCCACATCCACATGGAGCTGCAGCCGCTGGACCAAGACGGCCCGGACACCCGGAACTGGAAGGCCATCATGGCCAAGTACGGCGACAAGAAAGACCCGATCGACTCCTTCTCGCAGGCCGGTCACCTCTCGGCCCGCGTTGCGACCGACGCCCTGCTCGGCATCAAGGGCCCCATCGACCGCAAGTCGGTGCATGACGCGTTCAAGGCGGTGAAGAACGTGCGCAGCGACATGATGTGCGCCCCGTGGTACTACGGACCCGGCGATCGCCACCAGGCCAACCACAGCGGTCGCGTCGCGCTGCTCACTGGCGGCAGCTTCAAGACCCAGACCGAATGCTTCCAGTCGAAGGACGCCGACCTGTCCGACGTGCTGGCGCTGGAGTCCAAGGGCGGCCTGGTGAACTGACGCCATGGACACCCTGCTGCCCTTTCTGGTCGTCGGCGTCAGCGTCGGGGCGGTGTACGCGCTGTCGGGCGTCGGCCTGGTGGTGCTGTACCGCGCCAGCGGCGTCGTCAACTTCGCCTACGGTGCGCTGGGCGGGCTGGCGGCGATGCTGTGCTGGCAGGTGATCGACCTCGCCTACGCCGACTGGCTGGGCTGGGTGGCGGGGGTCGGCGCGGCCACGCTGCTGTCCTGGGGCTACGGCCGCTTCATCGCGCCGTCGCTGACCCACCAGGACCGCATCGTGCGGGCGATGGCCACGCTCGGCTTCGCGCTGATGATCATGGGCTTCGCGCAGTGGTACTGGGGCGATGAGCCGCGCCGGCTGGTGCTGCCCACCGACAGCGGCGGCCTGGAATTCGACGGCCGCCGCCTCATCAGCCACACCCGGCTGCTGGCGCTCGGGCTGGCGGCGGCGATGACGCTGGGCATGGCCTGGCTGCTGTCGCACACGCCGCTGGGCTTGCGCATGCGGGCGCTGCAGAGCAACCGCACGCTCAGCAGCCTGCTCGGTGTTCGCGTCAAGCAGGTGGACACCTGGGCCTGGACGATCGCGGGGGTCTTCGCCGGCATCACCGGGCTGTTCATGGGCAACATGGTGCGGCTGAACCCGACCGTGCTGACCTTCCTCGTCATCCCCGCGATGGCGGCGGCGGTGGTCGGGCGGCTGGCGTCGCTGCCGGCCACGGTGCTGGGCGGGCTGCTCATCGGGGTGATCGAGGCGCTGAGCACGCTCGTGCCCGGGGTCTCGCGCTACGGCTCGGCCTCGGCCTTCGTGGTCGCCATCGTCGCCATCCTCTGGCAGCAGCGCAAGGGCATCGGCCTGTCGCGCGACAACAGTCACCTCGAATAAGCAAGCACCCGCCATGGCACGCGACAAGGACAAACCCGACCTCCCGCCCGGCTCGCCGCTGCGCCGGGTGGCCCCCATGCTGCTCACCCTCGCGGTGGCGGCGCTGCTGGGGCCATGGCTGCTGTCGGCCTACTGGCTCAACACCTTCACCACCGTGGCCTGCCTGACGCTGGTGAGCGGGGCGGTGGCGCTGCTCTACGGCCAGCTCGGCATGGTGTCGCTGGCGCAATTCGCGCTGGCAGGCGTCGGCGGCTGGGTCTGCCTGCGGCTGGTGCATGGGCTGGCGCTGCCGTTCGAGGGGGCCTTGCTGCTCGGCGCGGCGGCGGCCGGGGTGTCGGGGCTGGTGGTCGGGCTGCCCGCGCTGCGCATGCGGGGGCTTTACCTGGCGCTGCTGACGCTGATGATCGCGGCGGCGTTCCAGGTCGCGGTGAACGTCATCGGCTTCCCCGACGGCGGCCCCGGCTTCACCGGCAAGGTTGTCAACGGCCAGCGCGCCCTCATCGAGCGGCCGTGGATCGCCACCAGCGACGCGGCCTATTTCCGCTACACCGTGGCGTGGCTCGCGGCAGGGCTGGCGCTGATCGAATGGCAGCGGGCCAGCCTGCCGGGCCGCGCCTGGGCCTTGATCCGCAAGAGCGAGGCGGCGGCCCTGGCGGCGGGCGTGAACGTGCTGCGCTACAAGGCGTGGGCGTTTGCGTTCGGCGGGTTTCTGGCCGGCTTGGCGGGCGGGTTGATCGCCGGACTGAATGGCCAGCTCGACAACACCGGTTTCCACACCAGCCAGTCGATCCTGGCCTACGCGCTGACGGTGGTGGGCGGTGCCTACCACTGGATGGGCGCCATCTTCGCCGGGTTGCTGATGCGGGCGCTGCCGGCGCTGCTCAACGACCACGGCGTGGACGGCAACCTGGCCAACGCCTTCTATGGCTTCGCGCTGCTGGTGTCGC
>NZ_JAAFKF010000042.1 GCF_013299175.1 Sphaerotilus sp.
TCGGCGTCGTCGCTGGCGATCACCTCGGCGGCATCGGGAAAGCGCGCCGCCTCGGCCGCGTGCGCCACCACGGTGACCTGCAGGCCCACGCGGGGGGCCAGCCCGGCCAGTGCGACCGCCACGGGCGAGTCCCCGATGACGATCAGGCGGGTACGCGGCAGCATGGGGTCGATGAACAGCTCCAGCGTGCCGCCGGAGTGGCAGGCCATGCCGAATTCCAGCACGTCGTCCAGTTCGCGCACCGCGCCTTCTTCGGCCGGGGCGATGCGGATCATGCGTGCGCGGCCGTCGGCCAGGGCCTGACGCACGGTGCGCAGCACGGCCGGTTGCGCGCAGCCACCGCCGATCCAGCCTTCGGCAATGCCGTCGGCGGTGACCACCGCCTTGTCGCCCGGTCGCGCCGAGGCGGGTGGCTGCACCCGCAGCACGGTGACCAGGGCATAGGGGCGGTCTTGCTGGTGCAGGCGCTGGGCAGTGCCCAGAACGTCCATCGCGTGGCTGCTCATGGTGAGCCTTTCATTGGAGAACCGTGGCGGCCTGCGCCAGATCGCGCAGGCTGTTGAGGCGAACAAAGCGTTCGATCAGGCCCGAGCAGGCCTGCAGGGCTTGCGAGGCTGGCGGGGCCTCGCTGGGATGGAACCAGGTGATCCGGGCACCGTGGGCACGCACACGCGCCAGTTGCAAGGCCAGTTCGGTCGGTGCATCGGCATCAAAGCCGTCGGACAGCAGCCACACCCGGGCACTGCGGCCCAGTTGCGCACGGGCATGCACGCCGACAAAGTCCGCCACGCTGGTGGCGATGCGGGTGCCGCCGCCAAAGCCCGCGGTGACGGCGTTGATCTTCTCTTGCACCGACGTGGAGTCGGATCGCAACAGCGGCGTGATCTCGGCCAGTCGGGTGTGAAAGATGAAGACCCGGGCCTGTGCCGCCCCCACGAAGGCGCGGGCGATGCGCAGGAAGAGCTGGGCGTGCGTTTCCATCGAGCGGCTCACGTCCACCAGCAAGAACAGCTTGGGTTGCTCGCGGCGCTGTTGTCGCCACACCGGCGCCACCGGCACGCCCCCCGTGCGCAGGCTGGCGCGCAGCGTGCGGCGCAGGTCGAGCCGGCGGCCGTGGCCGCTGGTCTGCCAGCGCCGGGTCAGGCGGCGGCGCAGCCGTGCCGCGATGCGGTCGGCCAGGCGGTTCAGTTGCGCCAGGTCTTGCGGCAGCCACTCAGCGAGGCTGCGGTCATGGAGGGCTTCGGTGCGGCTGGCGCCCCCCTTGGCGCGGGACACGCCTTCATCGTCCGCACGGGGCGTGGACCGGTCGTTCACGGCGGTGTCGAGCGCCTGCGTGCCAGGGCGTGGCGGCGCGGTGTCGCCCGCCAGCGCGTCCTGCAGTTGCTGCACCACCTGGCGAAGGTCGCGGCTGGGGCGGGTCTGGCCGCTGACACGCACGGTGCCCTTCACGCGGTCGGCATGCCAGTAGCGTTCGAACAACTCGGGCCAGCGCCGCCAACTGCGGACATCGTGACAGGCGATGGCACGCCAGGCCGCCGACACCGTGGTTTCACGCGCCAGCGGCAAGGCCAGCACCGCCTGCACCATGGCCTGCTGCTGGGCCACGCCCACGTCCAGGCCGTGGTCACGCAGCAGCGCGGCAAAGCCGGCCACGGCCAGCAGCGGCTCGGCGGTGGCGTTGACGCTGGCGGGGTGGGCCTCGGCGAGCGGGGTCATGGGCTGGCCAGCGGCTTCACGCGCTCCGCGACCCCCACGCTGCGCCGACCTTCGATCAGTTGGCGCACACGCTCGGGGCCGAGCTGGAAGCGGTCCTCGCGGGTCTTGAGCAGGCAGCCCAGCGTGGCCATCAGACCGATGGGGTCGTCGGGCAGGGCGCGGAACTTCAACCGGTGCAGCGCACGCACCCAGTCCAGGGTCTCGGCCACGCCGGGCACCTTGGCCAGGTCGTCAGCGCGCAGGCGCTGCACAAAGGCCACGGCCTGATCCACCAGCGCGGCTTCGGCGTCCGGCAGCGTCTGGCGGACGATGGCCACTTCGCGGGCCAGGCTGGGGTAGTCCAGGTAGTGGTACAGGCAACGCCGACGCAGCGCGTCGCTCAGTTCGCGCGTGCCATTGCTGGTCAGCACCACCTGCGGCACATGGCGTGCCCGCAGCGTGCCCAGTTCGGGCACGGTGATCTGGTAGTCCGCCAGCACCTCCAGCAGGAACGCCTCGAAGGCTTCGTCGGCGCGGTCGATCTCGTCGATCAGCAGCACGCACGGCTGGGGGCTGGAGATGGCCTGCAGCAGCGGCCGTTCCAGCAGGTAGTCGCGGCTGAACAGATCGGCTTCGCGGCCGGTCTGGCCCGATCCCTCGTGCAGCCGGATCGCCAGAAGCTGCCGACCGTAGTTCCACTCGTAGGCAGCCTGCGACAGGTCGATGCCCTCGTGGCATTGCAGGCGCACCAGCACGCGGCCCTGGGCGGTGGCCAGCGCGGTGGCCAGCGCGGTCTTGCCCACGCCGGCATCGCCTTCCACCAGCAGCGGGCGCTGCAACTCGCCGGCCAGCCACAGCGTGGTGGCCAGCGCCTCGTCGGCCAGGTAACCCGCGCCTTGCAGTTGCTCGCGCAGGGCCTGCTCGGTCCGCTCCGCGGGCTTCATGAGCGGCGGCCGAACAAGCCGGCGATCCACCCCTTGAAGACCACCCACATCAGGCCCAGCGCATTGAGTTCGTTGGGTGGCGGGGCCTCAGCCACGGCCACGGCCACGGGCGTAGGCGCAGGCGCAGGCGCAGCGATGGCCGTTTCCGAGGTCGTTGCCGCAACCGCAGTCGTTACTGTTACTGCTGGCTCCGGCTCGGCATCGGGCGGGGGGCTCGACACCACGGGCACCGCCGCGGCTGCCACGCGGAAGTTGTTGGCGAACTGGGTCAGCATGGCGTCGGACACCGGCACCAGCAGGCGACTGCCGAACTGGGCCAGCTTGCCATTGACGATGACCTTGGCCTGACCGACCAGCACGGAAGTTCCGGGCGTCTCGCCGACCTCCAGGTGGGCGGTCAGGTCCATGGACGCCGACGAACCGCTCTTGTCGGCGCCTTTGCCCACCATCTGCATCGACCGTGCGGCCGCGTCCATCGCCAGCACTTCGATGTCGCCACCGAACTGCATCGACGCCGGCCCGATCTTGGTCTTCACGGTGCCCTTGTAGTGGGTCGCGTCGAGCTGCTCGGTGATGGCGGCGCCGGGCATGCAACCGGCCACCGCACGGATGTCGGCCAGCACGGTCCAGGCTTGCTCGACCGTGACGGCGAGCGGGTAGCGTTTGTCGAGGGTGACGTCCATTCAGCGGGCCACTCCACTCTTGACCAGTTGCTGCCAGACGCGGTAGCTGCTGTGCGGCATGGTCATGTCGGTCACGCCCAGGTGGGCGAAGGCGTCCACCACCGCCGAGGTGAAGGTGGGGATGGAGCCGACGTGCGGCGATTCGGCGACGCCCTTGGCACCGATCGGGTGGTGCGGGCTGGGCGTGACGGTGAAGTCGGTCTCCCACTTCGGCGTTTCCACGGCGGTGGGCAGGAAGTAGTCCATCAGCGTGTTGCCCAGCAAGTTGCCCTGCGCATCGAAGGGCATCTGCTGGCCCATGGCCACGGCAAAGCCTTCGGTCAGGCCCCCGTGGATCTGGCCGTCGATGATCATCGGGTTGATGCGGGTGCCGCAATCGTCGAGCGCATAGAAACGCCGCACCTGGGTCTCACCCGTGCCGCGGTCGATGTCCACCACGCAGAGGTAGATGCCGAACGGGAAGGTGAAGTTGGGCGGATCGTAGTAATGCACGGCCTCCAGGCCCATCTCCATGCCGGCCGGCACGTTGTTGTAGGCGGCCCAACTGATGTCCTTCATGGTCTTGTGGCGGCCGGGGTCGCCCTTGACGTTGAAGCGGTCGATCTCCCAATCGAGATCGCCTTCGCCCACTTCCAGCAAGTGCGCGGCGATCTTGCGGGCCTTTGCGTGGATCTTGCGGGCGGCCAGCGCGATGGCGGCACCGGCCACCGGCGTGGAGCGGCTGCCGTAGGTGCCCAGGCCGTAGGGCGCCGTCGAGGTGTCGCCCTCCTCGACCTGGATCACCTCGCTGGGGATGCCCAGCTCGGTGGCGATGATCTGCGCGTAGGTGGTCTGGTGGCCCTGGCCCTGGGTGATGGTGCCCATGCGGGCGATGGCCGAGCCGGTGGGGTGGATGCGGATCTCGCAACTGTCGAACATGCCCACGCCCAGGATGTCGCACATCTTGCTGGGACCGGCGCCGACCACCTCGGTGAAGGACACCAGCCCGATGCCCATCAGGTGCGTGGCGTTCGGGTCGGCGCGGCGCGCGGCCTGTTCGACGCGCAGGGCCGGGTAGTCCACCGCGTCCAGCACCTTTTTCAGGGCGGTGTGGTAATCGCCCGAGTCGTACTCGAAGCCGAAGGCGCTGGTGTACGGGAACTGCTCCTTGCGGATGAAGTTCTTGGCGCGGATCTCGGCCTTGTCCATGCCCAGCTTCTGCGCCAGCACGTCCACCATGCGCTCCACCAGGTACACCGCCTCGGTGACGCGGAACGAGCAGCGGTAGGCGACACCACCCGGCGCCTTGTTGGTGTACACGCCCTTGACGCTGCAATGCGCGGCCGGGATGTCGTAGCTGCCGGAGCAGATGTGGAACAGGCCGGCGGGGAACTTGGTGGGGTCGGCGCAGGCGTCGAAGGCGCCGTGGTCGGCCACGACGTTGACGCGCAGCGCGGTGATCTTGCCGTCGGCCGTGGCGGCGATTTCGCCGTCCATGTGGTAGTCCCGCGCAAAGGCGGTGCTGGAGATGTTCTCGATGCGGTCCTCGATCCACTTCACCGGCTTGCCCAGCACGATGGACGAGACGATGGCGCAGACGTAGCCCGGGTAGATGCCGACCTTGTTGCCGAAGCCGCCGCCGATGTCGGGCGAGACGATGCGCACCTTGGATTCGGGAATGCCGGACAACAGCGACACCACGGTGCGCACCACATGCGGCGCCTGGCTGGTGAGGAAGGTGGTGAGTTCGCCGCGGATCGGGTCGAAGCTGGCCACGCAGCCGCAGGTCTCCAGCGGGCAAGGGTGGACGCGCGGGTAGTGCATGTGCTGCGACACCACCACCGGCGCGGCGGCGAAGGCGGCGGCGGTGGCGTCCTTGTCGCCCGCGTCCCAGGTGAAGATGTGGTTGTGGTGTTCGCGCGGGCCGTGTGCGCCGCTGGTCTTGCCGGCGAGGTCTTCGCGCAGCACGGGGGCGTCGGGGGCCAGCGCGGCATACGGGTCCATCACGACCGGCAGCTCTTCGTACTCGACCACCACCGCCTCGACACCGTCGGCCGCGGCATAGCGGTCTTCGGCGATGACGACGGCGACCTCCTGCATCTGGAAATGCACCTTCTCGTCGGCCAGCACCGCCGCCACGTCGCCCGCCAGCGTGGGCATCCAGTGCAGCTTCAGCGGCTTCAGGTCGTCGGCGGTCAGCACGGCAATCACGCCGGGCACCTTCAGCGCCTCGCTCTTGTCGATCGACTTGATGCGGGCGTGTGCAAAGGGACTGCGCACGATGTCCATGTGCAGCATGCCGGGCATCTTGATGTCATCGACATAGTTCCCCTTGCCCTGGATGAAGCGGGCATCTTCCTTGCGCAGGCGCGACTCGCCCATGCCTTGCAGCGCGGCGCTGCGCTCCAGCAGTGTCGGTTCGATGGGGGCGTTCATGCGGGCACCTTCTGGGTTTGTTGCAGCTTGGCGGCGGCGTACTGCACGGCCTTGATGATGTTCTGGTAGCCGGTGCAGCGGCACAGGTTGCCGCTCATGCCGAACCGGATCTCGTCTTCGCTGGGGTTGGGGTTCTCCTGCAGGAAGCGGTAGGCGCGCATCAGCATGCCCGGCGTGCAGAAGCCGCATTGCAGGCCGTGCTCCTTGTAGAAGCCTTCCTGCACGGCGTGCAGCACCCCGGCCTCGGCGAGGCCCTCCACGGTGCGGACGTCCGCGCCTTCGCACTGCACTGCGAGGTGCGTGCAGCTCTTGACGGATTGACCGTCGATGTCCACCGTGCAGGCCCCGCAGTGGCTGGTTTCGCAGCCGATGTGCGCGCCGGTGAGCTGGCAGTCTTCGCGCAGGAAGTGGATCAGCAGCGTGCGCGGCTCGACCGCCTTTTCCACGTTGCGGCCGTTGACCTGGACGGTGATGAGTTTCTTGCCCATGGGGGTGTCCTTGTGCTCGTCGTGTTCGGGGTTCAGGCGCAGCGCGCAGCGGCCTTGGCGATGGCGCGGCGCAGCATCTGGCCGGCCATCGCGGTCTTGTAGGCACGGTCGCCGCGCAAGTCATCCGCCGGGTCGCAGATGGCCATGGCCTGGGCAACCGCGTCGTCGATGCTGGCCGCGGACAAGGGCTTGCCCTGCAGTGCCGATTCGGCCCCTGCTGCCCGCAGCGCGGTGGGCGCCACGTTGGTCAGCGCGATGCGCACCTGGCTGACGACGCCGCCGCCGTCCAGCCGCAGCACCACGGCCGCCGCCGCGGTGGCCCAGTCCCCTGTCTTGCGCTTGAGCTTCTCGTAGGCGTAGCCGGTCTTCGGTGCGAAGGCCGGCACATGGATGGCCACCAGGATTTCGTCCTCCGCCAGCGCGGTCATGTAGGTGCCGAGGAAAAAGTCGTCGGCCTTCACGCTGCGCTGGCCGCTCGGGCCTTCGAGCACCAGCGTGGCGTCGAGCGCGATGGCGATGGCGGGGTGGTCGTTGCCCGGGTCTCCGTGGGCGAGGTCGCCGCCGATGGTGCCCCGGTTGCGCACCTGCGGGTCGGCAATGAACTGCGCCGCCTCGGGCAACAGCGGCACGCGGGCTTGCAGTAGCGGGGAGTTGACCAGCTCGCTTTCGGTGGTCATGGCGCCGATGACGATGGTGGCGCCCTCGTCGCGGATGCCACGCAGGGCGTCGATGCGGTTCAGGTCGATCAGGTGCGCTGGCTGGGCAAAGCGCAGCTTCATCATGGGCAGCAGGCTGTGGCCACCGGCCAATAACTTGGCATCGCTGCCCAGGCTGCCCAGCAGGCCGATCGCTTCGGCGACGGATCGCGGCGCATGGTAGTCAAAGGCGGGTGGGATCATCGGCGTCTCCAGTCTGGTTTTGCTGTCAAACCATTGTGGAAGCCGCTGCAGCAGCCATCAGACGCGCAGGGTATTGCGGTCTTGGCGCACCAGACTGCATCTGAACTGCACGAAATGCAGCCTGCGATCACGAAACGCAACGCAGGCCCACTCGCCAAAACGCAAGCCCGGGAAAGCGATAGGGAAGGATTAACCCTGACGCGGCGAGGCAGTGGCGCCGGAGGGCACGCCCAGACGTTGCATCAGGGCCGCATGGCTGGTGCGCGAGACGGGAATGGGGAGGCTGCTGCCTTCCACCTGCAGCACCAACCGGCCGTCCTCGCGCAGCAACTGGTTGACCGCCCGCAGGTTGACGATGTGGCTGCGGTGTACGCGCATGAAGTGCGCGGGGTCCAGCCGGGTTTCGATGTCGGAAATGCCGAGGTTGCAGAACTGACTGCCGGTGGCCGTGCAGACGCGGGTGTAGTGTCCGTCGGACTGGATGCACAGCACGTCGTCGGTGTCCACCAGCAAGATCTTCTGGCCCGACACGGTGGGGATCTTCAGCAAACGGCGGCGCTGGTCGCCCCGGCTGGCCATGCCGTCGTCGGTGCTGACGGTATCGGTGATGTCGTAGAACACCAGGGTGTAGCCGGTGGGTCGGCCGCCGCCGCCCGACATGGCCGAGACCTTGATCAGCAGCACCCGCTCGGGGATGTTGATGATCATGGTCATCGGCGGCGAATTGGCCACCGGACACTGCGCGGCTTGGCTGAGCATGAAATCCACCTTGGGCTGCGAGCGTTCGGGGTGGAACGACAGCACCATGCGGTCGAACGGCAACGTCTCGTCCACCGGCAGCACGCGGCGCGCGTAGTCGTTCATGCCCACCACGACCCGCTGGGCGTCGAGTTGCACGATGCCCACGTCGAACCGCTCCAGCAGGTACAGCGGTGTGGCAGAGGCCGGCGCCCTGGCATCCATGCAGTTCTCCAGACTTCAGACAGGTTACCGACTATCCAGTCGATGCTCGCAGGATGTCACGACGCTGCCTGTTGATTCGGCAACGAGGCGGGAGAAGGGTGCCGGCGCGCCACCCAGAACGTCGCCCCCTGCGCCCCATACCGCTCGGCATGCGGCACCTCGGCGTCCAGCGCGAACGTGTCCCCCGCCCGCAGATGCCGCGTCGTCTCGCCCACCTCCAGCGAGAACTCGCCCCGCGCCACCTGGACTTGCACCGCGAACGGGTGCGTGTGCAGGCCGGTGTCGGTGCCGGGCGCCCACTCGCGCACCAGCGTGGCGTCGAAGCCGCGGGCCTGCGCCTGGGTGGAAAAGGACTCGAAGGTATCGAAGTGGCCGAAGGGTTCGACAGGGGAAGGTGATGCAGTCATCGCGAATTCTCCTCAGGGTGGTTGATTGGACGTGAACGACAGTCAGGTCCGCTCAGCGTTGACCCGTGACCGTGTGACCGAACAGCGTGGACAACCCACGCGGCTGCGAGCGCCAGTATTGCGGCGGCGCCGTGACCTCTCCACCCAGCTTGGCCGCTGCGTGCCAGGGCCAGTGCGGGTCGTACAGGACGCCGCGGGCCAGCGCCACCAGATCCGCCTGACCGGAGGCGAGGATGGCTTCGGCCTGCTCCGGCTCGGTGATGAGGCCGACCGCGGTGGTCGGCAACCCCACCTCGGCGCGCAGCCGCTCGGCCAAATGGACTTGGTAGCCGGGGCCGACGGGGATCTTCTGCGCGGGTGAGACACCGCCGCTGGAAACATGCAGAAAGCTGCAGCCCCGCGCGCGCAGCGCCTGACCGAACACGACGCTCTGGTCCGCGTCCCAGCCACCGGCCACCCAGTCGGTCGCCGACAGCCGCACACCGACCGGCACCCCTGCCGGCAGCGCCGCCCGCACCGCGTCGAACACCGCCAGCGGGAAGCGCATCCGGTTCTCCAGCGCACCGCCGAAGTCGTCCGTGCGCTGGTTGGCCAGGGGCGAGAGGAACTGGTGCAGCAAGTAGCCATGCGCGGCGTGCAGCTCGATCGCGTCGATGCCGAGGCGGTGCGTGCGCCGAGCCGAGTCCACGAAGGCGTCGATCACCCGTTGCAGGCCGGCGGCATCGAGCGCGTCGGGCGGCGTTTCCCCGGCGGCGTGCGGCACGGCGGAGGGCGCGACCGGCTGCCAGCCCCCTTCGGCGATCGGCACCAACTGACCGCCACGCCACGGCACATGGCTCGACGCCTTGCGCCCGGCGTGCGCGAGCTGGATCGCCACCGGCATCGCCGAATGCCGCCGCACGCTGCGCAGCACCCGGCCGAGCGCCGCCTCGGTCTCGTCGGACCACAGCCCGAGGTCGCCCGCCGTGATGCGCCCCTCGGGCGAAACGGCGGTGGCCTCGATCGTCAGCAGCCCGGCGCCCGAGAGCGCGAGCTGGCCGAGGTGCATCAGGTGCCAGTCGGTGGCGCAGCCGTCCTCGGCCGAGTATTGGCACATCGGCGCGATGACGATGCGGTTGGGCAGGCGCAGCGGCCCGAGGTCGAAGGGGGTGAACAGCGTGCTCGTGGTCATGGGATGTCAGTCGAAGGCGTCAATCGAAGGGGTCAGTCGGCGGTGATGTTGCGGCCCTTGATGACCTTGCCCCAGTACTCGGTGTCGCGCTGCACCAGGCTGGCGAGGGCGTCGGGGCCGAGGTAGCGGGGTTCGATGCCGAGGGTGGCGGCGCGCTGGCGCGTCTCCGGCAGCTCCAGCGCCTTCTTCACCTGTTCCGAGAGCTGGGCGACTACCGCTGCGGGCGTGCCGGCTGGGGCGAACAGGCCGACCCAGGCTTCCAGCTCGAACCCTGGCAGACCCGCTTCGGTGGTGGTCGGCACGCTGGGCAGCATCGGGTGGCGTGCCTTGCTCGTCACGGCGAAGGCTTTCAGTTTCCCCGCCTGCACATGGCCCATCACCGAAGGCGGCGTGGTGATGAACACCTGCACCTGCCCAGCCAGCACGTCCTGCATCGCCGGGCCGGACCCCTTGTAGGGGACATGCACCATGTCGGTTTGCGTCGCCTGCTCGAACAGCACGGTGCCGACGTGCGACAGCGAGCCATTGCCCTGCGAGGCGAAGTTGATCTTGCCGGGTTCCTTCTGCGCGTAGGCGATGAACTCCTTGAGCGTGTTCGCCGGGATCGACGGGTGGGCGGTGATGACGTTGGTGGCGGCGGCGATCAGGGCGACCGGCACGAAGTCCTTCTGCTCCCAGGGCAGCTTGGCGAACATGGCCGGGTTGCCGACGTGGTAGGCCGAGTACGAGATCAGCAGCGTGTAGCCGTCCTTGGCCGAGCGCGCCACCTGCTGGTAGGCGATGTTGCCGCTGGCGCCCCCCTTGTTGTCCACCACGACCGTCTGGCCGAGCAGGCGGCTCAGTGGCTCGCTCACCAGCCGCGCCGACGCATCGACCACGCCGCCGGGCGGGTTCGGCACGATCAGCGTGACGGGTTTGGTCGGGTAGGTCTGCGCGGCGAGAGGGGCGGCGGCGAAGGCCAGCGTGGCGTGCAGCGCCAGCAGGGCGAGGCGGTGGATCGGCATGTTGTTGTCTCCTGGGATCATGGGGCGCGGGGGCGCGGAACATGGTATCTGGAACGAATGGTTCGGACGGCCGCGGGGCGAGGCTGGCTTCGGGGTGTTCTGCCATCATTCCGCCATGAACGCCCTTGCCACCCCACCCCTGCGCACCGTCCGCGCCGCCTGCCCCCACGACTGCCCCGACACCTGCGCGATGCAGGTCAGCGTGGACCCCGTCACCGAGCGCGTCGTGCGCATCCAGGGCCGCGCCGAGCATGTGACGACCCACGGCGCGCTCTGCACCAAGGTCTCGCGCTACGCCGAGCGGACCTACCACCCCGAGCGCGTGCTGACCCCGCTGAAGCGCGTCGGGCCGAAGGGCGCCGGGCAGTTTGTCCCCGTGACCTGGGACGAGGCGCTGGCCGACATCGCCTCGCGCCTGAAGCCGATCGCAGCCCGCGATCCCGAGGCGATCCTTCCGTACAGCTACGCCGGCACGATGGGCCTGCTGCAAGGCGAGAGCATGGCGGCGCGGTTCTTCCACCGCCTCGGCGCCTCGCGGCTGAACCGCACGATCTGTTCCTCGGCTGGTGGTGACGCACTGGCGGCGACCTACGGCGGCAAGGTCGGGATGCACGTCCGCCACTTCGCCGAGAGCCGGCTGATCGTCATCTGGGGCAGCCACTCGATCGCGTCGAACCTGCACTTCTGGACCTTCGCGCAGCAGGCCAAGCGGGCGGGCGCCAAGCTCGTCTGCATCGACCCGCGCCGCACCGAAACCGCCGACAAGTGCCACGCACACTTGGCACTGCGGCCCGGCACGGACGGGGCGCTGGCGCTGGCGCTGATGCACGAGCTGGTCGTGAATGGCTGGCTCGACCAGGCGTACATCGACGCGCATGTGCAGGCCGAGGGCTGGCCCGCGCTGCGTGAACGTGCCTTGCAGTGGCCGCCGGAGCGCGCCGCCGAGGTCTGCGGCCTGCCGGTCGAGCAGATCCGCGACCTTGCACGCGACCTGGGCACGACGCAGCCCGCCGCGATCCGGCTGAACTACGGCATGCAGCGCGTGCGTGGCGGCGGCAACGCGGTGCGGCTGATCGCGCTGCTGCCGTGTCTGACGGGCGCGTGGCGGCACCGGGCGGGCGGCTTGCTGCTGTCGAGTTCGGGCTGGTTCGGCGCCATCCGCGACGACGCCGCCCGCCAACGCCCCGACCTGCTCGCCGGCCGCACGCCGCGCACCGTCAACATGAGCACCCTCGGCGACGACCTGCTGCGCGACGCCTCGCCCGCGTTCGGCCCGAAGGTCGAGGCGCTCCTCGTCTACAACAGCAACCCGGTCGCCGTCGCCCCCGAGTCGGCCAAGGTGGTGCAAGGCTTCTGCCGCGACGACCTGTTCACCGTCGTGCTCGAACACTTCCTGACCGACACCGCCGACCACGCCGACTACGTGCTGCCCGCGACGACGCAGCTCGAACACCTCGACCTCCACACCAGCTACGGCCACACCGACGTGCTGCTCAACGAACCGGCGGTTCAACCGCTCGGCCAGTCGCTGCCGAACACGGAGATCTTCCGGCGGCTGGCGGCGGCGATGGGCTTCGACGAGCCGTGTTTCCGCGACAGCGACGAGGCGATGGCCGAACAGACCCTGCGCGGCGCCGTGACCTACGCGGCGCTGAAAGCCTCGCCGGGCTGGATGAGCCTGCCGATCGCGGACGCGCCGTTCGCCGAGGGCGGTTTCCCGACACGGGACGGGCGGGTGCAGATCGACGTGCCGGGGCTGGGTTTGCCGGACCATGTGCCGCCCTACGAATCGGCCGCTTCGGCGCCTGCGCTGGCGGCGCGGTATCCGCTGGCGATGATCTCCCCGCCTGCCCGCAACTTCCTCAACTCGACGTTCGTGAACGTGAAGAGCCTGCGCGACATCGAGTCCGAGCCGATCGTCGAGGTCCACCCCGACGACGCCGCCGCCCGCGGACTGGCCGACCACACGCCCGTGCGTGTCTTCAACGACCGCGGCAGCTACCACTGCACCGCCCGCGTCAGCACCCGCGCACGGCCCGGCGTCGTCAACGGCCTGGGCATCTGGTGGCGCAAGCTCGGGTCACACGGCACCAACGTCAACGAGGTCACGCACCAGCGGCTCACTGACATCGGCGCGGCGCCGTGTTTCTACGACGTGCTGGTCGAGGTGGAGGCTGCGGGGTGAGGGCGGTTCGGGCATCGGTGTTGGCGTTGCTGCTGGCGGCGGCGCTGTCGGGTTGCGCGACGACGGCGGCCGATGATGTCGATTCGGCGTGGCGGCCGGGCTACCTGTGGCAGTCGGTGGCGGGGCACCTGCGGATGCTGGGGGCGGCGCGGCCGGTGGACGAGGTGCTGGCCGATCCGGCGACCAACGCCGACGTGCGCGAGCGCCTCGAACTCAGCCGCACGCTGCGCGACTACGCCAGCCAGCAACTCGCGCTGCCGGACAACGCGAGCTACCGCCGCTACGCCGATCTGGGCCGACCGGCGGCGGTGTGGAACGTGGTGGCCGCGCCCGAGCTGTCGCTGAAGCTGAAGACATGGTGCTTCCCGGTGCTGGGCTGTGTCGGCTACCGCGGCTACTTCGACAAGGCCGAGGCCGAGACGCTCGCCGCCGCGCTGCGGGCGCAGGGCTGGGAGGTCAACGTCTACGGCGTGCCGGCGTATTCGACGCTGGGCAAGCTGCCGGGCAGCGTGTTCGCCGACCCGCTGCTCAACACCTTCCTGCGCGGCGCGGAGGTCGATCTGGCGCGGCTGATCTTCCACGAGCTGTCGCACCAGGTCGCCTACGCGGACGGCGACACAACCTTCAACGAGTCCTACGCCACGGCGGTGGAGCGCCTCGGCAGCCGGCAGTGGCTGCAATCCGCCGGCCGCAGCGACCAGCTCGGCGCCACCGAATCGCTCGACCGGCGCCGCAATGAATTCCGCACGCTGACGATGGGCGCCCGCGAGCGGCTGGACGCGCTCTACCGCAGCTCGGCCAGCGACGGCGACAAACGCCGCGAGAAGGCGCGGCTGCTGGCTGAACTGCGCAGCGAGTACGCCCGCTGGCGGGATGCGTCCTGGGGTGGCGACCGGGCGTTCGATGCCTGGTTCGAGGGGGTCAACAACGCGCGGTTGGGCGTGCTGGCGGCCTACAACGCGCAGGTGCCAGCGTTCGAGCGGCTGTTCGAGCGGGTGGGGCGGGACTGGCCGCGCTTTCACGCCGAAGTGCGCCGGCTGGCCGCGCTGCCCAAGCGGGAGCGCGACACGGCGCTCCACGCACCGTCACTTCAGTGACTCGATGAGGTCGATGTAGTCCTGGCGGGCCGTGTCGGCATCGGTGCCGACCAGCGCCGCCCAGGCGTCGAACTTGGCGCGGGCCACGAAATCGGTGAAACCGGGGCGCTCGCCGCTGGCGTCTCCCTCGGAGGCTTGCTTGAAGAGGGCATAGATCTTCAGCAGGGTCATGTTGTCGGGGCGCTCGGGCAGTTGCTTCGAGTCGGCGACGGCGGTGGCAAAGGCGGCTTGGAGATCGGACATGGCCTGGGGTCAGCGGCAGTGGCGAAGCGCCGCAGTGTAGTGGCCCGGCTCAGAATCCCATGCGGGCCAGCAGCTCATCGACCTCGTTCTGGTTCCTGACCACGTCGGTGCGGGTCATCGAATCAGCCACGGGACCGGCCCAGGTGTGGCTGTCCACAGGTGCAACCAAGGGGTGTTCCGGGGCAATCTGCAGCAGCAGCTTGACGAGACCGCCTTCGAGTTCGTCGGTCAGCACCACCACCTTGGTGATGATCTGGCCCGTGAGATCGTGGAAGTCCTGGGCCATCATGATGTTGGTCAGGTGTTCGTCGATGCGGCTGGTCGAGGTTTGCACCTGCTGCGCCAGATCCTGCAAGTGGCCGCGTGTCGCGCTGTCGTGCGCTGCCCCGCTCGACAGCACCTCGACCAGCCGCAGCGTGTCGGCGCTGAGGCGCTGGTGTTCGCCTTTGGCGTCGTCCACCGAATTCAGCACCCGGTTGGCCGAATCCGAGGTCTTGCGGGCGATGTAGTGCAGGCGGCTGCGGGCGTCCGGCAGGGCCTGCGTGGCGGCCTGCAGCCCCGGCATCAGACCGAGTTCGGCGATGGTGTCGTGGAGCTTGCGGGTCATCGCGCCGATCTGGCGGAGGATTTCGTGCGGAGAGGCGTCCGGTAAATCTGTGGTGGCCATGGTGACAGCTTCGGCTCAGGCCACCACGGGCATTCTCTGGACGATCTTGCCGATCTTGTCTTCCAGCGTCGCTTTGGTGAAGGGCTTGACGATGTAGCCGGCGGCCCCCGTCTGCGCGGCTCGGACGATGTCTTCCTTGCGGGCCTCGGCCGTCACCATCAGCACGGGAATGTGGCAGAGCGCCGGGTCCAGCTTGATCTGGCTGAGCAGCTCGAACCCGTCCATGTTGGGCATGTTGATGTCGCTGACGACGAAGTCGATGCGGCCGTTGCGCAGGCTCTGCAGCGCCGTGACGCCATCCTCGGCTTCTTCGATGTGCTGGCACCCCATGTCCTTGAGCAGCCCGCGCACGATGCGCCGCATGGTGGAAAAGTCATCGACGACGAGGAAGCGGAGATCGGGGCAGGCTGGCATGGGGAATCCTTCTGCAGGGTGGGGCCATGGTGGGGCCGTGTAGGGGTTTATCGGGCGGGTACCAGCGGACTTGAGGCAGTGCCTTCGGCAGGGATGGCATTGACGGTCATGGCGTCGCCACTCTCGAAGAACCGTTCCTCGGCTTCTCGGGTCATGACGATGATGCTGATGCGGCGGTTCACGGGATTGCGCGGGTCGTGCTTGTCAAAGGGCACGCTGGAGGCCAGACCCTGCACGCGCAGCACCCGCTCGTCCTTCAGTCCGCCCGCGATGAGTTCGCGGCGGGAGGCGTTGGCCCGGTTGCTCGACAGCTCCCAGTTGCTGTAGCCGCCCACACCGCCGGAGAAGGGCAGGGCGTCGGTGTGGCCTTCGAGCGTGAGCTTGTTGGGCACCTCGGCCAGCACGCTGCCGATGGCGCGCAGGATGTCGCGCATGTACGGCTTCACCTGGTCCAGTCCGCTGTCGAACATGGGGCGGTTCTGCTCGTCCACGATCTGGATGCGCAGTCCGTCGCGGGTCATGTCCAGGCGGATCTGCGACTTGAAGGCCGACAGCGCGGGCAGGTTCGACACCACCTCCTTGACGCGGTCGCGCAGGCTTTCGAGGCGCTGCTTCTCGGCCGTGGCCTGGCTGGCCTTGAGGGCCTGGAGCTGGTAGGTCTTGCGTTCGGCCTCGATGTCGCCTTTTTTCACCTGACCGCCGGTGCGGGTGATGTCCTGTCCACCGCCGCGCAGGACCGAGGACGAGTCGCCTGAACCCGAGCCGCCCCCCATCATCGCCACCCGCAGCGGCGACTGGAAGTAGTCCTGGAGGCCCTTCTTGTCGCCTTCCGACGTGGAGCCGAGCAGCCACATCAGCAGGAAGAAGGCCATCATCGCCGTCACGAAGTCGGCATAGGCGATCTTCCAGGCACCACCATGTGCGCCGTGGCCGCCCTTCTTGATCTTCTTGACGATGATGGGTTGCAGTTTCTTGGCGTCACCGGCCATGGGGGTCTCCTGCGGTCACTTCTTCTTGACGTGCTGTTCCAGCTCGTTGAAGGTCGGGCGCTCGGTCGAATACAGCACCTTGCGGCCGAACTCGATGGCGATCTGCGGCGCGTAGCCCTGCATCGAGGCCAGCAGCACGGTCTTGACGCACTGCAGCTCCTTGCTGTCCTCGTCGTTCTTCTGCTCCATCAGGCCGGCCAGCGGCTCGGCGAAGCCGTAGGCCAGCAGGATGCCCAGGAACGTGCCGACCAGCGCCGAGCCGATCATCCCGCCCAGTACCGCCGGCGGCTGGCCCACCGAGCCCATGGTGTTCACCACGCCCAGCACGGCCGCCACGATGCCGAAGGCGGGCAAGGCACCAGCCAGCCGGGCGATGGCCGCCGATGCGCCGTGCGCCTCGTGGTGGTGGGTGTCGAGTTCGGTGTCCATCAGGGACTCGATCTCGTGGGCGTTGAGGTTGCCCGAGACCATCATGCGCAGGTAGTCGCAGACGAACTCGGTGACGTGGTGGTCGTTGCCGACGACGGGGAATTTCTGGAACAGGGCCGAGGCGTGCGGGTCTTCGATGTCCTTTTCGATCGACATCAACCCTTCCTTGCGGGTCTTCTGCAGGATCTCGAACATCATGGCCAGCAGCTCCATCGCCCGCGCCTTCGAGTGCTTCGATGCCTTGAAGCAGCCGGCCAGGCCCCTGCCCGCCGCCTTGAGCACCTTCATCTGGTTGTTGACCACGAAGGCACCGAGTGCGCCGCCGAAGATCGTGAGCATCTCGAAGGGCAGGGCGTGGATGATCACGCCCATGTTGCCGCCGTGCATGGCGTAGACGCCGAAGATGCAGCCGATGGCCACCGCCCAGCCGATGATGACGAACATGAGAGACCTTTTCCTCAGATGACTTCATGGGGCGTTGTGGCTGCGGTGAGGCCCGCGACCAGCGCCGTGATTTGCATATCGGTCAGGAGCACTGGACACTTGAGTGGTGGCTGTGCGGGTGGTGTCCCTGAGCAGGGTGGGCTTCACGGATCACGTAGATCCACACCGGGCGCTGGCCAGGGTGCTGCAGACGGGCGTGTGGACGCAGCCCTTGTGCCTCGAACTCCAGGCTGACCAGCCAAGTGCCGGGACGCATGTCGCGCTGGGCCTTTTCGACGGCCCGGCGCATGCTCTCCGGCCGCTGGAACAGATAGACCAGATCGTGTCCCGCCCAGGATTCGGCCCACATGTCGCCATGGCGGACCGTGGCCCATGGGCAGCGCAGGGCCGCAATCTGTCGCCAGGGGCGGCTCCACTCGATGCCCTCCAGCCGCGCCTGGGGCCACGCCCTGCGCAACGCTTGCAAGCCGTGGCCAAGGCCACAACCGGCATCCAGCACGCGGGCATTGGCGGGCAGCCGGATCAAATCGGCCAGTCCATCCAGCGCAGTGGCGCCGGTCGGGAACAGCGGTGCATCCGACCAGGTCCGCACCGGGTATGCCAAGGCCAGTCCCGCCAGCGGCAGCAGCCACCACACCGCAGACCAGCCGCTGGCCAGTCCGCTGAGCGCGAACGACAGCGGGAAGCCCGCGGCGACCATCAAGCGGCGCCAGCGTGACCGGGCGATCAGCGCCAGGCCCATGCCTGTCACCGACGCGCAGCCAAGGGCCGTGCCGCCGGACATCCCCAGCGAGGTCAATCCGGCCCATTGCCCCCAGATCAGGCACCACGCCAGCAGCGCCGGCAACGGCCAGTGGTCGGATTTGCCAATCCCGGCCGCCAGAGTCGGCTTATCCGCGTGGATCGAGTTCGACCATTTCTTCCGCCATCTGGGCGCTGGCTTGAGTGCGTGGGATTTCATCATCGGGGACGATCCAGTTGGCTTGCATGGTGCGGGCGATGGTGCGCTCGTGTGGTGTCGTGGCAATCTTCTGGAGGGTGACGCGCATGAACGCTGCTTTTTCCTGCAGGCAAGGATTCAACTGGGTATCCAGGTAGCAGGATTGCGCGATGTCGAATCGGTGGTCGAACCAGCCGAGATACCAGAACCACTGGGTGTAGTAGATCCAGGAGTTTTCATTGAGTGCCCGGATGTGTGTCGGGTCTTGCCAGGCGGTCAACGCGCGTTCGTAAGGTACCTCGATCTCGAACTTGCCGCCTTCTGCCAGCAGGTCCAGGCATTGGGTCATGAGTCCGGTCAGATCGGGAACGTGCTCCAGCACGTTGTTGGCATAAATGGTCTCGAATTGTCCAGAACTCAGATGCACCCGCCCGCAGGTGCGGCTTGGTATGTCCAGGGGGAGCTGCAGGGGCTGGCTCAGGTCCATGACCACGTCGGGTTCGGCACGTTCCAGAATGTCCACGTTCAACCACCCAGGCTTGTAGTCCTTGCCGGACCCCAGATTCATCCTGACCGGTCGCCAGGGGCCTGCGGTGACATGCTTGGCATGCTCCTGGTGGTAGCCAATGGAAAAATCCAGGATGTCAGAAAAATTTTCGGTGGCATCCAGCCGCTGGAAGTGGGTCAGTTGGGCCTGTGCCTGCTGCTGCCACTCGGGTGTCCCGAACTTGCTGGAGAAAAAGCCCTCCAGTTCGGTGTCGGAGAACCAGGTGACAGCATCTTCGTAGAAGGGGGCAGGGCGGGTGTTGGGGTTTCTTTCCGAGATGACGGGGGTTCCGAGGCTCAGGCAGTGCGAGATCCTCACCTGTTCGAAACGGCTGGACGCATAGAAATGGCAGTTCAGCACGGCCTTGGCTTGTCGAATGTAGTGGTCCCGTTCGGCGCAATAGATCGGCTGATCGAACACGCTCACCGAAATCCCTTGCGCCTCGATGCGCTGGATGATTTTTTTTCTGCGTTCGTTCATCGAACCGAAAAAGAGCAAGTCGATGGGGCGGTCTTCGATCGGGATGGCTGCCTGGTCGCCTTCGTGCGCCAGGTATGGTGCATTCACGAAGTGTGCGATGGGGACATCTTCCGGGTATTTCGTGTACGCGGAAATATTGTCGTGCGCGTAGTCAATGACCGCAGAACTGCCCAGCAGCGACAAGTAGTTTGCCGGGATGCTGGCGCCCCCAGCCCCCAGTTGTTCGAGGTTGATGAAGATGCAGGTGTGGCGCTGCCGCTGCGCCGGATCGAAGCCGAGGTGGGCGCCGAAGACCAGGTTGATGGCGCCGTGCCGCAGCCTGTTTTTCGACAACGAAACATGGGCACCCAGTTGTCTCAGTTGATGCCTGAAATACCTGGCCGGGTCCAGCAGACCCAAGGAATGGATGTAGCCAGAAGGCTGCATGATGCAAATGTTGAAGTCGGGCTTGGACATGGCTTTTGCTGGTGGCGATGGGTGTTGATATGGGCAGAGGGTAGATGGAAAATTGAAAATGGCTGTGCGCCGTCAAGTCACTTTCCAATAGGCCCCGACACCGTCGATGTTGTAGATTTGAGAGGTGATGTGGTTGGATTTCCGGTATTCGTGGATGGCTTTGCGGCAGCCTTCGATGACTCCGAAATCGTCCACGATGATGTATCCGCCTTTGCTGACCTTGTGTCCCAGCGCAAGCAAGGCATCCATGGTGGACGAGTACATGTCGCCGTCAAGCCGCAGGAGGGCTATTTTCTCTATGGGCGCGGTGGGCAGCGTGTCCTTGAACCAGCCCTTCAGGAATACAACCTGCTCATCCAGCAGGTTGTATTTCGAGAAATTCTCTTTGACCTGCTCCAAGGAAACCGACAGTTCCTTGTAGGTGTGGTGCAGGTCGTCAAGATCCTGGTTCAGATACCTGTCCGGTTCCGATTCTGGTTTTGGCAAACCCTCGAATGAATCGGCGACCCATATTTTTCGATCGGTGATGCCGAGTATTTTCAGGATGGACCGCATGTAGATGCAGGCACCTCCTCGCCACACACCCGTCTCGATGAAGTCTCCCGGTATTTCATCGCCTATGACACGGCTGGCCAGCTCGCGGATATTTTTCAGCCGCGCCATGCCAATCATGGTGTGTGCTTTGGCGGGCCAGTCCAGTCCATTTTCCCTGAGATGGGGGGAGAATTTTCCATCTGACCACTGGTCAATGGGCGGATCTTCATAGATCAGTCCCAGAAGAACCTTTTCCATGAGATCCAAGTGCATTGTGGCGAGGGTTGCAAAATTACTCATGGTCTTGGTCCAGGTTCCGGTGCGCGGCTGTTGACGGGTGGTCTACATCATCGGGTACTGGTTGCGGGGGATTTTTCAAAAAAGCCGGGGTTTTGCTTGCGGTTCTCCTTGGATGGGCCATGGTTGTGCATGGGCACAAAAAAAGGACCTTGTGCCAGGCACAAGGTCCATTCAAAACACCGGGAGTGGTGTTGGGGACTCAGGAGAACATCATGGACAGGACACCGCCCGCCGCGGATCAGTGCAGTTGCAGCGAGCCGCTGGCCTTGCCCTTGCCGGCGCGGGCCGGCGGGTTGCACAGGCCGCAGACGAAGTGCTTGGCAATCTCGTGCGGATGGGTGACGAAGTGGCCGCCGCACTTGGAGCATTTCGTCATCGTGAGCATGCCGTTGTCCACGAACTTCACCAGGCGCCAGGCACGGGTGACGGACAGCAGCGGCTCCAGATTCTGTGCCTGGGTCTGCTCCAGATAGAGCTGGTACGCCTTGATCACGGTGTCGATCTCTTCGAGTTCGGCCACCTTGTTCAGGTACTCATGGGTGTTGAGGAACAGCGAGGCGTGGATGTTGGGCTGCCACGTCATGAACCAGTCGGTCGAGAAGGGCAGTTGGCCCTTGCTGGGCGACTTGCCGGCGACTTCCTTGTACAGGCGCAGCAGGCGCTCGTAGGACAGGTCGGTCTCCGACTCCAGCACCTGCAGGCGGGCGCCCAGCTTGATCAGCGTGACCGCGCGTTCGATCTGTCGGGCTTCGGTCAGGATGCTCTTGCACTTCATGGTCGGCTCCTGGTGCTGTTCAGGCGGCTTCCTGGTGGCGGCCGGCCATCAGGATGCTGGCGTGCAGACGGGAGACACCGTCGTTGGCGGCGCTCTTGCCGTGGTTGGTCAGCAGGCTCCAGACCAGATCGTCATCGACGCGCATCCGGCACAGCAGCGTGTTGCCCGCGGCGATCTTGAGCATCTGCGCTGGCGACAGGGTCTCCAGGATGGCGGCGGTCTCTTCCGAGACACCCAGGCGGAACAGCGCCTGCTCGCGGTCGGCGCGGATCAGGCTCTGCGCCAGCATCATGTACGACAGATTGGCTTCGCGGATTTCGGAGAGGATCTGTTCGGTGTTCATGTCGGGCTCCTGTCGGTCTGGGTGGGCTTCGCTGCCTGGGTGAGGCTGGCGAGGCGTTGTCGATGGAGTCGATTCTGATGACTTGAACTGGGCGGGAACATCAGCCCTCTTCCGTGCCTGGAGTCTCCGAACTTCTTGTAGCGTGTCAGGCAAATTCCTACAGCGTGTCATCCTCGGATGGCACGTTTGCACGCATCACTGGGTGCGGGTGATCGCTGCCGTGCGGTCTGGCACGCGTGTCGGCCCTGCGACCCAGACATCGGCCTGGAGCATCCACTCGAATTGCTCCACCGCCTCGTCGCGGTGGCCTTGCGCCGCCAGCGCCATCGCCAGGGTGAAGCGGCTCGCGGTGTGGCTGGTGTCCTGCTGCAGCGCCAGCCGTGCGCAGGACACGGCGTACTGCAGATCACCCATCCGGAACGCCTGTGCGGCGCGGTCGGACAGCTCCTGGAGCGCCTGCCGTGCCTGGGGAGAGGGGGTGGTGCGCCGCGCTTGTGCCGCTGCGACCGCGCGTGCCACCTGCAGCGCAGAGGGCTGCTGGCTGCGCTGGGCCAGTGGCGGGGGGGCCAGGCGTGCCAGCGTGTCGTCGATCGTGGCGAGCGCCCGGCTGAGCGAAAAGTCTTCCAGCTCCTCGTCACCGGCATCGCCCGTGTCCGCATCGCCGAACACCATGGTGGGTGGCGACAGGGCTTCGACGCGGACGAGGGGAGCGCCGAACAGGTGCAGCCAGAACTGGTCCCAGATCCGCCCATGCGACGGGTCTTGCAGCAGCCACGCGCTCACTTGGGGCAAGGCAGATCCGTGCGCAGCCAGCCAGTCGTGGAGCTGCGGCTGTCGCACCGCGAACAGCAGACCACTGTCGCGCAAGCCCAGGTCATGTGCCTCGATCGCCTGTGCGAAGGCGGGGAACTGGCAAGCGGCGAAGAAATGCGCCGCTGGGTGCTGGTGGTCCTGCAGATGGTGCAACTGGCGGTAGCGTTGCTGCGCCCGGTACATCGTCTTGTCGAAGCCGCCCAGCGGCGCCCAACTGCGCAAATCGAAGCGCACGGGTGCGACAGGCAGCGTGGTGCGCCAATCCGGTGTCAGCTCCTGGGCATCGACCGGATCGTGGGTGGTGGTCTGGGCCTGTGTCAGTGGCTGCACGTCACCCCACAGCGCCGGCGCCTCCAGCAGCGCCAGAAAATCCGGGCACACCGCCAGCGGATCGCCAGGACAGAACACGGTGAACGCACTGGGGTCGGGGTGGGCGCTGGCTTCGGTGCTGCCGTGCGCCAGCCGCTTCAGGTAGGCCAGGTACAGCTCGCTGACGCTGTGCTGCCCTGGCAGCCGCACCAGCTCGATGTGGCGTGTCACGTCCAGTGGCACACCGTGGGACGCATCGTCGGTGCAGACCGTCACGCGGCAGTGCTCGGGCAGGTCGTCGATCCAGCGTACCTCTTCTCCCCGACGGGCCACGACGATGTTCAGCATGAAAGGGGTCTCCGTTGTCCACCTGCCCGTGTTTTATCACTTCAGGGGATGGTTGACCGGCATGGGCTGGTACTAAAAGGTTCTTCAGTGGACAAATTGACTGGGCCTGCTGGGGGTGTTCCCTGGAAATTGGGGGGAATTACGGTGGCTGTTCCTCAAGATTCCCGCGCGATGCACGAAAACCAACACGACCCGATCGACATGTCACCGGGCTGACCAGGCGCTCGTCGTGGGCCTGCTCAACAGATCTCGAATGGAATTCGCCATGGCATCGACCACCCAAACCAACATGTCTTCGCTCACTGCGCAGCATGCCCTGTCATCGACCACCAGCGAACTCGGCGTCTCGATGCAACGCCTCTCGACGGGCTTGCGTGTCAACTCGGCCAAAGACGATGCGGCAGGGTTGGCGATTGCCGAGCGCCTGATGTCGCAGTCCCGCGGCAAACAGGTCGCGGGCCGCAACGCCAACGACGCGATTTCCGTCGTGCAGACGGTAGAGGGCGCGCTCGGCAAGATCGGTGAATCGCTGTTCCGCATGCGCGAGCTGGCCGTGCAGTCGGTCAACGAGACCAACGGTTCCGGCGACCGCGCCAACCTGGATGAAGAGTACAAGGCGCTGTCGGAGGATGTGATCCGCGTGATCATGGGCACCCGGTTCAACGGCATGCTGCTGCTGAACGGCGTGACCAGTGCCATGGCCTTCCAGGTGGGAGCCGACAACACCTCTGCGGACACCATCACGGTGACGATGGGGAACATCTGGGCCGGCCCCGGCATGTCGGTGGCCCTCTCCGGGACGGGGGCCACGATCTCCACCGCCGCCTATGCCCTGAGCACGATGTCGAACCTCGATGCCGCGATCGACGAGGTGACGACAGCCCGGTCGGTGCTGGGTTCGGTCCAGAACCGTTTCGAGCATGTCATGGACGATCTGGCGACCTCCAGCGAAAGTCTGCAGATTGCCCGAGGCCGGATCATGGACGCCGACATGGCGGCCGAAACCTCCAGGCTGTCGCGTGCCCAGGTGCTGCAGCAGGCGGGCAACGCGATGCTGGCACAGGCCAATCAGGCCCCGCAGCAGGTGCTGTCCTTGTTGCGCTGAAACAAACAGCGAACCAGCAGAGAACAGCGCCGAGCCGCCCGGTGCATTTTCTTGCCAGGCAGGCTCAAGTTCTCCCGGTGAAGTTCGATAACCAAAGCACGGCCCGGACGACACGTCACCAGGCCGGCAAGGCACCCACCGCGGTGCCCGCTCAACAGATTTCGATTGGAGTACGCCATGTCCTCGACCATCAACACCAACATGTCTTCGCTGACCTCGCAGCGGGCCTTGTCGACGACCAGCCTGTCGCTCAGCACCGCGATGCAGCGCCTCTCGACCGGCCTGCGCGTGAACTCGGCCAAGGACGATGCGGCTGGTCTGGCGATTGCTGCACGCATGACCTCGCAAGTGCGTGGCATGAACGTCGCTGGCCGCAATGCCAATGACGCGATTTCGCTGGCGCAGACCGCAGAAGGTGCGCTGGGCAAGATCGGCGAGTCGCTGCACCGGATGCGTGAACTGGCGGTCCAGTCGGCCAACGCCACCAACGGCACCAGCGACCGCGCCAATCTGGACCAGGAATACCAGGCATTGTCGGCTGAAGTGACCCGCGTGATCTCGGGCACCAAGTTCAACGGCAAGACCCTGCTGAATGGCTCGGCCGGTGCCATGGTGTTCCAGGTGGGGGCGGACAACGTCACCACGGACGCCATCACGGTGACGATGGCCAGCATCGCGACGGGGGCCGGCATGGCCGCGTCCATCTCGGGTGCGGCTGCCACGATTTCCACGGCCGCCAGTGCGCTGACGTCGATGTCGAATCTCGACACCGCGATCGACGAAGTCACGACCGCCCGTTCGATGCTGGGTTCGGTGCAGAACCGCTTCGAGAGCGTGGTGGCCAACCTGGCCACGTCGGCCGAGAACCTGCAGGCTGCCCGCGGTCGCATCATGGACGCGGACTTCGCGGTGGAAACCTCCAACCTGTCACGCGCCCAGGTGCTGCAGCAGGCAGGCAACGCGATGCTGGCGCAGGCCAACCAGGCGCCGCAGCAGGTGATGACGCTGCTGCGCTGACCGGACCAGGGCGGGGCGCTCCCCAGGATCTCTCCGCCCAGCCTGTTCACCGTGTTGCTTGTTTCTGTGCGCAGACCGGTTCAACCGGGACTGCGCATTGGTCTTTGGTGCTGGAGGAGGTATTGCCATGGGTTCCATCACGTCATCCGGTCTGGGCAGTGGCCTGGACGTTGCGTCGATCATCAGCCAACTGATGAGCATCGAGAAACAGCCGTTGACCGCACTCAAGAAAGACGAGTCGTCCATCAACGCCAAAATCTCGTCCTTTGGCAAGATCCAGAGCGCACTGGCCACGCTGCGCGACAAGTCGGCCGCTTTCAACACGACCGGGGTGTGGGGGCGCACGGCCACGACGCTGGCCGACACCTCGGTGGCGACCGTGACCTCGATCAGCGGGCAAAACGGTGTGGCGGGTGCGTATTCGCTGCAGGTCGATGCATTGGCCGTGGCGCAGACGGTCAGCAGCACCGCGCAGACCTCCAGCGCGTCCACCTTGTCCGAGGGCACGCTGACCATCGACATCGGCAAATGGGGCAGTGGCAGCCCGGCCAGCACCTTCACGCCCAAATCCGGAACCACCAGCCTCACGGTCGCGATCGGCGCGGGTGATACCTCGCTGAGCGCGATCCGCGACAAGATCAATGCAGCCAACGCGGGGGTGACGGCAGGCATCGTCACCGACACCTCCGGCGCTCGCCTGACGCTGCGCTCCACCGCAACCGGTGAAGAAAATGCCTTCCGCATCGGCGTCAGCGAGACGAATGACGACGGCAATGCGGCCACGGGGCTGTCGGCGCTGGCCTACGATGCGGCGGCACTGTCGTCGCCCATGTCGCGCAACCAGACCGCCCGTGATGCCCGGGCGGTCGTCAACGGCATCGCGGTCACGTCCCCCTCGAACACGATCGACGGGGTGGTCGAGGGCTTGTCGATCAAGCTCAACAAGACGACCACGGGTCCGGTGGAGATGTCGGTGGCGGCCGACCACACGGACCTCAAGACCAAGATCAACGACTTCATGACGTCCTACAACGGCTTGATCGACCAGATCAAGACCGAGACCAAGTACGACGCAGAGACCAAGTCGGCCGGCAAGCTGCAATCGGACCGCACGGCGCTGGGGCTGCAGACCAAGATGCAGGCGCTGCTGTACGAGGAGTATTCCGGCAGTGGTGCGGGGTCGCTGAAGCGGCTCTCCGACATCGGCTTGTCGATCAATGCCACAGGCCGCCTGGAGCTGAACAGCACGAAGCTCGATGCCGCATTGGCCAATCCGGCACAGGTCAAGGAACTCCTGGGTGGTGGCAGTGCCAGTGACACCACGGCACAAACGGGCTTCATGAAGCGGTTCCGGACGTTCGCCGATGCCGCACAGGCGACGGATGGTCCACTGGAAACACGCACCAGCAGCCTCAAGACCCAGCTCCGGCGCAACACGGACAAGCAAGGGTCGCTGGACCTGCACTACCAGGCTGTCGAGGAACGCCTGCGCAAGCAATATGACGCGCTGGACCAGCGGATGTCCAGCATCAATGGTCTGGGCAGCTCGGTGACGATGATGATCAAGCGGATGTACGGCTGATCCCTGCGATTCGAGGCGCGAACTATCGGGCGAGGCGGACCTTATCGGGCGATGCCGCAGGGGGGGCAATCCTAGACTCGGTGAGATCCTTTCTCTCCTGTCGAGGCCGTGCCTGACCATGACTGCTGCCACCCGTTCCGCTTCTCGTCCCGCGTCCCGTCCTGCTGCGCGCCCCGTTACCCGCAACCACGCAGATCTTGCGCTCGCCCGGCGGCTGGAGCAGCGGGGACGGGAGCTGCTGCGCAAGGGGCAGGTGAGTGCAGCACAGGCCCAATTTGCGCGGGCTGTGCAAGCCGATCCTGCCCACCAGCTCTGCTGGTTGTTGCTCGCGCAGTGTGACCACCGGCTCGGCCAGGCCGGGCCGGCTGCCGAGCACCTGGGGCGGGCGTACCGACTGAACCACGGCGATGCCCAGGTCTGCCAGTTGCTGGCCGATTGCCTGCTGGAATCGCACCGCCATGCCGAGGCCATCGCGGCGCTGCAGCAGCTCGACCCAGAAGTCGAGCGCAGCGGGCACTGGCACCTGGCGAAGGCGAAAGCCCATCTGGCGCTGCAAGACTTCGAGGGCACCGTGCGGGAGTGTTCCGCCGCGCTGGGCAAGGCCGGCGCGGATGTGGCGATGCGTCAACAGGCGCTGCAGGGCCTGGGGCACGGGTTGATGAAGTGCGAGGGCCATGTCGAGGCGGCGTGGTGCTACCGGATGCTGCTGGATGCGAATCCGCTGGATTTCGGAGCGGCGCTGAGTGCGGCCCATGCCAGTTCCTGGGCTTGCGACTGGGATGGGCTGGCGGGGGATTTCGAGCGCCTGCGCCACTGCATCGGGCAAGTGGAGTCCTCCGGCCGGGCGCCTGTCACCGGCCGCAGTCCCTTCGCGCTGATCACCCTCACCGACGACCCCGGCATCCTCCAGTGGGCAGCGATGCACACCTACCGCGAGCACTGTGCCGGGCTGTCGCCCGTGCCGCATTCGCGCACGTGGCGCGTGCCCCGCCCGAACGGCAAGATCCGCATCGGCCTGCTCTCCAGCGATTTCCACGTCCATGCCACCAGCATCCTGATCGCCGAGTGTCTGGAAGGAATGGACCGCGACCAGTTCGAGCTGTATTTCTATTCGGGCGGCAAGGAGGACCGGTCCGAGCTGCGCGCCCGTGTGCGGCGCACGGCCACTTGCTGGGTGGAAACGGCCGACCTGTCCACGCCGCAACTGGTGGCACGGATACGCGACGACGAGATCGGCGTGTTGCTGGACATGAAGGGCTACACGCTCGGCGCACGCATGGACGTGCTCGTCCACCGACCGGCGCCGCTGCAGGTGTCCTGGCTGGGCTATCCGGGCACGACCGGTGCGGATTGCCTGGACTACGTGGTCGGGGACGCGGTGCTCACCCCGCTGGAGGCGCAGCCGTCCTACACGGAATGCATCGCCCAGATGCCGCACTGCTACCAGCCCAACGACAGCACCCGCACCCGCCCGCCGGTGGCGACCCGCCAGCAGTGCGGTCTGCCGGAAGACGCGTTCGTGTTCGCGGGGTTCAACATGCCCTACAAGATCGTGCCCGAGGTGTTCGAGGCCTGGTGCTGCATCCTGCGGGAGACGCCCGGCGCCGTGCTGTGGCTGCTCGTCGAGCAGGAGCCGACCCGTCTGCGCCTGCAGGCGTCCGCACGGCGCCACGGGGTCGATCCGCAGCGGCTGGTCTTCGCGCCGTTCCTGGTGCCGGAGCTGCACCGCGCCCGCCTGCCGCTGGCCGATCTGTGTCTGGACACCTTTCCCTGCGGGGGCCACACCACGGCCAGCGACGCGCTGTGGGCGGGGGTGCCCGTGCTGGCGCTCCTGGGCGAGAGCTTCGCGTCGCGGGTGGCCGGCAGTCTGCTGCACGCCTTGGGGGTGCCCGAGCTGGCGTGCCGGGACATCGAGTCGTACATGCGGTCGGCCACCACGCTGGCCCGAGATCCGGCTGCGTTCCGTGCCCTGAAAGCGAAGATCGAACAGGGCCGGCTGCATTCCGCCTTGTTCGACGGCCGGCGGTTCGCCGCCGACTTCGGGCGGCTGCTGCTGCGCATGGTGCAGCGCCAGGATGCCGGCCTGCCGCCTGCGCCATTGGCGGCAGAGACCGCAGAGACAGATGCTGCCGATGCCGTTATCTGATCTCAAGTCACGGCATCGCGCGGACGATAAGTCAAACACGCACTGCCCGCCACACCTCTGCCTGCCGTCGCCAAACCGTCCCCAACAGAATCCAACTGAACCCATCGCATGTTCAACAGCGCCGTGCCCACACTTCTCAATCGTCCGCAGCATTTCGCCAATGCCTACCGACAGATCGGTATGGAGACCGGGGTTGCGTCCGCCTCGCCACACCACCTGGTGCTGATGCTGTACGACGGTCTGCTCGAATCGGTGGGACGGGCGCGGGCGGCGATGGCTGCCGGTTCGATTGATCTGAAATGCGCCCAGATCGGGCGTGCGGTACGCATTCTGGACGAGGGCCTCCTGGCGGCACTCGACATGGAGTCCGGCGGCGAGATCGCGCTGAATCTGCGCAACCTGTACAGCTACGCCGTGGTGCAGTTGACCAGGGGCAATCTGCGGAACGACCCCTCCGCGCTCGACGAAGTCGAGCGTCTGATCCGCCCCGTCCGGGATGCCTGGGAATCCATCGGGGCACAGGTTTCCAGTCGGGTGCCGGCCTGATCGCGGGCGATCGGCCGTCCCACCCCTGGTATTGAAGTTACACACTGGGTCCAACATGTCCAAAGCCGCTACCGCCCGAACACAGCACAGTTCCTCGCCGCACAAGAGTGCCTTGCTGCAGTACTACGAGGCCATCGAGCAAGCCAGCCTCGACATGCTGGAGGCCGCCCGCGTGGGCAACTGGGACCGTGTCGTCAAGCTGGAAGGGGCTTGCGCCGTGCTGATCTCGCAGCTCAAGCATGCGGCCGGCCAGGACCGGTTGCCCAGTGAAGAGGTGCAGGTCAAGTCCCGCATCATGCAGCGCATCCTCCTCAACGATGCCGAGGTGCGTATGCTGGCCGAACCCTGGCTGGAAGACCTGGACAGCATGTTGGCCGGCCCGCCCCGCAACATCCTCCACTGAGCGGGCAGGAGCCATCCGCATGACCACCCCGATGTCTCCTCCAGCGGCCGCCACGGGCGAGCCTGCCGCCGAGACCACCGAGCACCGCGTGCGCTCGCTGGTCGAGATCCGCGCCTTGCTCAAGCAGTTTGTCGAGGGTGATGTGCCGCTCTCGCTGACCACGCCCGACGGTGTCCACTACGCGACCTCGCTCTGGGCGGAAGACCCGCAGCGCGGCGTGCTGGTGTTCGCGGCCGATCCGCGCAATCCCGCCGTGCAGCGCATGACCGAGTTGCACGAAGTGGTGGCCACGGGCTACCTCGACAGCGTCAAGGTGCAGTTCGACGTGCAGGATCTCGTGCTGGTGCATGGGCGCAGCGCCAGCGCCTTCAACGCCCAGTATCCGCGTGAAGTCCACCGGTTCCAGCGCCGCCAGGCGTTCCGGGTGCGTCCCGCCGGCCGGGCGCAACCGCACGCGGTGCTGACCCACCCGGACCTGGCACGCCGCCAGATCAACCTGCGCATCCTCGACATCAGCCACACCGGCGTGGCACTGATGCTCAACGAGGAGCTGGACCTGTTCCGTCCGGGGCAGGTGCTGCCCGATGTGACCATCGAGCTGGACGCGGGCACCCGGCTGCGCGTGACGCTGCGGGTGATGCATGTCTCGGAGGTCAGTCCAGCGCCGACCCGCTACCGCCGCATCGGCTGCGAGCTGGCCGATCTGGGAATGTCGGCCCAGCGGGGCCTGCAGCACTACCTGGACCACACGCAAAAGCGACACCGTCTGTTGACGCTTTGAGTCCCTCGCCCAGCAAGAAAGCAGGAAAGCAAGAAAGCTAGAAGCCCTCGGAATCGTGCAGATCCCGGGGGCTTCTTGCTGGATCCATGCCGGGGGTCAGACCTGCATGTTCATCACATCGCTGTACGCCTGCACCAGCCGGTTGCGGACCTGCAGCGTGGCCTGAAAACCGATGTTGGACCGCTGCATCGCGACCATCGTCTCTTCCAGGCTGACCTTGGGGTTGTCGAGTGACACCTCGCGCTGCAATGCCTG